>NZ_JAUYOJ010000245.1 GCF_030697925.1 Phenylobacterium sp. | reverse complement strand
TTGTTTGGCGAAGGGTTTCCGCGACCACGTGGCGGCCCCGGTTCCAGGGGCCCTAGGGAAGGAAATTCATATGGGTGCGAAGCTGGGCGGCGGGGGCGGCGGCGGTAAGTTCGACCTCGGCCAGAACAGCGACATCAACGTCACGCCCTTCGTGGACGTGATGCTGGTGCTCCTTATCATCTTCATGGTGGCCATTCCGGCCGCCACGGTTTCCGTCAAGCTTGACCTGCCGCCGGCCATTCCGCCGCCGCCAGGCACCAAGATCGTCGAACCGACCCTGATCAACATCCAGATGGCCGGCCTCTATATCGGCGACGTGCCCACCACCCTGGACACCCTGCCCGCCGATCTGTCGCGGATCATCGCCAAGCCCGAGCCCACCGCGGAGCGCGTCTATATCCGCGCCGACCGCACCGTGCGCTACGGCGACTTCATGGCGGTGATGAACACCCTGCAGAGCAACGGCTTCTTCCAGGTGGCCCTGATCAACGAAGAGCTCTAGGCCCTTCGGACCACCGACGAGATCAGGCCCGCCCGGGGAAACCCGGGCGGGCTTTTTCGTGGGCTCTAGGCCGCGCAGGCCTCGAAGCCGGCGCGCAGCTTGGCCTCGTCGAGGTTGCGGCCGATGAACACCATGCGGCTGTAGCGCTTGTCGCCCGCCTTCCAGTCGCCCTGGAAGTCGCCCTCCAGGATCATGTGCACGGCCTGGAACACCAGGCGGCGGTCCTCGCCGGCCACGTCCAGTATGCCCTTGGCCCGCAGGATGTCGGGGCCCTGGTCGGCCAGGAGCTGGTTCAGCCAGCTGGTGACGCGCTGGCCGTGGATCGGCTTGTCGAGGGTCAGCGAGACGCCGCGGATGCCCGCCGCGGCCGCGTGGTCTTCATGATCATGGCCGTGGTGACCGTGGTCATGATCGCCGTGATGATGATGGTCGTGATCATGGTCGCAATCCTCGTCATGGACGTGGCCCGCCTCGCCGTGGGGCGGGTTCAGGAATTCCGGTTGCACCTCGGTGATGCGGGCCAGGTCGAAGCCGCCCCGGCCGAGGATCTTGTCCAGGGACACGTTGGAGCGCTGGGCGCGGTGGATGGGGGCGAGCGGGTTGATCCGGCGGATCGCCGCCTCGACGCTCTTCAGCTCGGCCTCGGTGACCAGGTCGGTCTTGTTCAGCACGATCTGGTCGGCGAAGGCGATTTGCTCGACCGCCTCACGGCTATCGGCGAGGCGCAGCATCAGGTGCTTGGCGTCCACCACGGTGGTGACGCTGTCGAGCTGCGTCTTGGCCTTCACGTCGTCGTCGACGAAGAAGGTCTGGGCCACCGGGCCGGGGTCGGCCAGGCCCGTGGTCTCGACGATGATCGCGTCGAACTTGCCCTTGCGCTTCATCAGCCCGGAGAGAACCCGGATCAGGTCGCCGCGCACCGTGCAGCAGACGCAGCCATTGTTCATCTCGAAGACCTCTTCGTCGGCGCCGACGATCAGGTCGTTGTCGATGCCGACCTCGCCGAACTCGTTGACGATGACGGCGTAGCGCTTGCCATGGTCCTCGGTGAGGATGCGGTTGAGCAGGGTGGTCTTGCCGGCGCCGAGATAGCCGGTGAGCACCGTGACGGGGGTCTTGTCGGTCATGGCCGACATCTAGTCATTGCAGGGGCTCAAGGGAACAGGCGCCGCGCTTGCGGTCGAAAGTGTTATCATATAACACCTGAGCCGAAGATCGAAGATATGGGAAGACTGCAGCCGTGATCGCCTCCACGCCCGAGACCCAAGCGCAGATCGACGCCTTCCGCGCCGACCGCGTCTATCTGGGCGCGGATCATGCCCGCAACGAGCGACGCACCTGGATCGTGGCGGTCATCTGTCTCCTGACCCTGGCGGCCCAGATCGCCGGCGGGATCGCGTTCAACTCCATGGCCCTGGTGGCCAACGGCCTGCACCTGGCCGCCCACGTGGCCGCCCTGCTGGTGGCGGCCGGCGCCTATGGCCTGGCGCGGCGGTTCGCCGACGATGCGCGATTCTCCTTCGGCACCGGCAAGCTGGGCTACCTGGCGGGGTTCGCGAACGCCTCGGTCCTGGCGGTGACGGCCCTGTTCATCGCCTTCGAGAGCATCGCGCGCCTGCTGGCGCCCGCGCCCGTGGCCTATGACGGCGCCTTGGCGCTGGCCGCCGGAGCCTTGGTGGTCAACCTGATTTGCATGTGGCTGCTGCGGCCGGCCCACGCCCATGCGCACGACCGCGACGGCGACCTGAATCTCTCGGCCGCCCACCTGCACCTGGCCGCCGACGCGGCGGTCTCGGCCCTGGCCATCTTCGGCCTGGCGCTGGGGCGGTTCTTCGGCTGGGCCTGGGCCGACAGCCTGGCGGGCCTGGCCGGGGCGGCCCTGGTCGCCCACTTCGCCTGGCGGCTGCTGCACAGGGCCGGCGCGGTGCTGCTGGACATGAATCCCTCGCCCGAACTCACCGCCGAGATCCGCGCGCGGCTGGTCACGGGCGACGAGCGGCTGCTGGACCTGCACCTCTGGCGGCTGGGCCCCGGCCACCACGCCGCCATCGCGGTGATCGAGGCCAAGGCCCCGCTGGCGGCGTCGGCCTATCGGGCGCGCCTGGCCGGTCTGCCCGGATTGAGCCATGTGACGGTCGAAACGCGGGACTCGCGTTGACTTGCACGGGACCCGCTGTATAAGTCCGGCCCTCTCGCCCGCGGGGCCTCTCGCGGGCGCAATTCCTTTTGCTAAAGTCCAAGGCGCTAACGATGTACGCGGTGATCAAAACCGGCGGAAAGCAGTACCGGGTCCAACCTGGCGATCTGCTGGTTGTCGAGAAGCTCGACGGTGAACCGGGCGCCAATG
>NZ_JAUYOJ010000242.1 GCF_030697925.1 Phenylobacterium sp. | reverse complement strand
CACGCCCCACGCGCCGACCTCCGTGCATCCCCCGGCCCAAACCAATCCATCCGACCCCCCCAAAGATCGGACCCTTGGATCAGCTCCGCTCAACCCAGGGAATCACTTCCGTGCATCCGGTAGCCCAGAGGGGGAGCAACTCTTCGGCGTTAGCCGCGTGATCACGCCGTCGGGAAGCCCTTGTTGCGCAGGTAGGGCTTCACGTCCACGTCGCGACCCATGAGCTTGCGGTAGGCGATCTCCGGATCGACCGAGTTGCCGATGCTCATGACATTGGCGCGCAGCTTGGCGGCCATGGGCTTGTCGTACATGCCGCCCGGCGAGGATTTGAAACCGTTGACCACGTCCAGGGCCAGGGTCTCCGACCACAGGTAGCTGTAATAGCCCGCTGAATAGCCGTCGCCGGCGAAGACGTGGCCGAACTGCGGGGTGCGGTGGCGCATGACCAGTTCGCTGGGCATGCCGAGCTTGGTGAGTTCGTCGCGCTCGAAGGCGTCAGGATCGATGTCCACGTCGCCGGCCAGATGCAGCTTCATGTCGATGATCGCCGACGACAGGTACTCGGTGACGTCGAAGCCCTGGCGGAAGGTGGAGGCCTTCTCCAGCTTCTCCACCAGCTCGGCCGGGATCGGCTTCCCGGTCTTGTGGTGCAGGGCGTAACTGTTCAACACTTGAGGCGTCGGCAGCCAGTGCTCGTTGATCTGGCTGGGGAACTCCACATAGTCGCGCGCCACCGCCGTGCCCGAGAGCGAGGGATAGGCCACATCGGAGTTCAGGCCGTGGATGGCGTGGCCGAACTCGTGGAACATGGTCTCGGCGTCGTCCCAGGAGATCAGCACCGGCTCGCCGGGCGCGCCCTTCACGAAGTTCGAGTTGTTGGAGACGATGGTGGTGATCGGCTTGTCGAACTTTTCCTGGGTCCGATAGGCGTTCATCCAGGCGCCGGAACGCTTGCCGGTCCGGGCGTAGGGGTCAAAGTACCAGAGCCCCACATGCTTGCCGTCGCGCTTGACCTCCCAGACGCGGATGTCCGGATGGGCGACCGGCACATTGGTCACCTGTTCGAACTGGAAGCCGTAGACCTCGCCCGCAGCCCAGAACATGCCCTCGCGCAGCTTCTCCAGCTGCATGTACGGCTTCACCGCGTTCATATCGAGGTCGTAGCGGTCGGCCCGGACCTTCTCGGCGTAGAAGCGGTAGTCCCAGGGCTCGATGCGGTGGCCGGCCTTCTCCTTGTCGGCGATGGCCTGCATCTCGGCCACCTCCTCCTTCACCCGCGCGATGGCCGAGGGCCAGACACGCAGCATGAGCGCCATGGCGGCCTCGGGCGTCTTGGCCATGGCGTTCTCCAGCCGCCAGTGGGCGTGGGTCGGATAGCCCAGCAGCTTGGCGCGCTCGACCCGCAGCTTGAGGATCTTCTTGATGTTGGCGTTGTTGTCCTTGGCGTCGCCGTTGTCGCCGCGGCTGTAATAGGTGCGCCAGACCTTCTCGCGCAGGTCGCGGCGGGTGGAGTAGGTCAGGAACGGGTCCATCGAGGAGCGGGTGTTGAGGATCGCCCATTCGCCCTCGTGGCCGCGGTCCTTGGCGCCTGCGGCGGCCGCGGCGCGGACGTCGTCGGGCAGGCCGGCCAGCTCGCTCTCGGTGCGCAGGTAGAGGACGTAGTCGGTTTCGTCGGCCAGCAGGTTCTGGGTGAAGCTGGTGAACAGACCGGCCAGCTCCTGGTTGATCTCGGCGACGCGTTTCTTGTCGGCGGCCGAGAGCCGCGCGCCGGCGCGCACGAAGCGGTTCCAGTAGAGCCAGGCCAGGCGCTGCTGCTCGGGGGTCAGCTTGGCGCGGGCCTCGTAGACCGCCTCGATGCGCTTGAAGAGCTTCTCGTTCTGCAGGGTCTCGTCGTTATGGGCCGACAGCTTGGGCGACATCTCCTTCTCGATGGCGCGCATCTCGGGGGTCGAGAGGGTGCCCGACCAGACGCCGTAGAAGGTCCCCACCCGATCGCCCATGTCGCCAGAGCGCTCCAGGGCAGCGATGATGTTCTCGAAGGTCGGCGACGCCTTGCTGTCGGCGATGGCGTCGATCTCGGCCCGCTCGGTCTTCATGGCCAGTTCGAGGGCGGGCTTGAAGTCGGCGACGGCGATCTTGTCGAAGGCGGGGACCCCGCCATACGGGCCGGTCCAGGCGGCGGTGATCGCGCCGGTGGACCCTTGGGCGAAGGCGGCGACGGGCAGCGTCGAGGCGGCGGCGATCGCGCCCGAGGCGGCAAGGAAAGTGCGCCGTTTCATGGAGTCTCCTGAGAGTTCGTTCAGAGTTGGCGGGACCTTAGGGTCAACCTTGCTGAACGTCACATGACGGGATGGTAATGTGACGCCTAGGCAGACGTCCGCTGCGCAGACTCGGCGCATTCGCGGCTGATCTGGTGGGCTTCGCCTTCCGGCAGTCCGCAGGCGATGAGGAGCAGGGCCACGACCTGGGTCCCGTGGTCCGGCGGGACGTCGCCGCGGAAGATGTCGCGCTGGGCCATGCGGAAGGCGCCGACGACGATGCTGCGCGCGGCGACCACATTGGCGGACTTGCTGAATCGCCCCTCTTCGACTCCTCGCAGGAAGAGGGCGTCGAACCGCGCCGCGAACGTCGGATCGGTCGGGGCGTCGGACTCGCTCAGCCGTAGCGCCATCCATCCCTGAACCGGGTCGGCGGTGAAGGTGGCCAGGATGTGGTGCAGCACCGTGGCGAAACGGACGGCGACGTCCTGGTGCGGCGGCGCTGGCCCGAGGGCCTGGACCATGGTGGCTGAGACCCGGGCGTTGAGGGCGATGATCAGATCGCCGATCGCGGGGAAGTAGTTGTAGAAGGTGCCGCGCGAAACGCCGGCCGCGGCGACGAAGTCCTCGATGGACGCGGCTTCCGGCCCCTTGCAGGAGATGACTTCCGTCGCCGCATCGAGCAGGCGCTCGCGCGTCTTCGCGCGGCGGTTCTCCGCGGTGGCGGCTCGGGCCTCCAGGTTGACCCGCATGGGACGGCGTTCGGTCAGGCGGCCTCGGGCAGGTACTGTTTCACCGCGTTGGCGGCGGCGAGCGAGAGCGGATCGCTCTGCATCTCTAGGACGGCGATCTCCTGCTGCAGGGCCGCGCTGATCTCGCGATGCGACAAGGGCGAGAGATGGAGCAGGGCCTTGGTGGTGGCCCGCGCCAGCGCCAGCGCTGTCTGCAGGTCCACCTCGACGCCGATGACCCAGCTGGAGGCGGGGTCGTCCAAAGACAGGTCGCGATTGGCGGCCAAAGGATAGTTCATAAGAAATCTCGACGGATGACGACGCGTAAAACTCCACGGGCAGGAGCGTCCTGGGCCGCCCGTCGTGACCCTGACTTGGCCACGTCTCGATTATTTCAGGGTGACAATTATGTCAGGCTGACATCGCTGTCAATTCGAAATATCGAGATTCGCTGAACGGAGTCATCAAGCCGCTCATGGACGCCTGAACGGCGCCCGGCTACATCGGATTCATGGCCATTGGCGTTTTCGATTCCGGCGTGGGCGGTCTTTCCGTCCACCGTGCGCTCGTGGAGCGCCTCCCCACCGCGGACTTCGTCTATCTGGCCGATCAGGCCAACGCGCCCTACGGCGGGCGCGAGGGCGAGAACATCGTCGACCTGACCCGGGCCGGCTGCGAGCGACTGTTCGCCGAGGACTGCGATCTCGTCGTCCTGGCGTGCAATACCGCCTCGGGGATCGCCCTGCGCCGGCTGCAGCAGACCTGGCTGCCGGGCTATCGCAAGCAGCTGGGGCGGCCGGTGAATATCCTGGGCATCATCGTACCGACCATCGAGGCGGCTACGGGCCTGCCCTGGGAGCACGAGGCTGACCGGCGCGGCGACAAGATCGAGAAGCTGGATGTGCTGGCGGTGTTCTCGACGCCCGCCACCGCCCGCTCGCGCGTCTACGAGATCGAGATCGACAAGCGCCGCCAGGACGTAGCGGTGTTCTCCGAGGCCTGTCCGGACCTGGCGCGGATGATCGAGGCTGGCGCCGGCGCGGTGGAATTGGCCACCACCATCCAGGGCCATGTGGACGCCATCGGCCGCCGGATCGGGCGCGCGCCGGATCGGGCCATTCTCGGCTGCACCCACTACGAGATCGTCGCCGACATGTTCCGCGCGGCGTTGAAGCCGGGCACCCCGCTGATCCATCAGCCGGGCGCCACGGCCGACGCCCTGGAGGGCTATCTCGCCAAGCACCCGGAATATAGGGCGGGCGAGGGCGGCTCGCGGCGGTTCCTGACCACCGGAAAGCCGGGCGCCCAGTCCAGCTTGGTGGAGACTTTTTGGGGAGGCCCGCTAAGCTTCGAGAAGGCTTAGGGAGCTGACCCCATGAAGATCGGATGGACCGTGGCGCTGATCCTGTCGCTCGCGCCGCTCGCTGCGCAGGCCGAGGTGGTCGAGCGCACCGAGGCGGGCTTCCGCACGAAGAAGACCGTCGAGGTCGCCGCGTCGCCGGACAAGGCCTATGCCGCCCTTGGGCAGATCGGATCCTGGTGGGACGGCGCCCACACCTATACCGGCAAGGCGTCCAACATGACCGTCAAGCTGGAGGCCGGCGCCTGTTTCTGCGAGGCCTTGCCCGGCGGCGGGGTGCGCCACGGCGTGGTCGCCCTGGCCTGGCCCGACCAGCACACCCTGCGGATCGAAGCGGCCCTCGGTCCCCTACAGGATGAGGGCGCGGCCGGCGCCCTCACCTTCAAGATCTCGCCGAAGAGCGGCGGCGGCTCGACGGTCACCGTCACCTATCATGTGGGCGGGATGCGCGCCGCCGCCGCCAAGGCCTTCGCCGACCCCGTCGACCAGGTGATCGGCACCCAGGCGGGAAGGTTCGGCAAGTTCGTGGACACCGGCAAGCCGGACTAGGCGGCGGAGGCCGCCGCCGTCAGCACGGCGTCGAGGCGCGCGCCTTCCAGATAGAGGCCGAGGCTGGGCGAGGGTGCGGCGCCGGCGCTCTGCACGGCGTCGGCCTGGCGGGCGCCGAGCACGGTGGTGATCGGAACGACGCCGCTCCAGGCGCTCCAGGCCTCGTCCGAGGCGAGGCGGTTGACGCCGCCAGCCCGGACCTTCGCGGACGCCTCTTCGATGGTCATCTCCACCAGGCCGATCAGCTTGATCTCGTTGTCCAGAGCCGGGCGCAGTTCGGCCGAGCGGTTCGGATAGAGCCGGTCGATGAAGGCGCTCATCGCCGCGCGCCGCGCCTCCAGCCCCTCGACCATCCGCGCGGTGCCGAAGGCCATGACCGAGCGATAGTTCATCGAGTGGGCCAGGCCCGAGCGCGCCAGGACCAGGCCGTCCATGTGGGTGACGGTGACACAGACCGGCAGGCCCGCGCCCTGGGCGCGGATCATCCGGCCGGCGGCCGAGCCGTGCCAATAGAGCTTGCGGCCCTGTCGCCAGAAGGTGGTCGGCGTCACGAAAGGCTCCCCGTCCAGGACATAGCCCACGTGGCACAGCACGGCCGCGTCGAGGATCGCGTAGACGCTCGCCTCGTCATAGGCGGCCCGGTCGGGCTTGCGCCGCGCCTTGGACCGGACGGTCGGGGTGAAGGATTCGCTCATCTCAGGCTCCGTTAGAGCCTCCTGTTATGGGCGATGCGGTCTGGTCGACAAATCCAGTTCCCGCTGGTCGGTCAGACCACTTTCCGGCATGATCGGCCCATGAGTTGGGCCGACATCTATCCCTGGAGCCCGCCGGAGCCGGGTGAGCCGGTGGTCCGGCGCCTGTACGACCAGGTGCGCGGAGCGATCCTGTCGGGGGCCCTGAAGCCGGGCGGCCGCCTGCCGTCGAGCCGCGATTTCTCGACCCGGCTGGGCGTGGCGCGGGCCTCGGTGGTGGCCGCCTACGACTTGCTGCTGGCCGAGGGCTATGCGGAGGGCCGCGCCGGCTCGGGCACCTATGTCTCCAGCGACCTCAGCGGGGTGATCGACGTCAAGCCGCAGACGCCGGCCCCGTCCGCCCCGCCGCCGCCGATCCCGGCCCGGGCGCGGGTGCTGGACGAGATCACCTTCCCGACGCCCCAGACGGAACCCAGGTTGTTCGCCACCGGCCGCACCCTGCTGGATGCGCGCGCCCTGGACGCCTGGTCGGCCTCGACGCGGCGGGCCCTGCGCACGCTGGGGCCGGTCCATTTCGGCTATTCGGACGCGGCTGGCGAACGGCCCCTTCGCGAGGCGATCGCCGACTATCTGCGCGCCGCCCGCGGGGTGGTCTGTGACCCGGACCAGGTGATCGTCACGTCCGGCGCCCAGCATGCGGTGGACATCGCCGCGCGCCTGCTGCTGCACCCCGGCGACCGGGTCTGGATGGAGGATCCGGGCTATCCGGCGACCCTGCACGCCCTCAGCTCGGCGGGCGTGGCGGTCCAGCACGTGGCCGTTGATCGCTCGGGCCTGGTCGTCTCCGAGGGTGTCGCCGCGGCGCCCGACGCGCGGGTGGTGTTCGTGACGCCGTCGCACCAGTACCCGCTGGGGGTGACGCTCTCAATGGCGAGGCGGCTGGAGCTGCTGGCCTGGGCGCGGGAGACCGGCGCCTGGATCGTCGAGGACGACTACGCCTCGGAGTTCCGTTACGCCGGTCCGCCCCTGGCTTCCCTGCAGGGCCTCGATGGCGGGGAGCGGGTGATCTATGTGGGAACGCTCAACAAGGCGCTCTTCCCCGGCCTGCGGATGGGCTACGCCGTCGTGCCCAAGGCGCTGGCCGCCGCCTTCGCCAACGCCCGCCAGGTGATCGACCGCCAGCCGCCGACCCTGACCCAGGCCATGCTGCTGGACTTCATGCGCGAGGGGCATTTCGCTGCCCACATCCGCAGACGGCGGTTGGCCGACAAGGCCAAGCGTGACGCGCTCGCCGGCGCCCTGACGGAGCAGATGGGCGACGTCTTCGAGGTCCACGTCCCGGACCAGGGCATGCACCTGATCGCCTATTTCAAGGACGGCCGCTCGGACCTGGAGGCCGAGACGGTCGCGGACCGGGCGGGGATCTATGTGCGCGCCATCAGCCGGCTCTATCGCGCGGTGGAGCCCAGGTCAGGGCTGATGCTAGGCTTTTCGGGCTTCCCCGCGCGGACGATGGCCGGCGGGGTGGCGCGGCTGAAGAGGGCGCTGGGCTAGGCCGTCTCGGCGAAGATGTGCAAGGCCACGTATTGAAGCAGCATGATTGTCTTGGCGTCGATAATTCGGCCGTCTGAAACCATGGCCAGCGCCTGATCCAGCAGCAACTCCAGCACCTCGATCTCTTCGCCCTCCGCCTCGATCCCGCCGCCCCGGCCAATCCGCATGTCCGCGTCATACTCCGCTACGAAGAAATGCAGTTGTTCGGTCACCGAGCCGGGGCTCATGAAGCAGGAGAAGACCTTCCGGATTTCGCCGAGGCGGTAGCCGGTTTCCTCTTCCACCTCGGCCCTGATCCGTACTTCGGGAGAAGCGCGATCGAGCAAACCGGCGGCGGCCTCGATTAGCAGACCGTCGTATCCGCCGACGTACGCCGGATAGCGGAACTGGCGTGTAAGCAGAACGGTCCGCGCCGCGCGGTTATAGGGCAGCAGCGTCGCGCCGTTGCCCCGGTCGTAGGTTTCGCGGCTCACGGTCTGCCACGCGCCGTCGGCCCGCCGCCAATCGAAGGTCGTCTTCTTGAGGACGTACCAATCGTCGGACAGCAGCCGCACGTCCCGGATTCGAATGCGATCAGCCAGTGACATGAGATGCCAATAGCGGCATTATCGTGCAGAAACAAGCATGATCGTGCATGAAGGAGTCGCGATGCTGACCCAACAGCGCAAGCGCCACATCCTGGAAGTTCTGCGGCGTGACGGCCAAGTGGTGGCCAAGGCGCTCTCGGCGGAGTTGTCGCTGTCGGAGGACACGATTCGACGCGATCTGCGCGATCTGGCGCATGAGGGCCTCCTCCATCGTGTGCATGGCGGCGCCCTGCCGGCGTCGAAGGCGGTCGGCGATCTCAGCACGCGGGCATCAGTGTCCACGATGGAAAAGGTCGCGATCGGGCGGGCTGCAGCGGGAATGATCCGGTCCGGTCAGGTCGTCATCCTCGATGGCGGCACGACGGCGGTCCAACTGGTGCGCAGCCTAGACCGGAATTTGCGGGCCACTATCGTCACCCACAGTCCGGCCATCGCCGTCGAGTTGGCCGACCATGCCGTCGACGTCATCATGATCGGAGGGCGGCTCTTCAAGCACTCGATGGTTGCCGTCGGCGCCTTGGCCATTGAGTCGATCCAACGGATTCGGGCCGACACATATTTTATCGGCGCCACCGCCGTTCATCCCGATGTTGGCCTCAGCACCGACGATGCCGAGGAGGCGGCCATCAAGCGCGCGCTCGTGGCCGCGGCCGGCGAGACGGTCGCGCTCGCATCCTCGGAAAAGCTGGGCGCTGCATCACCTTTCGTGATCGCGCCGGCTCGTGAAATCTCGATCCTCGTCACCACGGACGTGGTGCCGGAAAATCGGCTGGAGCCGTTCGAACAGCTAGGCGTGACGGTCTTGCGAGCGCCGTCCGCGAGCTAAGCCGCGGCGGCTTCCCCGGCGATCACACGGCCGACGGCGTTGACCACCGAGGCGATGCGCAGAGCCGCCTGGATGCTGGTGTTGGGCACGCCGTGCTTCTTCAGCTCGGCTTCGTGGGCGTCCAGGCACATGCCGCAGCCGTTGATCGCCGAGACAGCGGTGGACCAGAGCTCGAAGTCGACCTTCTCCACGCCGGGATTGGCCAGGATGTTCATCCGCAGCTTGGCCGGCAGGGTCTTGTACTCGCCGTTCGAGAGCAGGTGCAGCGAGCGGTAGTAGACATTGTTCATTCCCATGATCGCCGCCGCGGCCTTGGCGGCGGTCTTGGCCTCGTCGGACAGGCCGGCGGCGGTCGCCGCGGCTTCCACCGCCTTGACCACGGCTGGGACGCCGACGGCGTGGGCGGAGGCCACGAAGGCGCCCCACTTCTGCTGGTCGCTGAGCAGGGTCTCGGCGGCCAGGCTCGAGAGGTTCAGGCTCAGATCCTTGGCGTAGGCGGGCAGGGTCTCGCGCAGGGCGTCGAGCGACATCGGACGGCTCCGGAAATCAGGGAATGAGAAAAGGGGGGTCCGGGGCGCGCGGGGAGATCGCGCGCACCCGGACCGAAGGCCAGCCTTCGGGGCTGGAGGGAGAAACCTAGGCGGCCTTCAGGGTTTCGCCGCCAACCGAGCGGTTGCACGGGCAGAGCTCGTCGGTCTGCAGGGCGTCCAGCACCCGCAGGGTGTCGGCCGGGGCGCGGCCGACGTTCAGGTTGGTGACGTAGACGTGCTGCACGACATTGTGCGGATCGACCACGTAGGTGGCGCGCAGGGCGACGCCCTCGTCCTCGTTGAGCACGCCGAGCGCGCGGGCGAACTTCCCGGAATTGTCGGCGAAGTTCCAGATCGGCAGGCTGTTGAGGTCCGGGTGCTCCCGGCGCCAACCCAGCTTGGAGTGCTCATTGTCGGTCGAACCGCCCAGGACCACGGCGTCGCGTTCCTCGAACTGGCTGTTCAGGCGCGCGAACTCGGCGATCTCGGTCGGGCAGACGAAGGTGAAGTCCTTCGGATAGAAGAAGATGACCTTCCACTTCCCCGGGAAGCTGTCCTGGGTGACGGTCTCGAAGGCGCTCTCGCCGTTCTCTTCGTGACGGTTGAACTTGGGCTTCACGCCCACGACCTTGAAGTCCGGCAGTTTCTCGCCAACGCCCAGCATCAGTCTCTCCTTGAAAAATCACACGCGGCCGAGGCCGTGACGGGGAGATAGGGATGCTGCGCTGCAATATCCAATCGATTGTCTCTGGAAATTGGATAGATTTTCCCTATCTTCGATCCGTGAGCCTGCCCACCCTGCGACAGCTGCAATACCTGAAGCTCCTGGCCGAGCACGGCTCCTTCGGCCGGGCGGCCGACGCCGCCCACGTGACCCAGCCGACCCTCTCGTCGGGCGTCCAGGAGCTGGAGAAGATCCTCGGCGCCCCGGTCGTCGACCGCGCCCGTTCGGGCATGATCCTCACCGCCGTGGGCCAGGCGGCCCTGGAGCGGGCGATCGTCATCCTCAACGAGGCCGACGAGCTGGTGCAGGCCGCCCGCAACGCCGGCCAACCGCTCACCGGCCGCTTCCGGTTGGGGGTGATCCCCACCGTCGCCCCCTTCCTGCTGCCCAAGGCCCTGCCGCTACTGCGGGCCCGCTTCCCCAAGCTGCGGCTGTTCCTGCGCGAGGATCTGACCCACCGCCTGCTGGCGGCGCTCAAGGCGGGCCAGCTCGACGCGGCCCTGATCGCCCTGCCCTACGACATGGCGGGCCTGGCCCACGCCCACGTCTCCGACGACGAACTGCTGGCCGCCCTGCCGGGCAACCACCCCCTGGCCCATGAGAAGGAGGCGCCGCCCTCGGCCTTGGAGAATGACGACCTGATCCTGCTGGAGGACGGCCACTGCCTGCGCGACCACGCGCTCGCCGCCTGCGGCCTGAAGCCGCCCAAGGCGACCGGCGAGGAGGAGGCCTTCGCCGCCACCTCCCTACCGACCCTGGTGCAGATGGTGGGCTCGGGCCTGGGCGTCAGCTTCATCCCGGCCATGGCGGTCGCCGCGGGGCTGACCGACGCGGCCGGCGTGGCCGTCCTGCCGCTGAAGGGGGAACATCCCAACCGTGAGATCGTGGTCGCCTGGCGGGCGGGCTCCAGCCGCGCGCCCGAGGGCCGGCTGCTGGCCGAGACTCTTCGCGGAGCTTGAGCTTAGCTGGCGCGTTGAAGGCTGGCTGATAGGAGCATCCCCCTTGAACCGATTTCCGCACCTGGCGCTCGCGGGCGCCGCCGTCTGCCTTTCCGGCTGCATGAGCATGTCGCGCAGCGAGACCGTTTCGGCCCTCTCCACCGATTGGACCGCCAACGGCCGGGTGGACGAGATCACCCTGACCAAGGGCGAGCTCAAGGTGACGCCGCAGTTCGACGACATCTTCAAGGCCAAGGTGAAGGCCAAGCTCGACGCCTGCGCCGGGGGGACCCGGCCCCTGCGCCTGGAGGCCAAGATCGACCGCCTCGACAAGGCCAATCCCGTCATGACCACCGTGGTGGCCGGCGCCAATGTCCTGCGCGGCGAGGCGCGGCTGGTGGACATTGTCACGGGCAAGGTGGTCGCCGACTACAAGGTCGGCCAGACCATCGTCGGCGGCCGCTTCGCCATCGTGGTGATGGGCGAGGCCGAGGAGCAGCTCTCCGAAGCCTTCGGCGACGAGCTCTGCAAGCAGGCCTTCCCCGCGCCGAAGTAGGTCGCTCTCCCGTCAGTTCGTCATCCCCGAGCTCGTCTCGGGGATCCATACACACCGAAGCTTCGGTGAAACCCCCGGTGACGGCGTCCATGGATGGCCGGGACCTGCGGCCCGGCCATGACGATCCGCTGGGCTGGACGACAAATAGAATAGTTTCGATATATCTATTGCAATTCGTTCCGGTCGAGATATATCTGTAAAATCGACATATCTAAATAGGATCGAAAATGTATCGACACCACTGGAAACGAAACGAGCAGCGCAGCCGCCATCCGTTCGGCGGACACGGCTTTGGCGGCCATCACCGCGGCGGTCCCGGACGGGGCGGGCGCATCGGCCGCATCCTGGAGCACGGCGACCTCCGCTTCGTGATCCTGGCCCTGCTGAAGGAAAAGCCCAGCCACGGCTACGAACTGATCCGCGCCTTGGAGGAGCGCACCGGCGGCGCCTATCGCCCCAGCCCGGGCGTTATCTACCCGACCCTGTCCCTGCTGGAGGACGAAGGCTTCGTCCGGCAGACGGGCGGAGACGGTGGCCGCAAGGCCTATGAGATCACCCCGGAGGGCGACCAGGCCCTGGAACAGAACCGCGCGGCCGTCGACGCCGTCTTCGCCCGCCTCGACGAGGCCGGCGAGCAGTCGCCCCGCTCCTCGCCCCGGGTGGCCCGGGCCATGCAGAACCTGGGCGTGGCGCTGAAGCTGCGGCTGCAGGGCGAACGCCCCACCGAGGCGCAGATCGACGCCATCGCCGCGGCGATCGACGAGGCCGCCGCCAAGATCGAGCGGGTCTAAGGATGGAGGCGCCGATGAAATCCAGCGCCACCGTGCCCACGGCCCACGCCGCCCGCTATATGGTGCAGCTCTGCAAGCACTTCGGGCACAAGATCCCAGCGACCTGGGAAGGCCAGGAAGGGCGCATCACCTTCGAGGCGGGCGAGGCGGCCCTGCGGGCCACCCCCGACACCCTGCTGCTGGTGAGCTCGTCCGCCGACCCCGACGGCCTGGCCCGGGTCGAGCGGGTGGTGGCGAGCCACCTCAAGCGCTTCGCCTTCCGCGAGCCGGACCTGGCCGTGGAGTGGCGCCGCGGGGCTTAGGGTCCGGACCCTAGAGCGCCTTGGTGAAATAGAGGGCCAGTTCGTCGTCCACCTCGACGGTCTGGCCGGGCGAGACATTGGTCCCGTTCCAGGCGATCCCTCGCCCGTCCGGCAGGTAGCCGCGCAACACGTAGAGCCGCTGCGCGGGCCCGTAGTCCGGATAGAGTCCGACCCCGATCCCGGCGACGGGCGAGCGCTCGGCGATCAGGGCCTCGGCCGCGTCCATCAGGCGCGAGCCGATCCCCCGGCGGCGGAGGTGAGCCAGGACGTTGAAGTCCTGGATCTCCGGGATCCCCTGGGCCCGGAACGCCCGATAGGTGGATTCCCAGCGCACGGTCAGATAGCCCGCGAAGGCCCCGTCCAAGCGCGCCACCAGCACGGGCCGCTCGCCGGCGGTCTGCTCGTCGAGATAGCGCTCGTACTGGGCGGCGGGTTTGACCCAACCCATGTCCGCGAACGCCGCCTCGAAGGCCGCTGGATCGTCCTTCGCAAGCCAGCTGATTTCCAACATCAGTCGAACAACTTCTGGCTGAGATAGACATAGTGTCTCGCCCAGCGCCGGGCGTTCAGCTCGGGATCGGCGTCGTTGGCGTGGCCGCCGAAGGTGTTCTCGAAATAGAGGTAGGGATAGCCCAGGGCTTCGAGCTTGGCGGCGAACTTGCGTGCGTGACCGGGATGGACCCGGTCGTCGCGGGTGTTCGTCGTGACATAGGGCTCGGGGTATTTCTGGCCCGGCTTCAGGTTCAGGTAACCGTCATACTTGGCGATGAAGGCGTGGTCGGCTGGGACCTCCGGATCGCCATACTCACCCACCCACGAGGCGCCGGCAGAGAGCTTGTGGTAGCGCAGCATGTCGGTCAGCGGGCTTTCCACCACCACGGCGTTCCAGAGTTCCGGATGCTGGGTGAGCGACACGGTGGTCAGGACCCCGCCGTTGGAGCGGCCGTAGATGCCGAGCCGGCGGGCCGAGGTGATCTTGCGCGCGGCCAGGTCACGGGCCACGGCGGCGAAGTCGTCGAAGGCCAGCTGGCGCTTTTCGCGTAGCACTGACTGGTGCCAGTCTGGACCGAACTCCCCGCCGCCGCGGATATTGGCGATCACATAGGCGCCGCCGCGCTCCAGCCAGATCTTGCCCATCTCGGGGATATAGACCGGCGGCTTGGCGACCTCGAAGCCGCCGTAGCCGTACATGATGGTCGGCGTCGAGCCGTCCAGCTTGGCGGCCTTCGGGCGGACCACGAAATAGGGGATCCTGGTCCCGTCGCTGGAGGTCGCCCAATACTGGTCGACCCGGTCCTTGGAAGCGTCGAAGCGGGCGGGCAGGGTCTTGACCTGCTGGGCCTGGCCCGTCGCGGCGTTGGCCAGCCACAGGCTGTTGGGCGCCAGGAAGCTCTCGCCGGCCACGAACAGCTGGTCGTCCTTCCCCGAGGCGGAGCGCAGGGTCAGGGTGGCGTCCTTGGGCAAGGCCAGGCGCCGGGCGGTCCACTTGCCGGCCTTCAGGTCGTAGACGTCGACCGCGCCCTTCACGTCCTCCAGCAGCTCGACGGCCAGCATGCCCTTGGTGTCGGCGACGCCCCGGACCGCCTGGCGCGGGCCGGGCTGGAAGACCAGTTCCGCCTTCAGGGTGGTCGGATCGACGGCGATCACCGAGCCGATTGCGAAGTCCGACCAGGCCTCCTGCACGGTGAAGATCATCGCGCCGTCGACATAGGCCTGGAACCGCGCCTTGCGCGGCAGCGGGACCGGGGTCAGCTTGCCGTCGGCATAGAGGCTGTGCTCAGACTCGTAGAAGGACAGGCCGCGCTCGACCAGGATGGCGTCGACCTTGCCGCCCTCGCCGCGCAGGACATTGGGCGTGGCCCAGACGTCGGTCTTCTGGCCGCGGAAGGTCTCCTTGGCCTCGCCCGAGCGGGAGAGGATTTTCAGCACATAGGGATAGCCCGAGGTCGTGACCTCGCCGGGGACCCATTCGCGGCCGACCAGCAGGGTGTCGGCGTCCAGCCATTCGACGTTCTGCTTGCCCTCGGCCAGGCGGAAGCCGCCCTCGACGAAAGCCTTCCTCGTCGTGTCGAACTCCCGCAGTTCGACTGCGTCGCCGCCGCCGTTGGAGAGGCTGACCAGGCAGACGGCCTCGGCCGGCTTGAGGCAGGTCGCGCCCTTCCAGAACCAGTTCTTACCCTCGGCCTTCGACAAGCCGTCGAGGTCCAGCAAGGTTTCCCAGGCCGGATCGGCGCCGCGATAGGAGGCCAGCGAGGCGGTCCGCCAGATCCCGTGGGTGTTGACGCCGTCCTGCCAGAAATTGTCCACGCCCGCGCCCCGGAAGCTCGGCTGGGCGATACGGTCCTTGGCGGTGAAGATCGCCCGGCCCTCGGCGAGGAATGGGGCGTAACGGGCGTCGCTCTCCAGCCGCTTGGCCGCCTTGGCGTTCTGCGCCTCGACCCAGGCCATGGACCTGGGGGAATCGATATCCTCAAGCCAGACGAAGGGGTCCTCGGCCTGGGCGACGGCGGCGGCCGGAGCGATGAGCAGGGCGCCTGCGAGCGCCGCGGAGATGAGCTTCATGGCGTCATGGATAAATCGCCCGGGCAGGGCCTGTCTTCCAAAAGGTGATCGGCGGACAATTCTCCCCTATATAGCCGGCCATCATGAGCCGTCCGTTCCTGAAGATGAACGGGCTCGGCAACGACTTCGTCGTGGTCGAGGCCCGATCCGCGCCCTTCGCGCCGACGCCTGAGGAGGTGCGCGCGATCGCGAGCCGGCAGGCTGGGATCGGCTGCGACCAGCTGGTCTCCATCGAGGCCTCCGACAAGGCCGACGCCGCCGTGCGCTTCTGGAACGCCGACGGCGAGGAGGTGGGCGCCTGCGGCAACGCCAGCCGCTGCGTGGGCTGGCTGCTGATGGAGGCCTCGGGCCGCGACCAGGCGGTGATGGAGACGCAAGGCGGGCTGCTGACCGCCACCCGCGCCGGCGACAAGATCGTCAGCGTCGACATGGGCGTCCCGGGCCTCGACTGGACCGACATCCCGCTCGCCGAGGAGATGGACACCAAGGGGATCGAACTGCAGGTCGGGCCCATCGACGCCCCGATCCTGCACACCCCGGGCTGCGTCTCCATGGGCAATCCGCACGTGGTGTTCTTCGTGCCCGACATCGAGACCGCGCCGGTGATCGAGGTCGGGCCGATGATCGAGCACCATCATCTGTTCCCCGAAGCCGTGAACGTCGGCTTCGCCCAGATCGTCGCTCGCGACCGCATCCGCCTGCGGGTCTGGGAGCGGGGGGCGGGCCTGACCAAGGCCTGCGGCACCGGCGCCTGCGCGGCCCTGGTGGCGGCCCATCGCCGCGGCCTGACCGACAACAAGGCGACCCTGGCGCTGGACGGCGGGGAGCTGACCATCGAGTGGCGCGAGTCCGACGGCCATGTGATCATGACCGGACCCGCCCAGGTGGATTTCACGGGGACCCTGCCGTGACCCGACGCGTCGCCCTCCTCGGACTCATACTCGCGCCGCTGCTGGGGGCCGCCAGCTCGCCTATCGCCACCTATGCGATGAGCTCGGACTCCATGCGCCCGAACCTGGAGAAGGGCGATCTGGTCGGGGCCGATATGCTGGAAGGGATGTGCGGTCAGACCCGTCCCCAGCCCGGCGACGTCGTGGTCTACCGCCCGAAGGACAAGCCTCAGCCCTATCTCGGCCGCGTGGTCGCCGGACCCGGCCAGACCCTGCGGATTCGTCGCGGCCGGTTGGTGATCGACGGCCGCACCGTTCCGGCCGCCCGTGTCGTCGAAGCGGCTGGCGGTGCGGGCGCGGTGGTCCAGGAGACCCTGAGCAACGGGCGCAGCTATTTCACCCTGGCCAGCGGCGAGGAGGCCCTGTTCGACGACATCGCCCCCGTGCGCCTGGGGCCGCAGGACTGGTATATACTGGGCGACAACCGCGACGACGCCTCAGACTCGCGAATCTGGGGTCCCTTCGAAAACAAGGACATCTGCGCCGTCGCCACCGTCATCCTCCAGGCCAAGGACAAGAAGCGTGTCGGCGCAAAGCCCTGATATGGACCTGCCCGTGGCCGCGCCCGGCGACGGCGCCGATGTCCGCATCGTCACGTTCGGCTGCCGGCTCAACGCCTATGAGAGCGAGGTCATCCGCGCGCGCGCCGCCGAGGACGGGCTGGCCAACGCCATCGTCTTCAACACCTGCGCGGTGACCGGCGAGGCCGTGCGCCAGGCCCGCCAGGCGATCCGCAAGGCGCGCCGCGAGCGGCCCGACGCCCGGCTGATCGTCACCGGCTGCGCCGCCCAGATCGATCCCGCCGCATTCGCCGGCATGGCCGAGGTCGACCTGGTGCTGGGCAACGCCGAGAAGTCCCAGGCCGGCGCCTATTCGGCCAGCGCGCCGGAGGGCCGGGTCCGGGTCAACGACATCATGAGCGTGCGCGAGACCGCCGGCCACCTGATCGACGGCCTGAAGGACCGCGCCCGGGCCTATGTTGAGGTGCAGAACGGCTGCGACCACCGCTGCACCTTCTGCGTCATCCCCTATGGCCGCGGCAATTCCCGCTCGGCCGCCGCCGGCGAGGTGGTGGAGCAGGTCCGCAAGCTGACCGCCCAGGGCTATCTCGAGGTGGTGCTGACCGGTGTGGACATCACCAGCTGGGGCGCCGACCTGCCCGGCCAGCCGACGCTTGGCCAGCTGGTCGCGCGCATCCTGAAGCTGGTCCCTGAACTGCCGCGCCTGCGGCTGTCGTCCATCGACGCCGCCGAGATCGACCCTGACCTGATGCGCTGCCTGGCCGAAGACCCTCGGCTGATGCCTTATCTTCACCTGTCGCTGCAGGCCGGCGACGACATGATCCTCAAGCGCATGAAGCGCCGCCACCTGCGCGCCGACGCGCTCAAGCTGATCGCCGACGTCCGCGCCGTGCGCCCCGACACCGCCTTCGGCGCCGACCTGATCGCCGGCTTCCCGACCGAGACCGAGGAGATGTTCGCCAACACCCTTCGGCTGGTGGAGGAGGGCGCCCTGTCGTTCCTGCACGTCTTCCCGTTCAGCCCGCGCCCCGGAACCCCGGCGGCCCGGATGCCGCAGCTGCAGCGCCCGGTGATCAAGGACCGCGCCGCGCGCCTGCGGGCGGCGGGCGAGGCGGCCCTGCTCCGTCACCTGGAGTGCCAGGTCGGCCGCACGGTCACCGGCCTGGTGGAGCGCGACGGGGTGGCGCGGGCCGAGGACTTCACTGAGATCGCCTTCACGGGCGAGGCGGCGGTGGGCTCTATCGTCGCGATGCGGATCACCGGCCACGCGGGCGGCAGGGCGCTCGGCCACGTGGCGGTCCTGGAGGCGGCGGAATGAGCGGCGAGACCGGCGGATGCCAGTGCGGCGCGGTGCGTTTCAAGGTGACCGGCGAGCTCGGCCGCGCCTCAATCTGCCACTGCCGCATGTGTCAGAAGGCATTCGGCGGCCCCTACGGAGCCCTGGTCTCGGTGAACAAGGCGGACCTCGAATGGACCCGGGGCGAACCCAAGCGCTTCGCCAGCTCCAACAAGGTGGATCGCGGCTTCTGCGGCGACTGCGGCACGCCTTTGACCTTCGAGTGGCATTCGAGGATCATCGACCTCGCCATCGCGGCCTTCGACGATGCGGCGTCCATCAAACCGGTGTTGCAGCTGGACGTGGAGCGCGCGCTGCCCTGGGTCGCCGGGGTGTCCGACCTGCCGGTGAAGACGCCGGAGGAGGAGGCCAAGATGCAGGCCTATCAGGCCACCATCGTCAGCCATCAGCACCCCGACTACGACGCAGCGGAGTGGCCGCTCGCCAAATAGATTCGTCATCCTTGGAAAAGGCGAGCTTCGCCTTCCTTCTCCCCTTGCGGGAGAAGGATGCTGGCGGCTCATCTTCAGGCCTCGTCCGGCCGCCCCCGCCCTGGAAAGCCCGGCAGGCTCCAGCCCCAGTGGAGGGCGCCGGCGCGGACGAGGAAGGCGGCGAGGAAACCCGCGATCCCGGCCCAGACAGACGGCGCCCCCAGCAGCTCCAGGCCGACGAAGACCCCGGCCCCGATCAACGCGCAGGTCACATAAATCTCGCGGCGCAGCAGCACCGAGGGTTCGTGGGCCAGGACGTCGCGGATGACGCCGCCGAAACAGGCCGTCAGAACTCCCATGACCACCGCGGAGAAGGGCGGCACGTCCAGCGCCCCGGCCTTGGCTGCGCCCACCACGCAATAGGCGGCCATGCCCAGCGCATCGAGCCACAGCAGCACCCGCATCCGCGCCTGGCCGGCGCCGAACACCCAGACCGCCACGGCCGCGGCCAGGCAGGCCAGGATGTAGCCCGGTCGGTCCACCCAGAAGACCGGCGCCCCGATCAGCAGGTCGCGCAGGGTCCCGCCCCCGACCCCGGTCACGGCGGCGAAGAAGCCGAAGGTGATGATGTCGTGCTTCTGGCGCGCCGCGGCCAGCGCGCCGGTGGCGCCGAAGACCGCCACCGCGCCATAGTCGAGCCAGACGAGGGTGGCGGCCAAGGCGTCCATGTCCGAACCTCTATCGCGCAACCCTCCAAGCCGCTAGAAGCCGGCCCATGACCGAACCGAAAAAGGGCTGGCTCCAGCGTCTGACCAGCGGGCTGTCGCGCTCGTCCAAGCAGATGACCGAGCAGGTGGTCTCCACCTTCACCAAGCAGCCGCTAGACCAGGCCAAGCTCGACGAGCTGGAAGAGATGCTGATCGAGGCCGACCTCGGTCCGCATTCGGCCGCGCGCGTCACCCAGAGGTTCTCCGACGCCAAGTTCGGCAAGAGCGTCGATGAGCAGGAGATCAAGGAGGCCCTGGCCGAGTATATCGGCGCGGAGCTGGAATCCCGCGAGGGCGACTTCGACCCGCTATCGGGACCCAAGCCCTATGTGGTGCTGTTCATCGGGGTCAACGGCTCCGGCAAGACCACGACCCTGGGAAAGATCGCCGCCGACCTGACCGGGCGCGGCGCCAAGGTTCTGGTGGTGGCCGGCGACACCTTCCGCGCCGCCGCCGTCGAGCAGCTGAAGATCTGGGCCGACCGGGCGCAGGCCGACTTCATGTCGCGGCCTACCGGCTCGGACGCCGCGGGCCTGGCCTTCGACGCCATCGAGACGGCCAAGGAAAACGGCCACGACGTGGTGCTGATCGATACGGCCGGCCGGCTGCAGAACAAGCAGGGCCTGATGGACGAGCTCTTGAAGGTGATCCGGGCGGTCAAGAAGACCCTGCCCGACGCCCCACACGAGACCCTGCTGGTGCTGGACGCCACGGTGGGCCGCAATGCGCTGGCCCAGGAGAACATCTTCGGCAACCAGATCGGGGTGTCGGGGATCGTCATGACCAAGCTGGACGGCACGGCCCGCGGCGGTGTGCTGGTGCCGGTGGCCCAGGCCAGCGACAGTCCCATCAAACTGATCGGCGTGGGCGAGGGGATCGAGGATCTCCAGCCCTTCAAGGCGCGCGCCTTCGCCCGATCGCTCGTTGGTCTGGAGGACGCATGACCCTGTCGTCCACCACGAAGAAGTATGTGCGCGGCTTCGTCGACTTCGGCGGGCTGATCGCCTTCCTCGCCGCCTTCATCTATTTCCGGGTCTCGGGCGTGCCCCAGTCCGAGGCGCTCATGCAGGCGACCTGGGCGCTGGTGGCCGGCTCGGCCGTCGCCCTGGCGGTCGGGTTCATCGTCGAGCGGCGGATCGCGCCCTTCCCGCTGATCGGCGGGGTGGCGGCCCTGTTCTTCGGCTCGCTCACCCTGTTCTTCCACGACCCCCGGCTGCTGAAGATCAAGCCGACAGTGATGAACACGGTCTTCGGCCTCGCCCTGCTGGGCGGCCTGGCCCTGCGCAAGAACCCGCTGAAGCTGCTGATGGGCGAGTCCATCCAGATGCCGGATGAGGGCTGGCGGCGGCTGACCCTGCACTACGCCGTGTTCTTCCTGGCCCTCGCGGCGCTGAACGAGGCGGTCTGGCGCACCCAGCCGGACGATATCTGGGTGGCGTTCCGCTTTCCGGGCATCCTGATCCTGACGGTGATCTTCTCCTTCGCCCAGGTGCCGCTGATGATGAAATACGCCAAGACCGATGAGCCGCCGCCGCCCCACGTGGAGTAGCCCCCTGGCGGTTGCGCCGCCCACGGACCATCTGTCGTCAAATCGACACCGTGGCGCGGTAGCGTCAGCGTGCGGATGACGCTCAGATTGGGACAGCCGATGGCCAAGACCAAGTCGAACGACAAGTCGGGCAAGGGGTTGCCGGCCCTGGACCGCTCTCCCAGCCACCTTTTGCACCGGGCCCTGCAGCTCGCCCTCGATATCTATGGCGACGAGTTGGGAGCGGGCGCGATCACCCAGCGTCAGTACGCGGTCCTGGCCGCGGTGGAGGCCCACGAGGGCCTGACCCAGACCGACCTGGTCAAGATCACCGGCATCGACCGCTCGACGCTCGCCGACATGGCCGCGCGGATGATCGCCAAGGGCCTGCTGGAACGCCAGCGCTCGAGCTCGGACGCGAGGGCCAACGCGGTCAGCCTCACCGAGGCCGGCCGGCTGGCCCTTGAGGATGCGCGGCCGAAGATGGCCAAGGCCGACGCCCGGCTCCTGAAACTGCTGGGCTCGAACAAGCGCGAGGCCCTGGTGGGCGCCCTGCGCGACCTAGTCCGGGCCGGTGAGGAGGCCGCCGATCCGCCGGCCGAAAAACCACCCAAGGCCGAGAAACCCAAGAAGACCGACAAGGCTGAAAAGTCGAAGAAGAAGAAGCTGAAGAAGGCGGCTTAGGGCGGCCAACTCCCGAGGTGTCATCCCGGCCGCAGCGAAGCGGAGAGCCGGGGCCCATTCGCGCCGAGCTGTCGTGGACGGTGAGGCGGCGCCAATGCCTGCGCCATCAGGTGTTCATGGGTCCCGGCTAAGCGCTGCGCGCTTTCCAGGATGACAGTCGTGTGTGGGTATCAGACCCGGATATCCAGCAGCGAGCCCGGGCGCAGGATCTTTTCCGGCGGATCGGCGGGCAGGGAGGTGGGGATCTTGTGCGTCGGCGCGGCCGGAGCAGCCGCCACCGCCTGAGTCTGCGGCGCGGTCTTGCCGAGGGCGGCCTCGAAGAAGGCGCGCTGACCCGGATTGCGCGACGGTTGGACGCCCTGGTTGGGCGCCTGGGCCTGCGGAAAGATCGGCGGGCGGACCGTACTCACGGGCGGACCTTATGGTTAACGAAGTCCTGGCGAACCTGCCTGCGCCGCCTCAAGGTTTGGTTAACGGCGGGCCTTGGCCATCAGGGCGCGGGCGGTTTCCGGGGTCAGGGGGCCGGTGTGCTTGGCCAGGATCACCCCGTCGGCGCCGACCAGATAGGTCTCCGGCACCCCGGTGACGCCGAGCTCGATGCCGGCGCGTCCGTCGCGGTCGACCAGCCGCTCGGCGAAGGGATCGCCCAGCCGCCCGAGGAAGGCCTTGGTGTTCTCCGGCGCGTCCTTGTAGGCGACGCCGACGATCCGCACGCCCTGGCTCTCCAGGGTGACCAGGACGGGGTGCTCGATCTCGCAGGGAGCGCACCAGGAGGCGAAGATATTGACCAGGGTCGGGCCTTCGCCGAGGGCCGTGCGCAGGGCGGTGGGGCGGCCGTCGTCCAGGCGCGGCAGGGTGAGTTCGGGCACGGGCTTGCCGACCAGGGCGTCGGGCTGCACCTGCGGGTCGCGCTTCAGCGAATAGACCCCGAACAGCACGGCGAGCGCCGCCAGGGCGACCAGCGGCAGGACGGCCAGCCAGCGGCTCACTGGCCGTCCTTCTCCGCGCGGCGGCGCCAGTGCCGGGCGTGGGCCAGGGTCGCCCAGATCATGCCGACGAAGACCGCCGCGGTGATCGCATAGGCCGGCCACACGAAGGCCGCGTACTTTCCGGCGTCCAGGTCCAGCATGTCAGCTCCTCGCCGCGCGCAGGGCGGCGGCCTCGGCGCGGCGGCGCCAGACCTCGGCGCGGATGCCCACGAGCCATAGGGACCCGAAGGCCGCGGTGTAGGCCAGCGCCATCAAGCCAAGCGGCCATAGGAAGATCGGCGGCATCGCGGGGCCGTCCGCACGGAACACCGATGCGCCCTGATGCAAGCTGTTCCACCAGTCGACCGAGAACTTGACGACGGGCAGGTTGACGATCCCCACCAGGGCGAGGATCGCCGCGGCGCGGGCCGCCTTGGTCTCGTCGTCCAGCGAGGCGCGCAGGGCCATATACGACACGTACAGCAGGAACAGGATCAGCACCGACGTCATGCGCGCATCCCACTCCCACCAGGTCCCCCACATCGGGCGTCCCCAGAGCGAGCCCGTCACCAGCGCCAGGAAGGTGAAGGCCGCGCCCAGCGGGGCGGCGGCCCGCGCCGCGGCGTCGGCCAGGGCGTGGCGGAAAATGAGCGAGAGAAAGCTTGCCCCGGCCAGGCAGGCGTAGACGAACATGCTCATATAGGCCGCAGGCACGTGGATGAACATGATCCGTACCGTGTCGCCCTGCTGGTAGTCCTCTGGCGCGGCGAAGCCCAGCCAAAGGCCAGCGAGCCCCAGGCCGGCCGCCAGCGCGCCGAACATCGGCGCGGCCCAGCGGGAAAAGGCCATGAACCGCTCGGGGTTCGACAGAAAGGCCGGCGCCGGGATCATGGAGGCGGATTAGCCCCCGGCGCGGCCGTGGGCAAGGCGCCTAGCGCCGCGGCGGCGGCGGGGCGGGCGGCTCAGGGGGCGCCGGCGGCAGGGGTTCGCCGTCGAAATCATGCATCCTCGGCATGCGATGCATCACCGCCATGGGCCCTAACGGCATGGGGCCGAAGCCAGGGCCGGCGAACATCATCATTGGCATCTCGTCGAAGGCGCGCTTCTGGCGCTCGTCCAGGGCCGCGTAGAAGGTCCGCGTCGCGGCGATGCGGGCCTGCATGGCGGCCTGGTGCTCGGCCATCCGGGCCTCCATCTCGTCCAGGCGGGCGAGGGTGGAGCGCTGTTCGGCGGCGTGGTGGAAGCCGACATTGTGCTCGCGCCTGGGCTTCACGGCCTCGAGATAGGCCTTGAGCGCCGGCTCCTGGTCGGGGCGAAGCTGCAGGATCGCGCTCAGGTGGCCGTCGCGGTCGCCGTAGCGCGGCATCATGACGTGCCGATCGGGCCCGGCATGTCCCCCCTTGTCGATGAATTCCTTGTTCCAGGTCTTGGGGGCGGGCGCCGGTTTGGGTTCGGCGGCGAGCACCGCGCCGGCGGAAAGGGAAAGGGCGGCTCCCGCGAGCAGCCAGGTCAAGCCTCGAGACATCGCCGTTTCTCCCTGTTGGCGGTTGCCGAGAGACCGACGGTCCGCGCCGACCATGGCGAAAAGTGGCCAATGGCGACGCTTCCAGGTGAAGCTTTCGTAATGTCGCGGGACGGACGCCGGGCCCGTCCCGTGATCAGGCGTCTAGCCGCGCCCGCCCATGCGGCCATGATGCCGCCCGCCGCCGTGACCGCCGCGTCCCGCGTGAAGGGCGTCGAAGGCCTTCTGCTGGGCGGGCGAGAGCTGGGCGTAGAACCGCTTGGTGGCCGCAGCGTGCTGCTCGAACCGCGCTTCGTGTTCGGCCATGCGGGCCTTCTGGGCGTCCAGCCGCTGCGGTGTGGTGAGCCCCGCCATCTCGCCACGGCGTTCTTGGCGCTTCTCACGGTCGCCGGCCGGCCGCTGGTGGGAGTCGATGAAGGCCTTCAGGGCGGCCTCCTGGTCGGGGCGCAGCTGCAGGGCCGCGCGCAGGTGTTCTGCGCGCTTGGCGGCGCCCTCGGCCGGATCGGCGTGGCGCATGCCGCCGTGTTGTCCGTCGCGGTCGCCATGGCCGGGCATGGCGGTGGCGGGCAGCGGCGGTTGTTGGGCGACGCTCGCCGTGGCGAGGCCCGCGGCAAGGATGACGCCGCTTAAGGCCAGCGGCGCGAATTTTCCAAGGTTCATAGATCGCAACTCCAGTTTCACGCCCCTTGCAGCTTGAACGGGCGGTCGGCGGAAGTCCGTCGCTAGGACAGCGCGTTGCGGCAGGCCGCGGCCATGGCGATCGGCCCGAGCGCCATGGCTCCGGCGGCATAGGCGCTGAGCAGCAGGAAACCCGAGGCCCAGGGCAGGCCGCCGGCCATGGCGTCCAGCGCCCCGCCGCCGAAGATCACCGGCGGCACGAAGAGCGGCAGGACGATCACCGCGGTGAGTAGGCCGCCGCGCCGGGCGCCCAGGCTGAGCGCCGCCCCGATCCCGCCGACAAATGAAAACGCCAGGCCGCCGACCAGGGCGCAGGCGAAGATCAAGGGCGCCAGGCGCGGCTCGGCGCCGAGCGCGATGGCGGCGATCGGCGCGGCCAGGGCGAGCGGCGCGGCGGTGGCGATCCACTGGCCCAGGCACTTGATGGCGCAGGTGATCTCCAGGGGCGTTGGTGACATGACCAGCAGATCCAGCGCCCCGTCCTCGTAGTCGCGCTCGAACAGGCGATCCAGCGACAGCAGGGCGGCGAGCGCCAGAGCGACCCAGGCCGCGCCGGGCGCCACGGCCACCAGTCGTGCGGGCTCGGGCCCGATGGCCAGGGGCAGCAGGGTGGCGACCCCGGCGTAGAATCCTACGGAGACCAGCGGCCCGCCGCCGCGGCCCCAGGCCAGGGCGGTCTCGCGGCGAAGCAGGGCGAGGGCCCGGCTCACGCTGAGATCTCCAGCGCCTTGGCGGGGATCGGCAGGGGATCGTGGACGGCCGCGACGATCATCCCGCCGCCGGCCAGGTGCTGCGCCATCATCGCCCCGAATCGCGCGCGCCAGTCGGCGTCGAGGGGGCTCAGCGGCTCATCCAGCAGCCATAGCCCGCGCGGGGCGGCCAGCAGCCGGGCCAGGGCCAGCCTGCGCCTCTGGCCGGCGGACAGGCGGCGGACCTCGAGGTCGAGTAGGGGTGTCAGCTCAAACGCCCGGGCGGCCATCTCGGCCGAGGCCGACGTTCCTCCGGTCCAAAGCGTCCAGAAGTCGAGTTCCTCGCGCACCGTGCGGGCGGGCTTCTGGCCGTCCTGGTGGCCGACCAGGTGGATGTGGTCGCTGCGGGCCAGGACGGGGTCGAGATCGCCGAAGCCGATGGTCCCGGCTTCCAGGCCCACCAGGCCGGCGATGGCGCGCAGCAGGCTGGTCTTGCCCGCCCCGTTGCGGCCGGTAAGCGCCGCGGCCTCGCCCGCCTTGAGGCGCAACTCCAGGCCCTGGAACAGCAGGCGCCCGCCCCGGCGCAGGGCCAGGTTTCCGATCTCCAGGTCCGCGATCACGCCCAATTCCTCCCCTGCGTAGCGGGGGAGGGGGACCACGCGTCAGCGTGGTGGAGGGGGCGAGACCAGGCGCTGAGCTTGAAGCCGCCCCCTCCACCGCCTGCCGGCGATCCCCCTCCCCCGTGACCGGGGGAGGAAAAGGACCGGCCCGCCGCATGGACGAGCCGGGTTCCAGGGGCTATGACGCGCGCGGCCGTCGCCACCTCGGGGGGCGTACGCGGCGCTGGGGCGAACGCTGTGTGTCCGCCTCCAAAAGCGCGCGATCCCCGGATTGGACGTTGAGCGGCCGCGAACAGAGGAAGGATCCTTGAAAATGGCGTCAGCCAACAGTTTGAATAGCCGCCGCGAACTCGCGGTGGGCGACAAGTCTTACGTCTACTACAGCCTTCGCGCCGCGGAGGAAGCCGGTCTTTCGGGCGTCTCGCGCCTGCCGGTCTCCATGAAGGTGCTGCTGGAAAACCTGCTGCGCAACGAAGACGGCAAGACCGTCACCCCCGACGACCTCAAGGCGCTGGCCGCCTGGCTCGACAACAAGGGCTCGGTCGAACACGAGATCAGCTTCCGCCCTGCCCGAGTGCTGATGCAGGACTTCACCGGCGTGCCCGCCGTGGTCGACTTGGCCGCCATGCGCGACGCCATGACCAGCCTGGGCGCCGATCCGGAGAAGATCAACCCGCTGAACCCTGTCGACCTGGTCATCGACCACTCGGTGATGGTGGACCACTTCGGCACCGCCAAGGCCTTCGGCGAGAACGTCGAGCGCGAGTACGAGCGCAATATCGAGCGCTACCGCTTCCTGCGCTGGGGCTCATCGGCCTTCAACAACTTCCGCGTCGTGCCCCCCGGCACCGGAATTTGTCACCAGGTGAATCTTGAGTACCTCGCCCAAACCGTCTGGCTGGGTGAGGAAGGCTCCGACGCCGTCGCCTATCCCGACACCGTGGTCGGCACCGACAGCCACACCACCATGGTCAACGGCCTGGCCGTCCTGGGCTGGGGCGTGGGCGGCATCGAGGCCGAGGCCGCCATGCTGGGCCAGCCGATCCCGATGCTGATCCCCGAGGTCATCGGCTTCAAGCTCTCCGGCGCCATGCCGGAAGGCGCGACCGCCACCGACCTGGTGCTCACCGTCACCCAGATGCTGCGCAAGAAGGGCGTGGTCGGAAAGTTCGTGGAATTCTTCGGCCCCGGTCTGTCGGGCCTGACCCTGGAAGACCAGGCGACCATCGCCAACATGGCCCCGGAATACGGCGCCACCTGCGGCTTCTTCCCGGTGACCAAGTCGACGATCGACTATCTGCGGGCGACGGGACGCGCCGAGGAGCGCGTGGCGCTGGTCGAGGCCTATGCCAAGGAACAGGGCATGTGGGTCGAGCCGGGCGACGCCGATCCGGTGTTCTCCGACACCCTGGAGCTCGACCTCGCCGCCGTCCTGCCCTCGCTGGCCGGTCCGAAGCGTCCGCAGGACCGCGTCCTGCTCTCCGAGGCCGCGGCCGAGTTCGCCCTCGCGCTCGGCAAGGACTTCGGCAAGGGCGACGTCCCCGATGCGCGGGTCCCGGTCGCCGGCGAGACGTTCGACGTCGGCCACGGCGACGTGGTGATCGCCGCCATCACTTCCTGCACCAACACCTCCAACCCCTCGGTGCTGATCGCCGCGGGCCTGGTCGCCAAGAAGGCGATCGAAAAGGGCCTGAAGGTGAAGCCCTGGGTGAAGACCTCGCTGGCCCCCGGTTCGCAGGTGGTCACCGACTATCTGAAGGCCGCCGGCCTGACCAAGTCGCTGGACGCGCTGGGCTTCAACCTGGTCGGCTACGGCTGCACCACCTGTATCGGCAACTCCGGCCCGCTGCCGGAGGCGATCTCCGACGCGGTGAACCAGGGCGACCTGGTGGCCTGCTCGGTGCTGTCGGGCAACCGCAACTTCGAAGGCCGGGTGAACCAGGACGTGCGGGCCAACTACCTGGCCTCGCCGCCCCTGGTGGTCGCCTATGCGCTTGCCGGTTCCATGAAGATCGACCTGTCCACCGAGCCGCTCGGCGAAGGCAAGGACGGCAAGCCGGTCTATCTGAAGGACATCTGGCCGACCTCGGAAGAGATCGCCGTCCTGCAGCGCAAGCACGTCACCAAGAAGATGTTCGACACCCGCTATGCCGACGTCTTCAAGGGCGACAAGAACTGGCAGGGCATCAAGGTTGCCGGCGGCCAGACCTACGCCTGGGACATGGGCTCCACCTACGTCCAGAACCCGCCCTACTTCCAGGGCCTGAAGATGGAGCCGACCCCCGTCGTCGACATCGTCGAGGCTCGGGTGCTGGGGGTGTTCGGCGACTCGATCACCACCGACCACATCAGCCCGGCCGGTTCGATCAAGGCGACGGCCCCGGCCGGCGTCTACCTGCGCGAACGCCAGGTGCCGCCTACCGAGTACAACTCCTACGGCGCACGCCGCGGCAATCACGAGATCATGATGCGCGGCACCTTCGCCAACATCCGAATCCGCAACAAGATCACCTCCGACATCGAGGGCGGGGTGACCAAGCACTTCCCGTCCGGCGACGTCATGTCGATCTATGACGCGGCTATGCGCTACCAGTCGGAAGGCCGGCCGGCGGTGGTGTTCGCGGGCAAGGAATACGGCACCGGTTCGTCGCGCGACTGGGCGGCCAAGGGCACCAAGCTCCTGGGCGTCCGCGCGGTGATCGCCGAGAGCTTCGAGCGCATCCACCGCTCGAACCTGGTCGGCATGGGCGTGCTGCCGCTGCAGTTCACCCAGGAGGGCTGGCAGAAGCTCAACCTGACCGGCGAGGAGATCGTCACCATCCGCGGCCTGACGGAGCTGTCGCCCCGCAAACAGCTGACCGTGGAGATGTATCGTCCGTCGGACGGCCGCATCGCCCGCTTCCCGGTTCGTTGCCGGATCGATACGCCCACCGAACTCGAGTACTACAAGCACGGCGGCGTGTTGAACTACGTGCTGCGCAACCTCGCGCGCTCGGCCGCCTAGACCATGACCTGAGGCAGGAGGTTCGCCGCCCGGCGGGCCTCCTGCATCTTCACCGCCGCACCGGTCACACCTTGTTGAAACCCATTCTCCGGGGAAGTCCGCTTTATTGCGCCACGATGCGTAAAGCCGCGCTTTTGTGCCTGACCCTCATCGCGACCCCTGGCCTGGCCGCGGCGGCCAAGCCACCCGTGGTCATCGAGCTCTATACCGCCCAGGGCTGCGCCTCCTGCGGCGAGGCCAACAGCTATGTCGGCAAGCTGGCCGAGAAGCCCGGCGTGCTCGCCCTGACCTTCCCGGTCGACTACTGGGACTATCTCGGCTGGCCCGACACCTTCGCCAAGCCGGAGTTCGCCGACCGCCAGCGGGCCTATGTGACCCGGCTGGACCTGCGCGAACCCTATACCCCCCAGGTCGTGATCGACGGACATGCCCAGGCGGGCGGGTTGCAGACCGAGAAGGTCGACACGCTGCTGGCGACGGCCGCCCAGGCTCCACGCCGTGCGCCCGACATGGCCTTCATCGGTCTTCGCCGAGTGGACGTGGGCTCCGGCCCGGCGCCGCGAGGCGGGGCGGAGGTCTGGCTGGTCCGCTATGACCCGCGGGAGCAGGACGTGGTGGTCAGGAAGGGCGACAACCGCGGCCAGACCGTGGCCCACAGGAATGTGGTGCGTGAGATCAGGCGGCTGGGACGCTGGCGCGGCCGGCCCACCGCCTATCGCCTGCCGCCGCCGACCGAGGACGGCCTGGTCACGGCGGTCCTGGTGCAGGGTCCCGAGGGCGGGCGCATCCTGGCCGCGGCCCAGCGGACGCCCTAGCGCCGCCGTCGGCGCGATCCAGGATCCAGACATGAGGAGGCCCGCGCAGGTGGGGGGCATCCCGCGCGGGCCTTTTTCTCATGTGGTCCAGACTGGAGGAGTCTGGGGGATAAAGCGTCGGCTGACCGAAGCCCACGATCCAGGGGGGCTGGGGGGGCTGTTCAGGATCCGGGACCAACAGGTTCCGACCAACCGACGATTAGGACTATCTGTAGTGGATCAGGCGGGCGGGAGACCGAAATAAGGTCATTCCAAGGCGGGAGGTTACGGTTGTTTTAGATTGCCCGACGGGCGTGTCTCCGTGGCCACGCTTCGCCCGGATTGTCGGCGGAGGCGATTTGGGGTTACCCTTCGCCGCGATGGTCTTCGATCCGTCCCACCAGACCTCCCGCGCGCAGGTCTTTTTCGACCGCCACGAACTGGGGCGCATCCTCTCGCTCTATGGCCGAATGGTCGCCGCCGGCGAATGGCGCGACTACGGCGTCGGCGCCACGGCGGAGGCCTGCATCTTCTCGATCTTCCATCGGGCCTCGGAGGCGCCGGTCTACCGCATTGAGAAGCGGCCCTCGCTGGCGCGACGCCAGGGGGCCTGGGCGATCATCGGCCAGGGCGGGCTGATCCTGCGCCGCGCCCACGAGCTGGACCAGGTGTTGCGGTTCTTCGACAAGGGCCGCTTCAAGATCGTCGACTAGCGCATAAGCAAAAGCCCCGGCGGTTTCCCGCCGGGGCTTCGAGATCTCAGATTCTGGACCAGATCTAGCGGCGGTCGCCGAAGATGCTGAGCAGGAACTGGAAGAGGTTGATGAAGTTCAGGTAGAGGCTGAGCGCGCCGTAGTTGGTGGCCACGCCCATAGCGGCCTCGTTCCCGCCCATCTCGTAATAGCTGATCTTCAGGCGCTGGGTGTCATAGGCGATCAGGCCCGCGAAGATCAGCACGCCGATGACGCTGATGATGAAGGCCATCGCTCCGCTTTGCAGGAACATGTTGACCACCATGGCGATCACCAGGCCGATCAGGCCGACGATCAGGAAGCTGCCGAAGCCGGTCAGATCCTTCTTCGTGGTGTAGCCGAACAGCGAGAGGCCACCGAAGGCCGCCGAGGTGATCAGGAAGGTCGAGAAGATCGACGTGCCCGTATAGATCAGGCTCAGCACGCCGAGTCCCGCGCCGATCAGGCTGACGATGGTCCAGTAGAAGATGCCGGACGAACGCGGCGTCGCGTTCTTCATGGCGAACATGCCGAACAACATCACCGCCAGCGGCGAGAACGCCACGACCATGCCCAGCAGGGTGTAGCCGACGCGGCCCGTGGGCGAGGTCGAGAACATCAGGTCCCGCACCGGCGGGAAGCTGCCGGTCAGGAAGGCCAGTCCGGCCGAAACGAGAAGCCCCAGCGCCACCTTGTTGTAGACGCCGAGCATGAAGCTGCGCAGACCCGCGTCCACCGACATATCGGCGCGATCGACGGGGACCGTGCGCGCATAGCCGCGGTTGAAGTCGCTCATCAGAGACAAAGCCCTTTTCGAAACGCCCCGAGTGGGCGCACCTCCGAATATCGGGGCCCTGGCTGTTCTACGCAAGGGAGGACGGATTACGTTTGCGTCAGCTGTTTCGCATCCTAGGTAGAGGGCGATGATTCGCCTGTTCGCCGCCGTCGCCATACCGTCCGAAATCGGCGCGGGCCTGGTCCCGCGCCAGGACGGCCTGCCCGACGCCCGCTGGCGGCCGCTGGAGGCCTTCCACATCACCCTGCGCTTCTTCGGCGACGTGGCCGAGAACGTCGCGGCCGACCTGGACGCGGAGCTGGCCATGGTGACCGGGACGCCGCTGAACCTGGAGCTGGAAGGGGTCGGCGCGTTCGGCGAGGGCCATGAGATCCACGCCGTCTGGGCCGGCCTCGCCGAGGATCCCGATCTGCGCCAACTCGCCAGGCGCTGCGAGGCCGCCGCGCGGCGGGCGGGCCTGAAGCCGGACGCTCGGGTCTACAAGCCGCACGTGACGCTCGCCTATCTGCGCCGGCCCAACCCCGGCGACGTCGCCGTCTGGATCGCGGCCAACAATCTACTCAAGTCGCCGCCGTTCCGGGCGACCAGCTTCGGCCTCTATTCCAGCTGGCGCACGGCCGAGGGCTCCCGCTACCGGCTGGAGCGGGAGTATCCGTTGGTCTAGGCGTCGACCGCGTGGTCCTTGAGGACGCCGAGCGGGACGATGGCCAGGGTCTCCTCGTGGGTGGCCTCGAGGATCAGCTGGGGCGCCATGCCGGCGTCCAGGGCTTCCTTCCAGCGCGGGGCGCAGAGGCACCAGCGGTCGCCGGGCTTCAGCCCCGCGAAGGCGTAGTCCGGCATGGGGGTGGAGAGGTCGTTGCCCATGCTCTTGGAGAAGGCCAGGAATTCGGCGGTCATCACCGCGCAGACCGTGTGCATGCCCGTGTCGTGCGGTCCGGTCTCGCAGCAGCCGTTGCGGAAGAAGCCGGTCACGGGGTCGAGCGAGCAGGGAAGGAGTTCGCCGCCCAGCACGTTCTTGGCCCCGTCATCGTAGCGGATGGTCATGTACCCATCCTAGCTCCTAAAAAGGGCTCTTCGCCATCGGAACCATGGAGCCGGACGCTTGAGCTTGCCCCGCCCGCGCCGCAGCGCCCTCTACATGCCCGCCGCCAATGGGCGCGCCATCGAGAAGGCGCGCGACCTGCCGTGCGACGTGGTGATCCTGGACCTGGAGGACGCGGTCGCCCCCGATGCCAAGGATTTGGCGCGCGCGCAGGCGGTGGCGGCGGTGAAGGCTGGCGGCTTCGGCCGGCGCGAGGTGGTGATCCGGGTCAACGGGTTGGACACCCCCTGGGGCGAGGCCGACCTGGAGGCGGCCGGGGCGGCGGCGCCCGACGCGATCCTGGCGCCCAAGGTCTCCTCGGCGGCCGACGTCGCGGCCTATGGCGCGAGGCTCTCGGGCGACACCCGCCTCTGGGTGATGATCGAGACCTGCGCCGCGATCTTCGCCCTGCCGCAGATCGCCGGGGCGGGCGGGCGGCTGTCGGCCTTCGTGGCGGGGACCAATGACCTGGCCAAGGAGATGCGCTGCCGGCTGGACGTGGCGCGCTCGCCGCTCGCCGCCCCATTGTCGCTGATGGTCGCGGCGGCGCGGGCCCATGGGCTGGTCGTCCTCGATGGCGTGTTCAACGGCATCGAGGACGACGCCGGTCTGGCCTCCCAGTGCGACCAGGGGGCGGCCTTCGGTTTCGACGGCAAGACCCTGATTCATCCGCGCCAGATCGAGGCCGCCAACCTGGCCTTCAGCCCGACCCCGGACGAGGTGGCCTGGTCGCGGACCATCGTGGCGGCCTTCGATCTGCCGGAAAATGCGGCCAAGGGGGTGATCCGGGTCGAGGGGCGAATGGTGGAGCTGTTGCATCTGGACGAGGCGCGGCGTCTGATCGCTGTCGCGGACGCCATCGCCGCGGCGTGAGATGTCGGCCTTGAGACTGAGAACCCCGCTCCTGCAGATCGCCCTGGCGCTCTCCGTGGTCGCGCCCGTCGCCGCCCAGGAGGCCGACCCCATCGCGGCCCTGCTGGACCAGCCGCCGCCGGCTCCAGAACCCGCGCCGCCCCCGCCGTCCTACATCCCGCCCCCGGCTTCGCCGGAGCTCACCGCCCCGACCTATGTCGACGACACCGGCCGTTCGCCGGAGGCGGCGCCGAGTCCCGTCGAGCTGAGCTACGAGGCGCGCCTGCGGTCCTCGTCCGCCTCGGCCCAGGGCCTGCAGGGGCCGATGGACGGCGCCTGGACCCTGCGCGGCGGGGAGGGGACGGCGCTCTACAGCCTGCAACTGGTCGACAATGGGCTGGAGCCCCTGGAAGGCGCTTGGCGCGACCCGCGCCGGCGCGGGTCCACCGATTCGTCCGGCTTCCTCAGCGCCATCCAGCGCACCGGCGGCGAGCTGATCGCCAGCTTCTACCCGCGGCCTGGCGCGGGGGTGGCGACCCTGGTTCTCAACGCCGCCGCCGACGGGACCTGGGTCGGCCAGCTCGAGGAGGGCGGCCAGCGCCGCCCGGTCGTCCTGCGCCGCGACTAGAGGCCGAGCGCCGCCTTGGCCGCCGCCAGGGCCCGCGCCAAGGCGTCGGGGGCGTAGGGTTCGGCCGGGCCATGGCCCCAGACCGGATCGGGCCAAGCCGGATCGCCGACCCGGCGGCCCACCACATGCACGTGCAGCTGGGGCGTGACATTGCCGAGCGCTCCGACGTTCAGCTTGTCGACCGCTACGCCCAGGACGCGGACGGCCCGGCCGGCGGCGAGGATCTCGTCGGTGAGGATCGCCAGGTCCTCCCGGGACAGGTCCTCCAACTCCCGGGCGGCGTCGGCGCGGGGGATCAGCACGATCCAGGGATAACGGGCGTCGTCCTGCAGCCGGGCCTGGCTCAGCCTCAGGTCGCCAAGCTCGTGCGATGTGGCGAGGAACGCCGGATCCGCCTGAAACATCGCCGCTTCCCCGTGTGACCTGCCAACCGTTGGTAGCCGCAGGCTCCGCGCCTGTCACTTGGCCTTGCCGCAAGGGCCCATGGGGGCTAGACCGCCCGCGAATTTTCGCACTGCAACCACGGGACAGTTCCATGACCATGAAGAAGCCGATCCGCGTCGCGGTCACGGGCGCCGCCGGCAACATCGGTTACGCCCTCCTCTTCCGCATCGCCTCGGGCGAGATGTTCGGCAAGGACCAGCCGCTGATCCTGCAACTTCTGGAAATCCCGGTCGAAGGCCCGCAGAAGGCGCTGAAGGGCGTGGCCATGGAACTGGAGGACTGCGCCTTCCCGTTGCTGCAGGACATGGTGCTGACCGGCGACGCCAATATGGCCTTCAAGGACGTCAACTGGGCCCTGCTGGTCGGCTCCAAGCCGCGCGGCCCGGGCATGGAGCGCGCCGACCTCTTGAAGGACAATGGCAAGATCTTCATCGCCCAGGGCCAGGCCATCGACGCCGTGGCCGCCGACGACGCCCGCGTCGCGGTGGTGGGCAACCCCTGCAACACCAACATCATGATCGCCGCCAGCCAGGCCAAGCGCCTGCCGAAGGACCGCTTCACCGCCATGGTGCGGCTGGACGAGAACCGTGGCCGCGCCCAGCTTGCTCAGAAGGCCGGCGTGGCGATCACCGAGGTCAGCGACCTGTTCATCTACGGCAACCACAGCCCGACCATGTTCGCCGACTTCACCCACGCCAAGATCGGCGGCAAGGACGCCGCCTCGGTCATCGGCGACGAGGCCTGGCTGAAGAACGACTACCTGCCCGCCGTAGGCAAGCGCGGCGCGGCGATCATCGAGGCCCGCGGCGTCTCCTCGGCGGCCTCGGCGGCCAACGCCCTGGTCGACCATGTCCGCGACCTGACCACCGTGGGCGCCGTCCACTCCGTCGCCGTCGAGAGCCAGGGCCGCTACGGCTTCGCCGATGGCGTCTGGGCCGGCATGCCGGTGAAGACCACCGCCACGGGCTATGAGGTCATCACCAGCTATGAGATGGACGACTTCGCCAAGAGCAAGATCGCCATCACCAACGACGAACTGGTCGGCGAGCGCGACACCGTGAAGGACATGCTGGGCTAGAACCTAAGCCATGGGACGATGGCTAGGCAGCCGTCGTCCTACCAGCGCCGCCCGGCCTCGTCGGCGATAGCGTTCAGCTCCTCGATCCGCTGGTCGTAGACCGCGGCCAGGGCGCGGGGTGAGCGCCGGGCGGCGTCCTCGCGGATCTCCAGCCAGTCGTCCTGCTCGCCGCGCAGTTCGTCATGGGGCGCGCCGGCCCGCAGCGCCCGCCGGAAGGCGCGCGCCAATTGCCGATCGGCGGCCGCCAGGGCCGGGTCGGCGCAGACCATCTCCTCGGCCAGCGAATTGGCCCGCCCGCAATCGAAGCTGGGCCGCGCGACGCCGACAGGATCGGGGGCGCGGACGCTGGCGTCGATCGCCGACTGCAGGGCGTCGGGGACGGCTTCCGGGTCCGGCTCGGGCGCCGGTGTCGGCGGCGCTGGCGCGGCCTTCGGGGCGGCCTGGATCAGTTCCGGCGACATGGTCTCCAGCGGCGGGCGCTCGACGACGGGCGGCGGGGGCGGGGGATCGGCCATCACCACCTCGATCTGGCCGTCGGCCGCCGCGGCCCGCGATTCCATCGGGGCGGGCTTTGGGCCGCGCCCGATCAGGTCGGGCCTGGCGGCGAGTCCCAGCCCCAGGCCCAGCACGCACGCGATGGCCACGCCGCCGATCAGGGCGTTGCGATTGAGCCGGCGCCGAGCGGGCTCGGGCGGCGGCGGCGGTTCTTCCCGCGCCATGGTCAACGGCGGGTCTTCCCAGGGATCGTAGGTCATGCAGCGGCGTCCGGCTTGTTCACCTCCAGAACGCATCAGACGGCTGAATGGCGGCTGAACCGGTTGCCGCGCGCGCCCATCGCGGCTACTCGCCGAAGACCAACCGGAGGACGTCATCGTGAGCCTGGGCCCCACCCTCGAGACCGAACGGTTGATCCTGCGCCCGCCTATTGCGGCGGACTTCGAACCCTGGGCCGCATTCGTGGCCGACGAGGAGGCCGGCCGCTTCCTCGGCGGCGCGCAGCCCCGTCCCGTCGCCTGGCGCGGCATGTGCACCATGACGGGCGCCTGGACGGTGGCCGGCTTTAGCATGTTCTCGGTGGTGGAGAAGTCGAGCGGCGACTGGGTCGGACGCTTGGGCCCCTGGTCGCCCGATGGCTGGCCCGGCACCGAGGTCGGCTGGGGGATCGCGCGGGAGCACTGGGGCAAGGGCTATGCGCCGGAGGGCGCAGCTGCGGCTATCGACTGGGCCTTCGACCATCTGGGCTGGACCGAGGTGATCCACTGCATCGACCCCGGCAACACCAATTCCCAGAACGTGGCCCGGCGGCTGGGCTCCTCGATCCTGCGCCACGCGGTCCTGCCGCCGCCGCTGAACGACAGCGTCGACGTCTGGGGCCAGACCCGGGAACAGTGGCGGGCCCGGCGGCGCTGATCAGATCCAGCCCTTCTCGCGGATGATCTTGGCATAGGTCCGGCTGACTGGGACCTCCGACCCGTCCTTGAGCGTCAAGGTCGCCCGGCCGTCGCCGCGCGTGGCGTCGGCGATGGCGTCGCGGGCCACCCACCAGGAGCGGTGGACCTGGGCTCCCTCGAGCCCCTCCAGCTCGGCGACCGCATCGGCGAGCCGCAGCAGGATCAGATCCTGGCCCTTGGAGGTGTGCAGGCGCAGGTAGTGGTCTTCCGACTCCACCGCCCAGACCTCGGCGCCGCGCAGCTTCAGCGGCAGGCGTTCCAGGAAGCGGGGCGGGGCGGGGGGTTGACGCGAAGCTGGCCGGTCACCGCGCGCGACCAGGGCGTTGATCGCCACCATGACCACCGAGACGACGGTGACGGTGACGCAGAGCGACAGGGCCTGCCGAGGTCCGATCTGGGACCCCATGAACAGGTTGTTGGTGATCCAGACCACGCCGGTGAACGGAATTCCGATCAGCAGTCCGGCCGCCAGGATGCGCGCGATCATGCGCAACCCGTCCGGATGGGCGCCGAACACCAGGCGGGCGGCGAGCGAACCCCACAGAGTCCCCGCCGCCATCAGCGGAATCCAATAGGCGAACCGCAGCGCGAGCGACATCTCGTCCATGCCGAAGGCGCCGGAGAAGGCCAGGAAACCGCCGGCTATGACCGCCACCAGCAAGCTGCGCAGGAAGCCGGCCCGGCCGCCATACGGCCCCCAGCTGAAAGCCTTCAGTTTTCGCGCCTCCGCCATGGGCCAGTTGAGATCATGATTGCGGCCCGGTGAGAAGCGGCCCGGCGTTTGGCGAAGCGCGAGCGGCGGGCGCGGCCGTCCACGCAGCCGGCGCGGCGACTCGTGCAAGGGCCGCTGCGCGGGATCGCGCCGGTCGGCAGGAAGGCGACCTCGCCTCATTCCGGAGCCTTCCCATGTCCAATCCCGCCAAACCAACCGCCGGCCGCCACGCCCCGGCGATCAGCCTCGCCCTCGCCGTCGGCACGGGCCTTGTCGCCATCGCCGGGGGTCTGCGCGCGCCCGACTTCGCGCCCATCGCGGCGGCCTCGCCGCAGATCAAGCTCCACCTGGGCGCCGCGATCGCCACCTTCCTGATCGGCGCCGTGCTGTTGCTCGGACCCAAGGGAACCCTGCCGCACCGCACCCTGGGCTGGACCTGGGCGGCGAGCATGGCGACCACGGCGGTGAGCTCGCTGTTCATCCGCGAGCTCAATCCCGGGAACTTCAGTTTCGTCCACGCCATTTCCGGCTGGGTGATCATCGCCTTGCCGGCGGCGCTCTACGCAGCGCGCCACCACGACGTCCGCGCTCACCGGCGGACCATGACCGGGATGTATGTCGGCGGCATGTTCCTCGCGGGCGGCCTGGCCTTCCTACCGGGGCGGATTCTGTGGGCCGTGTTTTTCGCCTGATGATGAAAATGATACCGGTGGCGGGGGTCGCCAAATCTTTGCTGCAATGCGGCTTTTTCTTCCCGTGGCGCGGTTGCCACAGGGGGGTACGGCGCCTATAACCCCGGCCACTCGCCGCACCGGGCGGGCTGCAGATCACGCGTTTCGCGACCTCATGAACATCCACGAGCATCAAGCCAAGTCCGTCCTCTCCGAGTTCGGCGTGGCGGTCCCGCGCGGCTACGCCGCATTCTCCGCCGAAGAGGCCTACAGGGCCGCCAAGAACCTCGGAGGGTCGGTCTTCGTCGTGAAGTCGCAGATCCACGCCGGCGGGCGCGGCAAGGGGCGCTTCGAAGGCCTTGGGCCCGACGCCAAGGGCGGGGTCCGGGTGGTCAAGTCCGCCGACGACGTCCGCGCCAACGCCGAGGAGATGCTGGGCCGGGTGCTGGTGACCCACCAGACGGGGCCCAAGGGCAAGCAGGTGAACCGCCTCTACATCGAGGAAGGCGCCGACATCGCCAAGGAATTCTACCTGTCGCTGCTGGTCGACCGCGAAACGAGCCGGGTCTCGGTCGTGGCCTCCACCGAAGGCGGCATGGACATCGAGGAGGTCGCCCACTCGACCCCCGAGAAGATCGTGACCTTCTCCATCGATCCGGCCACCGGCGTCTTCCCGCACCATGCGCGGACCCTGGCCAAGGCGCTGGGCATCTCCGGCGGCCTGGCGAAGGAGGCCGCGACCCTGCTCGGCCAGCTCTATGCGGCGTTCCTGGCCAAGGACATGAGCATGCTGGAGATCAATCCGCTGATCGTCACCGGGGACGATCACCTGAAGGTCCTCGACGCCAAGGTCAGCTTCGATTCGAACGCGCTCTTCCGGCACCCCGACATCGTCGCCCTGCGCGACGAGACCGAGGAGGACCCCAAGGAGATCGAGGCCGCCAAGTTCGACCTCTCCTATATCGCCCTCGACGGCGAGATCGGCTGCATGGTCAACGGCGCGGGCCTGGCCATGGCGACCATGGACATCATCAAGCTCTATGGCGCCGAACCCGCCAACTTCCTGGACGTGGGCGGCGGCGCCGACGAGCCCAAGGTGACGGCGGCCTTCAAGATCATCATGGCCGACCCCAACGTGAAGGGCATCCTGGTCAACATCTTCGGCGGCATCGCCCGCTGCGACATCCTGGCGAACGGCGTGGTCAACGCGGTCAAGCAGGTCGGCCTCAGCGTGCCCCTGGTGGTGCGCCTCGAGGGCACCAACGCCGAACTGGGCAAGAAGATCATCAACGAGAGCGGCCTCGACGTGATCGCCGCCAACGATCTCAGCGACGGCGCGGAAAAGATCGTCAAAGCCGTCCGGGAGCGTGCGTAATGTCCATCCTGATCGGCAAGAACACCCGGGTCATCTGCCAGGGCATCACCGGCGCCCAGGGCACCTTCCACTCGGAACAGGCCATCGCCTACGGCACCAAGATGGTCGGCGGCGTCACCCCGGGTAAGGGCGGGACCACCCACATCGGCCTGCCGGTGTTCGACACCGTGCGTGAGGCGGCCCAGCAGACCGGCGCCGACGCCAGCGTGATCTATGTCCCGCCGCCGTTCGCCGCCGACTCGATCCTGGAAGCCATCGACGCGGAGAT
>NZ_JAUYOJ010000108.1 GCF_030697925.1 Phenylobacterium sp. | reverse complement strand
ATGTTCGTCGGCGTCGGCGCCAGCCGCGTGCGCGACATGTTCGAGCAGGCCAAGAAGAACAGCCCCTGCATCATCTTCATCGACGAGATCGACGCCGTGGGCCGCCATCGTGGCGCGGGCCTGGGCGGCGGCAACGACGAGCGCGAGCAGACCCTCAACCAGCTGCTGGTGGAGATGGACGGCTTCGACCCGTCGGAAGCCATCATCGTCATCGCCTCGACCAACCGTCCCGACGTGCTCGACCCGGCCCTGCTGCGTCCGGGCCGATTCGACCGCCAGGTGGTGGTGTCGAACCCCGACATCGGCGGGCGCGAACGTATCCTGCGCGTCCACATGAAGAACGTGCCCCTGGCCGCCGACGTGGAGGTGAAGACCATCGCCCGCGGCACCCCGGGCTTCTCCGGCGCCGATTTGGCCAACCTGGTCAATGAGGCGGCCCTGATGGCCGCGCGCAAGAACCGCCGCATGGTCACCCAGGCCGACTTCGAGGACGCCAAGGACCGGGTCATGATGGGCGCCGAGCGCAAGTCGATGGCGATGACCGACGACGAAAAGCGCCTGACCGCCTATCACGAAGGCGGCCACGCCCTGCTGGCCCTCAACGTCCCGGCCACCGACCCGGTGCACAAGGCCACGATCATCCCGCGCGGCCGCGCGCTGGGCATGGTGATGCAGCTGCCCGAGCGGGACCAGCTCTCCCTGTCCTACGAGCAGATGACCTCGCGCCTGACCATCCTGATGGGCGGCCGGATGGCCGAGGAGCTGATCTTCGGCAAGGACAAGATCACCTCCGGCGCCTCGTCCGATATCGACCAGGCCACGCGCCTGGCCCGGGCCATGGTCACCAAGTGGGGCTTCTCCGACAAGCTCGGCGTGGTCTCCTACGGCGAGAACCAGGACGAGGTCTTCCTCGGCCACTCCGTATCGCGCACCCAGAACGTCTCGGAAGAGACCGCCCGGCTGATCGACCAGGAGGTCAAGGCCCTGGTCCAGACCGCGTTCGACGAGGCCCGCCGCATCCTGACGGAAAAGCTCGACGAGCTGCACACCCTGGCCAAGGCCCTGCTGGAATACGAAACCCTCAGCGGCGACGAGATCATCAACGTGCTGAAGGGCGTCGCCCCCAACCGCGAAGAGAGCGACATCAAGCGGCCTTCGGGCCCCTCGGTCTCGGTGCCGATCTCGCCGCGCCCCGAGCCCGCCTAGGGCCTGAGGTTTCCACCATTCTCCGCGCCCTCCCGATCCTGTATCGGGAGGGCGTTTTCATTTGGGCGAGGGCGCGATGGTGAAGGTCATGGGGGTGGTCAATCTGACCCCCGACAGCTTCTCCGACGGCGGTCGGTTCCTGGCGCCCGACGCGGCCCTGGCCCATGCCCGCGCCCTGATCGCGCAAGGCGCCGACATCCTCGACCTCGGCGCGGAATCCACGCGCCCCGGCGCCGAACCGGTCTCGGCGGGCGACGAGATCGCCCGGCTGGTTCCGTTGATTGAAGCGATCCGGGCGACGAGCGCCGTCACCCTCTCGGTGGACACCATGAAGCCGGAGGTGGCCCGGGCGGCCTTGGCCGCCGGCGCCGACATCTGGAACGACGTCACCGCCTTGGGCTTCTCGGACGAGGCGCCCGCCATCGCCGCCGAACTCGGCTGCGGCGTGGTGCTGATGCACATGCAGGGCGAGCCTCGCACCATGCAGGCCGATCCCCGCTATGACGACGTGGTCGCCGAGGTGGCCGCGTTCCTGAATGTCCGGGCCGAGGTCGCCATGGCGGCCGGCGTGGCGCGCGACAAAATCTGGCTCGATCCCGGGATCGGCTTCGGCAAGCGGCTGGAGCACAACCTGGCCCTGCTGGCCCATATGGACGTCCTGGTCGCCCTGGGCTTCCCGGTGCTGCTGGGGGTGAGCCGCAAGCGCTTCATCGCCGCCGTGGATCTCGCCGCCGAGCTCGCGGAGGCGCGGGGACCGGGTTCGCTGGCCGCGGCCCTGGCGGGGGTCCAGGCCGGGGTCGCCGCCCTGCGCGTCCACGACGTGGCCGAGACGGTCCAGGCCCTGAAGGTCTGGGAGGCGATCAACCGCGCCCGATGAAGGGCATCTTGGTGGCCATCACGGTCATGAACTGGACATTGGCGTCCAGCGGCAGGCTGGCCATGAACACCACCGCGTCGGCCACGGCCTTCACGTCCATCAGCGGCTCGGGGGCGAAGGTCCCGTCGGCCTGGGGCACGCCCTTGGCCATGCGACTGGTCATCTCGGTGGCGGCGTTGCCGATGTCGATCTGGCCGCAGGCGATGTCGTAGGCCCGCCCGTCCAGGGAGGTCGATCGGGTGAGCCCGGTGATGGCGTGCTTGGTGGTCGTGTAGGCCACCGAATAGGGCCGCGGGACGTGGGCCGAGATCGAGCCGTTGTTGATGATCCGCCCGCCCATCGGCGTCTGGGCCTTCATCATCCGGAACGCCGCCCGGGTGCACAGGAAGGCGCCGGTCAGGTTGACGTCGACCACCCGCTTCCAGTCCTCGAGTGAGAGATCCTCCAGCCGCCCGCCCGCCGAGGCGCCGGCGTTGTTGAACAACAGGTCCAGGCGCTTGTGGCCGACGCCGATCGCCGCGAACAGGTCGTGCACCTGGCCCTCGTCCGCGACATCGGTCGGGACGACCAGGGCGCGATCGGGGGCGTGGGCCGCGGTCGCCAGCAACGGCTCGGCGCGGCGTCCGGCCAGCACCACCTTCCAGCCGGCGTCCAGCAGGCCCAGCGCCGCGGCGCGTCCGATACCCGAGCCCGCGCCGGTGACGAGTGCGATCCTGTCTGTCATCGGCTGAGGTTAGCAGGGCAGCGTCAGACGGGAAGCCGGTCCTTGTAGAGTTCCAGGAGTTCGTCCTCGCGGACCTGGGTCCAGGCCGTGCGAACGCCACCCGCCGCGCCCGGCAGGCCCTCCAGATGGGTGTGCCAGCCGCCGACCACCCCGCGGGCCACCTTCCGGGAGAGGGCGGTCTGGACCAGGGTCAGGCGGCAGCCCTCGCCGTCGGCCTCCAAGCTGACGCGCACCACCGAGTTCGGATGCTCGGGGTCGGGCCAGGTGTATTCCAGCAGCTGGGGCGGCTGCAGGGCCGTGATGACCCCGTCCATCCCGTAGCCGCCCGGGAAGCGCAGCCGATAGTGGCCGCCGACCCGCAGGTCCACCTCGGCCTCGGCCAGCCAGTCGGCGATCCGCTCCGGCACGGTGACCGCCGCCCAGACCTTCGCGATCGGTTTGCCGATCCGCCGCTCGAAGGTCACCTCGTAGGTGTCGCCGGAGCGGGTCACGATCCCCAGCGCGTCGCGCGTGGTCATACGCTCACCCCCACGGCTGCGAGCCGCGCCTTGTAGAGCTGCAGGACCGCTTTCTCCTGCTCCATGCTCCAGACGAAACGGACGCCGTCGATCGCGCCGGGGATCGCATCCAGGAACACATGCCAGCCGGCGATGCTCTCCACATACTTGGCCGGCAGCCCGTTCTGGCTGAACCGCAGCCGGCATCCGTCGCCGTCCGGCTCCAGCTCGTAGCGGACGATGGCGTCGGCATGGCCGGGATCGGGCCAGGTGTGGGCCAGTCGGCGAAGGGGCTCGTATTCGACGATCACGCCTTCCGTAGGGGTCTCCTCCGGCGAGAACCGCAGCCGGTAATGCCCGCCCAGCCGGAGGTCGATCTCGACAATGGCGAACCAGTCGGCGATCCGTTCGGGCACGGTGATCGCCGCCCAGACCTTCTCGACCGGCTTGGCGATCCGTCGCTCGAACACGAGCTCGAAGGTGTCGCCGGTGCGCGACACGGTCCCCAGACGATCTTGGCTCATTGGTCGCGCTCCAGATGCGCCTCAAGGGCGTCGAGGTGGTCGGCCCAGAAATGGCGGTAGGGTTTCAGCCACAGGTCGAGGTCGGCGAGCTTCCTCGCCTCCAGCCGGTAGATGCGTTGCTGGCCGTCGGCCCGGACGCTGACCAGGCCCGCCTCGCGCAGGGCCTTCAGGTGCTTGGAGACCCCCGGCTGGCTGAGATCCATGGCCGCCACCAGCTCCCCCGCCGGACGCTCGCCGGCCCGCAGCAAGTCGAGCAGGCGACGGCGGTTGGGTTCGGCCAGGGCTTCGAACGGGGTCATGTCTTCATATTCTATGTGAGAAATATAACTGTCAACGCATATACTTTCGAGTGTGGATGAGGGCGCATATCCCGATGCAATTCGCCTCCGGCCACGCTAGGTGCTGGGCATGTCCGAGAACAAAGGTCGCGTGCTGATCATCGCGGGCTCCGACTCCGGGGGCGGGGCGGGGATCCAGGCCGACATCAAGACCGTCACGGCGCTGGGCGGCTACGCGGCCACGGCGGTCACCGCCGTCACCGTGCAGAACACCCTGGGCGTCACCGGCGTCCACCCGATCCCGGCCGCGGTCGTCGAGGCCCAGGCCCGCGCGGTGCTGGACGATATCGGCGCAGACGCCATCAAGACCGGCATGCTGGGCGACGTGGCCATGGTCGAGACCGTCGCGGCCATCCTTGACAGCGTGCGCGGCCTACCGGCGGTGATCGACCCGGTGATGGTCGCCAAGGGCGGGGCGAACCTGCTGGCCATCGAGGCGGTGGCGGCGGTGCGCACCCTGCTCATTCCCCGCGCGGCCCTGTTGACGCCCAACGCGCCGGAGGCCCAGGCCCTGAGCGGCCTGGCGGTCGCCACCACCGACGACCTGCGCCGGGCGGGCGAGATCCTGCTGAGGCTGGGCGCGCGGGCCGTGTTGATGAAGGGGGGCCATGTGGAGGGCGCCACGGTGGTCGACGTGCTGATGACGCCCGACGGCGAGACGACCTTCGAGGGCGAGCGCTTGGAGACCCGCCACACCCACGGCACCGGCTGCACTCTGGCCTCGGCCTGCGCCACGGGCCTGGCCCAGGGCATGAGCCTCACCGAGGCGGTGGCGCGGGCCTGGGCCTATGTGCACGAGGCCATGCGCCGCGCCCCGGGCTTCGGGGCGGGCCATGGGCCGCTGGACCACGGCTGGCCGCTGCGGGAGAAACGATGAGCCACGACCTGACCGCGCGGCTGGAGGCCATCCTGCGCGCCGCGCCGAGCCTGATGCAGGTGATGGAGACCGCCCGCGAGCTGGACCTCCCGGACTGGCTGCTGTTCTCCGGCGCCATCTACCAGCGGGCGCTCAACCACCTGACCGGCCGTGACCCCGACTATGGGATCAAGGACTACGACCTCGGCTATTTCGATCCGGACGTCAGCTATGAGGCCGAGGACGGGGTCATCAAGCGGGTGGCGCGGGCCTTCGAACCGCCGCTGCGCGCGATGGTCGAGGTGCGCAACCAGGCCCGCGTCCACCTGTGGTTCGAGGGCAAGTTCGGCGAGCCCTACGCCCCGCTCGGCTCCAGCGCCGAAGCCCTCGGACGGTTCACCAGCGCGACCTTCGCGGTGGGGGCCCGGTTGGAACAGGACGGGCGAATGACCATCGTCGCGCCGTTCGGCCTCGAGGACATCTTCGCCCTGCGCCTGCGGCCCAACCCGACCCGCAAGACCAATGGCTTCCTGCGCACCGCGCAGGCGGCCCAGGCCCGTTGGCCGGAATTGGCGATCGAGGCCTAGCTCGAAGTGTCATCCCGGTTTGCGAAGCAAGACCAGGACCTATACGCGCCGATTTGACGGAATGTGGCGAGGCGTAGCCACCTCCAGAAGGATCAGGCGTTCATGGGTCCCGGATAGCAGCTTCCTGACTTCCGGGATGACAGCCGGGGTCTAGAGGTAGCCGCCGCCGCGGATCTCCATCCAGTTGTCTGGCTTGGTGAGCGGGACGAAGCCGAACTGGGCGTAGAGGCCGTGCGCGTCGCGGGTGGCCAGGTGCAGGCGGCGGAAGCCCTGCATGTCCGGATGGTCCTTCAGATAGGCCATCATCGCCTTGCCCAGGCTCGCGCCACGATAGGACTCTCCCACGAAGACGTCGCAAACCCAGCCGAAGGTGGCCCGGTCGGTGACCACCCGGGCCATGCCGGCCATGGTTCCGTCCGGGGCGTAGGCGCCGACCACCAGGCTGTTGTCCAACGCCTTGTCGAACAGGGCCCGCGGGATGCCAGACGCCCAGTAGCTCTCGCCGGCGATCCAGCCATGAGCGCGATCGCGGTCGAAGCGCGCGGCCTCATCGCTCACGACGAAGCCGTCGGCGGTGCGGGTCTCGTGGGGCATGGAATCCTCTAGCGGTCGGGTTTCAGGCGGTCTGGGCGACGGTCGCGCGCGCCTCGCTCAGAACCTGCTCGATCGCCGCGAACAGCTCCTTAGCCTCCACCGGCTTCATCACAAAGCCGCTCATCCCCGCAGCCTTGCAGACGGCCATCTCCTTGGGCGCTACTGACGCCGTGAGCGCGATGACCGGCGTGGCCTGGTTGGGGCCCGGCTCCGCGCGCAGGCGCCGCACCGCCTCCATGCCGCCCATGCGGGGCATGTTGAGGTCCATCAACACCAGGTCGAAGCGTTGGGTCGCGAGCCGTTCGAGGGCCTCGACCCCGTCATGGGCCACGGCGAGCTCGTCGCAGGCGGCCTGCAAGATCAGGGTGAAGGCCCGGCGGTTGACCTCATGGTCGTCGACGATCAGCAGGCGCAGGCCCTGGCGGTCCTGAGTCGCGTCCACCGCGGACACCGCCGCCGCAGCCGGCAGGCTCACCTTGAGATGGAAGGCCGCGCCCTGGCCCGGAGCGCTCTCCACCGACAGGTCGCCGCCCATCAGGCGGGCCAGTTCGCGGCTGATATTGAGGCCGAGGCCGGTTCCGCCATGGGTGCGCGCGACGCTGTCGCTGGCCTGGCCGTAAGGGGTGAACAGGCGGCCGACCTGCGCGGCGTCCATGCCCGGGCCCGTGTCGATCACCGACAGGGTCGCCTGGCCGTCCGGGCTCGCGGCGAACTTCAGGGTGACGGAACCAGAGTCGGTGAACTTCAGGGCGTTGGAGAACAGGTTGTTGAGCACCTGGCGCACGCGGGTCGGGTCGCCCTCGACCCAGGTCGGGACCCGGCGCGCGCCCTCGACGCGGAAGCGCAGGTTGCGGCGGCGGGCCTCGGGCGCCCAGAAACGGACGGTTTCCAGCATCAGGCGGCGCAGGTCGAAGGGCGTGACCTCCACCCCCATCTTGCCGGCCTCGATCTTGGAGAGGTCGAGCAGGTCGTCCAGCAGGGTCCGCATCATCCGCGCCGAGGATTCGATCAGCTCCAGATTGGAGGCCCGGGCGCCGGCGGCCTCGGCCCGGCCCGCCTCGACGGCGCCGGCCAGGATGGCGCTGATTGGGGTGCGCAGCTCGTGGCTGACCATGGCGACGAAGGCGGATTTGGCGGCGTCGGCGGCCTCGGCCCTTGCGCGGGCCTCGCCCTCGGCGATCAGGGCGCGGGCGGCCGAACGCCAGATCATCACCGTGCAGCCGACGATCAGCGCCGCGGAGATGGCGAGCGCCACGGCGTGGTGACCTTCGGCCCCCACGGCGAGCGCCGCGAAGGGCATGGCGCCCAGGTAGAAGGCGAAGGGCCAGGCGCTGGCCACGAAGGCCTGCAGTGACTTCTGGCTGGTCAGCGCGGTGTTGAGCAGGCCGCCGCACATCAGGACGACGCCGCAGGCCAAGCCCCAGGAACCGTCCATCACGGGTCCCATGGCGCCGTAGGCTCCGAAGACGATGGCGTTGGTCGACAGCAGGACCAGGCTCGAGAACGTCGACAGGTCGCGGCGGTGGAGCAGCAGATGCTCGGCGAGCTGGAGGCCCATATAGACGGCGACCCAGCCGAACGCGAAGGCCCAGCCGACGGTGCTGCCGAAACCCGCCAGCATCGCCACGGCCACGCCGATGCGGAAGCGCGCCTGGGACCGCCTTGCGGCCAGAACCCCCATCAGGTCGGACGAGATGCGAACGGCGCTCATACCTGGCTTTCGTCGGTCGAGTCAGGCCGTATAGCGTGTCACCTGCTAACCCTGCGTAAACCCGCGTTCTACGAACAGGCGCGAAAAGGGGAAGGCCGCAAAGCCGTCCCCCCTTCGGTCCCCATCACCAACAGGCGTCGCCTAGCGACGTTCGCCGTAGCCGTAGCCGTAGCGGTCGCGGTCGCCGTCGCGCCGCTCCCAACGGATTCGCGCCGCCAGGGTGTCGAAGCGGCGATCCAGGTCGGCCCGTTCCCAGGTCGACAGGCCGTTGACGCGATATCGGCTCTCGAGCCGCACGATGGCCTGGAACTCGTTGCGCAGGCGATAGGCCTCGCGGCGGGTGATCTTGCCGCTGCGCATCCCCTGGTCGATCCGACGGTCGAGCTGCGCCTGGCGCTGGTTGATGTTCATCCAGCCGCCCTCGCGATTGCGCCAGTCGCCCCAGCGGTCGCCGCGGTCGTTGCGCGTCTGATCGTCGTTGCGATCGTAGCGGATGCGGTCCGACAGGGCGTCGAAGCGTCGATCCAGGTCGGTGCGTTCCCAGGCCGACAGGCCGTCAACACGGTAGCGGGCCTCCAGGCGAGCGACGTCGTTGAACGCCCCGCGCAGCTCGACGGCCTCGCTGCGGGTCAGGTCGCCCGAGCGGACACCGGCGTCGATCCGGGCGTCGAGGGTGGCCTGGCGTTCGTTGATCGAGGTCCAGGCCTGGGCCGAGGCCGTCCCGGCCGACAAGGCGAGCACCGAAGCGGCGGCGGCGGCGAATAGGGTGAGGGTCTTGTTCATGGCGATCTCCTAAGCCGTCCCTCTGGCGTCGCCCCTTGCCCGCATGGCGATGGGAACGAGCCAGAGGATGATTGGTTCAGCTGCGGCCGGGCCGCTTAGCGGCGCTCGCCGTAGCCGTAGCCGTAGTCGCGGCTCTCATAACGCAGGCGGCGCTCGACCGAGGCGTAGCGCCGATCGATCGCGTGGCGTTCGGCGGCGGTGTAGCCGTCGCGGCGATAGCGGTCGGCCAGGTTCTCGACGGCGCCGACATAGCCCTTCAGACGGGCGGCCTCCTGGCGGCCGAGGTCGCCACGTTGGAAGGCCCGCTCGATGCGCCATTTCAGGCGATCGGCACGGTCACTGCGATCATGGCGATCCCCGCGGTCGTAGCGGTCGCCGTGGTCGTATCGGTCGTAGCTGCGCTCATACGTGCGATAGCCGTCATAGTTCTGGGCGGCGGCGGGGACAGCGGCGGCGGTCAAGGCGGCGGCGGCTGTCAGCGAGAGCAGAATCTTCTTCATTGGGTCCTCCTTGGACGTCGACGCCGCCGGGTGAGGCGACGTTGAGCCCTAGAAGACCCCATCGGACGTGAAACGGACCTGAGGCGGTCGTTGTCTGAGGTTCAGCTAAGCGGCGGCGGTGGCCGAAGCCTGGGGCGCGCCGGCGGTGGCCGCTTCGCTGAGCGCGCGGCTGATGGCGTCGTACAGTTTGGAAATCTCGATCGGCTTGGCCACATGGCCGTCCATGCCCGCGGCGAGATATTCCTCGACCTGGTGGGACAGCGCGTTGGCCGTCAGCGCCACGATGGGTGTGCGCGGGCGGCCGTGCTCGGCCTCGGCGGCGCGGATGGCGCGGGCCGAGTCGATGCCGTCCATCACCGGCATCTGGATATCCATGAGGATCAGGTCGTAGGCCCCGTCGCGCCAGGCCTCGAAGGCCAGCTTGCCGTCGGCGACGATGTCGATCTCGATGCCGAGCGAGCCCATGACCGCGGCCAGCACCTGCTGGTTGGTCGGGTTGTCCTCGGCGGCCAGCAGGCGCAGGGCGCCCTCGTCGGCGTCCTCGGCGGCGGCCTGGACCACGACGGTCGATGGGGCCGCCATCTCACCGCGCTCGAGCGGCAGTTCGACGGTGAAGACCGAACCCTGGCCTTCGCGGCTCTCCACCGAGATCACCCCGCCCATCATCTGGGTGAGCTCGCGGCAGATGGCCAGGCCCAGGCCCGTGCCGCCGAACCGGCGGGTGGCCGAGTTGTCGGCCTGGGTGAATTTCTCGAACAGGGCCGCCTGCTTCTCGGCGGCGATGCCGACGCCCGTGTCGCGGATGGTCAGGCGTAGATCGCCGCTGTCGGGGGCGACGTCGAAGGTCGCGCTGACCTCGCCCTGCAGGGTGAACTTCACGGCGTTGGAGAGCAGGTTGCCCACCACCTGGCGAATGCGGTCGGCGTCGCCGCGCCAGGCGCCGCGGGCCTCCTCGGCAACCTCGACCTTGAACGACAGCCCCTTGCGCTCCGCGACCACGGCGAAGCTCTCGCGGGTTGGCGCGACCGCCGCCTCCAGGTCGAAGTCATCGACCAGCAGGGTGAGCTTGCCGGCCTCGATCTTGGACAGGTCCAGCACGTCGTTCAGCACGGCCAACAGCAGGCCGCCTGACTGGCGGATCACATCCAGGCGCTCGCGCTGCACCTGGGTCAGGTCGCCCATGGACATGACCTCGGCCATGGCCAGGACGCCGTTCAGCGGCGTGCGAATCTCGTGGCTCATATTGGCCAGGAACTGGGACTTCAGCACATTGGCGGCGTTGGCGGCGTCGCGGGCCTCCACCAGCTCGCGCAGGGTGCGCTGCAGCGATTGCTCGCGCTCGTCCAGTTTCGCCAAAAGGTGGTTGAAGCTGTCGGTCAGGCTGCGGAACAGGGCGTCGTCCGCCGCAACCTCGACGGGCGCGAAGCTGCCGCTTCCGGCGACCTCGTGCATGGCTTCCGACAGTTTCTGGACCGGCGCGATCACGCGTGAGGCGAGTCCGCGCGCCAGGAACAGCGCCACGCCGACGCCGCCGAAGAACAGCGCGCCGGTCAGGGCGACGAATTGCGGGAGCAGGGCGGTGAGGCGCGGCGTCTCCGCCGTCATCACCAGTTCCCCGACCTGGGCGCCGCCGGCGCGGACCGGCGTGCGGAGAATTTCAGTCTCCAGGGCGTCGGTGCCCCCGGCGCGGGCATAGGCCGCCACCTTCCGCCCCTGGCTGTCGAGCAGCTGGGCGCCGATCACTCGATCGGCCTTGGCGAGGGCGGAGATGGAGGCCGTGGCGGCGGCCGTATCCCGTTCCAAGAGCGCCTGTCCGGCCGCGCTGGCGGTGATCTCCGACAGCGCCACATGGCTCTGATGGGTCTGCTCGCGGGCCACGGCCCACTGTTGCAGCATGAAGGTCAGGCAGGCGGCGACCAGCACCACCACTGTGGTGATCAGGGCCACGCCGGCCACGCGCGCATGAAAAGTCGCGTGGTGGGCCGTGCCGGTCTTGCGAGGCTGGTCGGTCATGGCGCTCGGCGTTCTATCAAGCGCTTTACCTAGTCGATTTCCCCTAACGGTTTGCTTCCACGGTCCCGCTCGGACCTCGCCTGTGGGGGGAATCCGGCAGAATCTGTTGCCTTTCCGACACAGTCACAACCGGTGCGCGCAGTTGTCGCGGGCAATCATAGTTAACCGAACGTGAATCTATTAGACGGTCCTTAACCTCTGGTTTACCTTGGCTTCCGGTAAGTTAATTCCACTGAGGGGGTTTCCCATGGAAAAGGCGTTTGTCGCACAACGTGTCGCGACCAAACTGTTCTCGACGGAAGCGGCGGTCGACCAAGCCATGGTTGAAGCCGCCGAACTGATGGCGGACCTCCTGAAGGCCCGTCAGGACGTGAAGGTGTCGATGGTGTTCGCCGACGACGTGCAGGTGAAGCTGATGGCGGCCGTCAAGGCGCTCAGCGAAGCTCGCACCGCGATGGTGGGTGTGCACAACGAACTGGCCGAAGCTCAGCTTCGCCTGGGCGTGCGGACCAAGATGAACGGCTACGAAAAGCCGCCCATGGCCCTCCGCGTTCAAAAGACCCTCATGCGCGAAGTCGGCTAACCTCCGACTTGGTTGCAATAGTTTAACTGGTGTTGCGCCCCTAATCCCGGTTAGGGGCGCAATGCATGTCGGACGTAATCATCCATCTGCTCTTCTGGGCCCTCTTCCTGGTCCTGATGTTGAGCGCCTGCGGCTTCGCCCTCTGGAAGGGTGGCCCCGCCGAGCGCCTTGGCGCCATGCTGATCCTGGGCTTCGCGCTGCTCTGGGAATTGGGCCGCCTTCTGCCTTCAAGCTTCAGCACCTTCATGCCCATCGCCCAGTTGGTCGGCGATGGCCTGACCGCGGTCGGGCTGTTGGCCATCGCGGTGCGCTACGCCAGCCTCTGGCTGGGCGGGGCGCTGATGTTCCAGGCGGCCCAGTTCAGCCTGCACTCGTTTTACCTGGTGACCGGCCGCGACGTGGACGCGCTCCACCGCCTGATCAACAACGTCAATCTCTACGCCATCCTGATCTGCCTGACCGCTGGGGCGATCGTCTCGTGGCGCGCGCGGGTCAAGGACGCCTCGAAGGCGCCGGCGGCGTAAGTCCGCGCCGCTCCAGTGTAGCCAGGGCCACCCCGGCCAGGATCAGGCCCAGGGCCACGAACGCCGTCCAACTCGGCCGCTCGCCCAGGAAGGTCATCCCGACCGCGGTCGCCCACAGCGGCGCCAGATAGATCGACAGCGACACGAACAGCGGCCCGCGCCGCTGGATCAGGAACACCCAGCCGATGGTGGCTAGGCCCGCGGGGAAGACGCCCTGGGCGACGACCGCGATCAGGGCGGGCAGCGGCGGCCAGGCGGGCAGGGGCGCCGTGAACATGGCCGCCGCGGTAGCGTAGGCCGCGCCCCAGAGGGACATCATCAGGGCGCCGGCGGTGGCCGCTACGGCCGGCGCGTGCTTGGTCACCACATTGGCCACCGCATAGAGCAACGCTGCGCCCAGGGCGGCCATCATGGCCACGGCCTCCACGGTCAGCCCGCCCATCAGCTTGGGCGCCAGCAGCACCGCCAGCCCCACGAAACCCAGCCCGACCCCGGCGCTGCGCTGCAGGGTCAGCCGGTCGCCCGCCACGAAGACGTGCGCCAGGGCGGCGGTGAAGATCGGCGAGGCGCCGTTGCACATGGCGTTCACCGCCGAGGGCAGGCTCTGGGCCGCATAGGCGAACAGAACGAAGGGCGCGGCCATGCCGACCATGCCGACCACCGCATAGAATCGCCAGGCCGGGTCGCTCGGCGGCGGCAGTCTCTGGCGCTGGATGGCCAATGCAACGGCCAAGGTCGCCACCGCGATCCATAGCCGCAGGGCCGCGTTCCAGACCGGCGAGATGTACTCCACGGCGATCTTCAGGGCGGCGAAGGCCGAGCCCCAGGCGATCACGAGGAAGGCCATCACCAGCCAGTCGATCGGTTGCGGGCGGCTCGTCATCTAACCTTGAGATCACGGGTCGCGCCGCGCACCAAGCGGTCGCGTCATCAGTTCCGCTCACATCGGGTTTCGAAAACTTTCGCTTGATCCGCGGCGGAAACCAGGGTTTCTCCGCGGCGGGCCACGCCCCCCCAACGGGGCGCTGCTCATCTGTAAGGATGGGAGACATCGCTATGACGACCCTCGCCACGCCGGCAATGCGCCCGGCTCGCCCCGAGTTTTCTTCCGGCCCGTGCGCCAAGCGCCCCGGATGGAATCCCCAAAATCTCCAGAACGCCGTCCTCGGCCGCTCGCATCGGTCGAAGCTGGGCAAGGCGCGCCTGCAAGAGGCGATCGACCGCACCCGCCAGGTGCTGGAGGTTCCGGAGGACTACCTGATCGGCATCGTGGCCGGTTCCGACACCGGAGCCGTCGAGATGGCGATGTGGTCGATGCTGGGCCCCAAGCCGGTCCAGCTCCTGGCCTTCGAGAGCTTCGGCAAGGACTGGGTCACCGACGTGACCAAGCAGCTCAAGCTGCCGGCCGAAGTGCTGGACGCCCCCTATGGCGAACTGCCGGACCTCTCCAAGGTTCGCAAGGACGCCGACCTGGTGTTCACCTGGAACGGCACCACCTCGGGGGTCCGGGTTCCCAACGCCGACTTCATCGCCGCCGACCGTGAAGGCATCGTGATCTGCGACGCCACCAGCGCCGCCTTCGCCCAGGACCTCGACTGGCCCAAGCTCGATGTGGTGACCTTCTCCTGGCAGAAGGCGCTGGGCGGCGAGGGCGCACACGGCGTGCTGATCCTCTCGCCCCGCGCCGTCGAGCGGCTGGAGAGCCACACCCCGGCCTGGCCGATGCCCAAGCTCTTCCGGATGACCAAGGCCGGCAAGCTGTCGCGCGACATCTTTGAGGGCGCCACCATCAACACGCCGTCCATGCTCTGCGTGGAAGACGCCATCGACGCGCTCAAGTGGGGCGCCTCCATCGGCGGTCTAGCCGAGATGCAGCGCCGCGCCGACGCAAACCTGGCGGCCCTGGCCGAGTGGGTGGAACGTACGGGCTGGGTGGAGTTCCTCGCCGCCGATCCCGCGACGCGGTCCAACACCTCGGTCTGCCTCAAGGTGGTCGACGCCCGCATCACCGCGCTCTCCGACGAGGCCCAGGCCGACTTCGCCAAGAAGCTGGCCTCCGCCCTCGAGAAGGAAGGCGCGGCGCTGGACATCGGCGGCTATCGCGACGCCCCGGCCGGTCTTCGGATCTGGTGCGGCGCCACGGTGGAGACCTCCGACATCGAGGCCCTGACCCCCTGGCTCGACTGGGCCTTCGCCTCGACCCTCGAAGCGCTCCAGACCGCCTGACTCCCCTGATCCCGCGTCCCCTTCGCGCCCGGACTCCGGCCGCGGCGGGGACGCCTACCCCTCATCCTGCCAAGGACACCGCCCCATGCCCCGCGTACTGATCGCCGACAAACTCAGCCCCGCCGCCATCGAGATCTTCAAACAGCGCGGTGTCGCCGCCGATGTGAAGACCGGCCTCACCAAGGACGAACTGCTCAAGATCATCGGCGACTATGACGGCCTGGCCGTCCGCTCGGCCACCAAGGCCGACAAGGACGTCATCGCCGCCGCCGGAAACCTCAAGGTCATCGGCCGCGCCGGCATCGGCGTGGACAATGTCGACATCCCCGCAGCGACCTCCAAGGGGATCGTGGTGATGAACACCCCCTTCGGGAACTCGATCACCACCGCCGAGCACGCCATCGCCATGATGTTCGCGCTCGCCCGCCAACTCCCCGCCGCCGACGTCTCCACCCAGGCCGGCAAGTGGGAGAAGAACCGCTTCATGGGCGTGGAGCTCTACGCCAAGACACTCGGCCTGATCGGCGCCGGCAACATCGGCGGCATCGTCGCCGACCGTGCCAACGGCCTGAAGATGAAGGTGGTGGCCTACGACCCGTTCCTCTCGGCCGAGCGCGCCGTGGAGATTGGGGTGGAGAAGGTCGAGCTGGAGGACCTGCTGGCCCGCGCCGACGTCATCACCCTGCACACCCCGCTCACCGAGAAGACCCGCAACATCCTGTCGGCCGAGAACCTGGCCAAGACCAAGAAGGGCGTGCTGATCGTCAACTGCGCCCGCGGCGGCCTGGTGGACGAGGCGGCCCTGCGCAAGGGCCTGGACGACGGCCACATCGGCGGCGCGGCCTTCGACGTCTTCATCGAGGAGCCGGCCAAGGAAAACATCCTGTTCGGCGCGGCGAACTTCATCGCGACCCCTCACCTGGGCGCCTCGACCCTGGAGGCCCAAGAGAACGTAGCCCTGCAGGTCGCCGAGCAGATGAGCGACTACCTGCTCACCGGCGCGGTCTCCAATGCGCTGAACAGTCCTTCGGTGACTGCCGACGAAGCCCCGAAGCTGAAGCCCTTCATCGCGCTCGCCGAACGCCTGGGCGCCTTCGCCGGCCAAATGGTCGACGTCGAGGTCAAGGCTGTGGACATCGCCTATGAGGGCGAGGTCGCCAACCTCAACACCCGCCCGCTTACCGCCGCGGCCCTGGCGGGCGTGCTGCGTCCGATGCTGGAGGACGTGAACATGGTCTCGGCCCCTGCCGTGGCCAAGGAGCGCGGCATTACGGTCTCGGAGAGCAAGCAGGACGATAGCCCGATCTATGAGAGCCTGGTGCGGATCACCGTCACCACCTCGCTGGGCAAGCGCTCCTTCGCCGGCTCGGTCATGGCCGGCACTCCGCGGATCATCGAGGTCAAGGGCATGGACCTCGATGCGCCGTTCGGCACGACCATGCTCTATGTGAACAACCTCGATAAGCCGGGCTTCATCGGCGCGCTGGGGGCCCTGCTGGCCGACACGGGGGTCAACATCGCCACCTTCAATCTGGGCCGGGTCTCGGCCGGTGAGGACGCCATCGCCCTGGTCGGCATCGACCAGAATCCCACCGACGGCCTGATCGCCAAGATCCGCGCCCTGCCCCACGTCAAGGAAGCCCGCACCCTGCGGTTCTGACCCTTCCGTCCTCCTCTCCCATGCGCATTGCAGCGGGGGAGGAGGACGTTTCGATGCTCGGGAAACATACGAGACCCGTTCCCAGAGGGCGCGGCCCGACGACGCCGTTGAGGGCGCGGCGTCGTCGGAGCGGCTGTGGCGGTCAGGCCTTGCCGCGATCCTTCCCGTCTTGCCTTTCCGCCTTCCCAGGGAAGCGCCACGTCACGCGGCCGACCTCGCGGTTCTTGTAGAGCTGGCGAACCGCGATCTCGTAGCCGTGTCGGTTCGCCTCCTCGGGTATCGAGACCAGCAGGCGGCACTCGGCCTTCGACTTGGCGTGCAGGATCGCCTCGCCGATCCGCTGCACCCCGTGTGGATTCAGCGAAATGCGGGCCACCCTGCGCTTCTCGTCGTGTTGCACCCGCACAGGGTGCGGCCGCAGGGCCTCGGCCAGCCATTCCGGCGTTTCCAGAATGGCGCGGCTGCCCTTCGGCAGGCGGCCGATGGTCTCCAGGGCGAACCGGCGGCTGGTGTCGAAGGCGCCGGGCGCCAGGAACGGCAGAGCGTGGAAGCCTGGAGGTCCGTCGGTCGACGGCGGTCCCGCGACGACGTTGAAATTCCGCCAGGCGACGTTGTTGTTGTTCTCCACATAGGTGACGAAGTTGTCGAAGGTGATGAAGGCTGTCGGGTCCGGCTTCGGATCCAGCGGTGACCCGGCCACGGCGACGAAACAATAGTGGCCCGGGCCGGGTATGGCGGCCTGAGGCCAGGTGACCGGGCCGGACACCGTCAGAACATTGCCGGTCGGCAAGGTGGGCAGGCCGACCGCGCCGATGAAGTTCCACAGGTTAGGCGTCACCAGTGTCGCCGGCGGCGACCAATAGAGATCGACGTCGACCGGCGCCGCCGTCGAGCCGCCGCGGTTCTGCAGCCGGACATAGAGCGTGTGGTCGTGGCCGGTTTCGACGACCTGGGACAGGTTGCCGTCGTTCTCGGTCCCGCTGCCCGCGCCGTAGGCCGCCTGCGGGTCGGCCACCGGCGCGTGGCGCACGATGATGTCGGGGCTCGACGAAACCATGCCGGAAGTCGGGTCGCCATCGTCGCCTACATAGTCGCGCAGGTAGGGGTCGGGGGCGAGGTTCAGATGGCCGTTGGTGATGATCGCGTTGAGGTCGGGCATCACCCCGATCAGGTCGGCCGGTGGGTTCGCCGAGGGCGTGCCGTCCATCCGCAGGACCTCACGCAGCTCCCGCGGGCTGAACCGGTAGCCGAGCGAGGCCTCGGCCATGCCCTGGACGATCAGCGCGGCGCCGACCACGATCGGCGAGGCGCCCGAGGTCCCGTTGAAGCCCGTCGTGTAGAGCGTGTTGTCGGTGCCGGCGCTGTTGGTCGTGGTGGTGTCGATGTTCTCGCCCCAGGCGTAGCAGTCGACCCGCGTGCCGAAGTTGGAGAAGCCGAGCCGCACGTGCGGGCTGGCCGACGAGGCGGCGCCGACCATAATCGCCCCGGAGTCGCGGAAGCCGGCCGAGGCGCGGTTGAAGATCTGGTGGCCGCCCAGGTTTGTGTAGGCGTCCAGGTCGTAGCCGCCGTTGCATCCGGCCTCGACGATCACGATCCCAAGGGCCGAGCCTAGCCGGATGGCGTCGTAGTTGGCGTCGGCGATTTCCACGGGCCAGAAGTATTGGCCGCCGACTGGGTCGGTCTCCTGGGCTTCCAGCAGCAGGACGTCGCCGAACGCCATGTTGGCGACGGCGTCGACGATAGCGTCGGCGGTGTTGTAGCCGCTCGGACGGTGCTGGGAGATGACGCGACCGCTGGCGGCCGGTGCGATGCCGACGCCGCCCAGCATGTTGTCGACCATCAGCACTTCGCCCAGTACGGAGGTGCCGTGGGAGAAGTACTGCTTGTTGATCCCCGAGATCAGACTGACGCTCGCCGCCGCCAAGTCCTCGTGGTTGAGATTCCAGCCCTGTTCCAGGTCAACGAAGCCGATTCCGGCCCCGTCGCCGCCAGCGAACGCCCAGGCGTGGCGCGCGTTGATGCCGTTGGGCGCGGTGTCCAGATAGCCCTGGTTGGTCGATCGAGGATCGTCGAGCGGATTGACCAGCGGTGGTGGCAGCGGCCGCATGACATAGGCGGTCTCGACCTCTTTCAATTGACGGATCGCCTGGGCGAGGCCCTCGGCCTCGATGTCCTCCGGACAGGTGACCTGGGTCCAGAAGTTGAAGTCCGTCGGCTCGTATGCCGGATCGTTGCGCCGCGCGCGTTCGACCAGTTCGTCTAGCCGGCCGCGGGAACTGGATTCGAACAGCGGCCTGAGCTTCAGAGGCTCCGAGCTATGACGCGTGCGTTCGAGCAGTCCCTCGATCCCCCGCAGGGCGCTCGGAGGTTTGTGTCCTATTTCGCGGAATTTCACCGCGATGCTGAGGGGGCGGTCTTCGTCCCGGTCCTGCGGCTGATCATTGGGTTCACGGACGGCCATGGTGTCTCTCCGTTCTCAGGGAACAGTCGCAAGGACGCGATCCGGCCGGAGCGCGGGCGGCGACGTTCATGTGAAGGTCTCGCGAGCGCAACTGGGCCCGGCCAAGAGGTCACGATGGGAGTGGCGAGATGGTCGGCAGCGTGCCCCCCGGACTGTGAGTCTGTCGGAAACAACTGCAACCTTTGCACGATACGCCCGCGCCCCGCTGAACGCAACCCGTGCGCTATGCTCAAGCTCAACTTATGGGGGAGATATGGTTACCCCCCACTCAGCGCTCCGAAGATCAGCACCTCGTCGCCCTCGCCCACGGCCGCGCGGACGTCCTGGGCGCGGTCGCCGTTCTTGAAGATGCGCATGTGGCGGCGGATGCGGTCCTGCTCGTCGACCACGCGGAACTTCAATCCCGGGAACCGCCGGTCGAGGTCGTCCAGCACCGCCTCGATGCTGCCCCCCGCCGCCGTCAGCCGGCTGACCCCGTCTGTGTAGGAGGTGAGCTGGGAGGGGATGAAGACCGCGATCATGGCAGGGGCGCCGCGCTCACCGAATAGATCTCCGGCAGGTGGGCGGCGATCGGCCGCCAAGCCTGGCCCTCGTCGTCGCTCATCCAGAGCTCGCCGCCGGTGGTTCCTAGATAGAGCCCAACCGAGGCGGCCTTGTCGGCGCAAAAGGCCTGGCGCTTGACGGTGAACCAGCCCTGTTCGGTGGGGAAGCCTCGGTCCTGTCGCTCCCAGCTCGCGCCCGCGTCGCGGGTCCGGTAGACCGCCGGCTTGCCGTCCGGGCTGGTGCGCGGCCAGACCTCGGTGCCATCCATGGGAAAGACCCAGGCGGTGTCGGCGGCGCGCGGGTGCGGGACGATGGTGAAGCCGATGTCGCCGATCTCCTTGGGCATGGCCTCGCCGATCCGGTCCCAGCGCTCGGCCGGCCGGTCCAGCCGGTAGATGCCGCAATGGTTCTGCTGCCAGAGGCGGTCGGGCATGGTCGGAGCCAGCGCGATGTAGTGGGCGTCCTGGCCGTATTCCGGATAGGGGTCGGGTAGGAAACTGGCCTCCACCCCCTGGTTCAGCGGCGCCCAGCCGGCGCCCTGGTCATGGCTCTCGAACACGCCGGCGGTGGAGGTGGCGATATACATGTGGCGCGGGTCGCGCGGGTCGATCTGGATCTGGTTGAGCAGGGCCCCGTCCGGCGTGCCGCCGTCCTCCGGGCACCATTTCCAGTACATGGGGTGATCGTTGAAGCCCGCGACGCCATCCCAAGTCGCCCCGCCGTCGGCGCTGCGGAACAGGCCGGGGGGCGAGGTCCCCGCCCACCAGACGCCGGGCTCGCTGGGATGGCCCGGCTCCAGCCAGAAGCTGTGATCCACCGACCGCGCGGGCCCTCGGCCGTTCTCCACCTTGGGGAAGGCGGGCGGGCGCTCGGCCTCTGTCCAGGTGGCCCCGCCGTCGACGGAGCGGAAGATGGTCGGTCCCAGGTGGCCGGTGGACGCCGCCATCAGCAGGGTCTTCCCGTCGCGCGGGTCGAGCACCAGGTGGTTGACGATATGGCCGAGGAAGATCGGCCCTTGCACGGACCAGGCCTTGCGGGCCGCGTCGCTGCGATAGATCCAGGCGCCCTTGCGGGTGCCCACGAGAAGCTGGGTGGCGGCCATGGCGTGCCCCTTTCTTCCAGACCCGCAGGATTCGTCCGGGCGCGGCCGGGGTCAAGCCGGCAGACTCCACCGTAAGGTGCTTGACTCTTTTGAGCCCAAAACTAGAACAAAGTAAGAACGGGAGAACAGAAGGCCATGTCCGGTTTTCGCGAGGTGCGGTTGGCCGCGCTCAAGGCGAAGATCGCCGCCCTCGAGGCGGGCGGACGGGCGGACTCTGAGTCCCTGCCGTTCGGCGATCTTAGGCTGGACGGCTGCTTTCTGGGCCAGGGCCTGCCGCTGGGCCAATGGCACGAATTCACCGGGGCGGGTATGGAGGTCGAGACCGGGGCCTCCCCCGCCGCCTTCGCCGCGCTCGTCGCCGCGCCCCTGGCCCGGCGGGGCGAGGCGGTCTGGGTGCTGCGGCGCGACGACCTGTTCGCCCCGGGCCTGTCGGGGCTGGGTTTCCCGGCTGAGCGGCTGATCCAGGTCTGCGCCCGCGACGAGGCCGAGGCCCTGGCCGTGGCCGAGGACGCGCTCGCCACCGCCGGCGTCACCGCGGTCTTCGCCGAGGTGGAGGCCGTGGACCTCACCGCCGGGCGGCGGCTGCAACTGGCCTGCGAGAAGCACGGCGCCACCGGCTTCGTGATCCGCCGCCGGCCCTATGGCGGGCTCGGCAGGCAGACGGCCAGCGGCTCGGCGGCGGCCACCCGCTGGAAGATCGCCCCGACGACCAGCGAGCCCGCGCCCGGCGAGTTCGGCCTGGGCCCGCCGCGCTGGCGGGTGGAACTGGAACGGTGCCGGGGCGGGCGGCCCGGCGCCTGGCTGATGGAGGCGCAAGCCGCTTTTACCTGGGAGGCCCAAGATGGCCCGCATCCTCTGCGCCTGGTCGCCGAACTGGGCGATCGCCAACTGGCGCCGGCGCAATCCGTCCGACTCTCAGCCTAGCCCTTTTGGCCTGATCGAGACCGTGAAAGCCGTGCGGCGGCTGTCGGCGGTGGACAAGGCCGCCGCCGCCGCGGGCCTCTATCCGGGGCAGAAGGCCACCGACGCCGCGGCCCTGGTTCCAGACCTCTTCACCGCCGAGGCGGAGCCGGAGGCGGATGCGACGGCGCTCACCGCCCTGGTCGACTGGTCGGTGCGGTTCTCCCACGCGGTGGCGACCGCCCCGCCCGATGGCCTGTTCCTGGACATCACCGGGGTCGACCACCTGTGGGGGAGCGAGGCCGAGCTGGTCGCCGACTTCCGCGCCCGCCTGGCCCGCAACGGTCTCTTCTTCCGCTGTGCGGTGGCCGACACCCCGGGCGCGGCCTGGGCGCTCGCCCACCACGGCAAGGACGTGGAGATCATCGCCCCGCCGGGGGGGCAGGCCGACCTGCTGGCCTATCTGCCGCCGGCCGCCCTGCGCCTGGAGCCCGAGGCCGCCGCCCAGATCGAGCGGCTGGGCCTGCGCTACCTGTTCCAGATCATCGGCCTGCCGCGCGCCCCCTTCGCCCGCCGGTTCGGCAAGCAGGCCCTGCTGCGGCTGGACCAGGCCATGGGCCGCGCCGAGGAGGCGCTGACCTTCCGCCGCCCGCCCAATCCGTGGTTCGCCCGGCTGGCCTTCTTCGAGCCGATCAGTGTGTTGGAAGACCTGCAGCGGGTGAGCCGCGACGTGGCCGACAAGCTCTGCGCGCGGCTGGAGCTGGAAAGCCGGGGCGCCAAGCGTTTCGAGCTCACCTTCCACCGGCTGGACGGCAAGGCCTATCCGCTGACTATCGGCCTCTCCATCCCCGGCCGCGACCCGGCCCGGATCGCCAAGCTGTTCGCGCCCAAGCTGGAGACCGTCGATCCGGGCTTCGGGATCGAGGTGGTCACCCTCACCGCCGAGGCGGTTGAGGTCCTGTCTGGCCGCCAGGCGCGGCTGGACGCCAGCCGTGAGGCGGCCCTGGAGGAAGGTCTGGCCCCCCTGGTGGACCGGCTGGCCAACCGCCTGGGCGAGGATCGGGTCTGGAAGAGCGCCCCGGTGGAGAGCCACGTCCCCGAACAGAGCGCCCGCCCCGGCGCGCCGCTCAAGCCCAGTCAGGGCTGGAACCCGGAAACGCCCCGGCCCCTGCGCCTCTTCCGCCGCCCCGAGCCCCTGGACCTGGTCCTGGCGCTGACCCCCGACGACCCGCCCCGCCAGTTCCAGTGGCGCAAGCAGACCCACCGCGTGCGCTTCGCCGAGGGGCCCGAGCGCATCGGCGCCGAATGGTGGCGTGGCGAAATCGATGAGGTCCGCACCGACCAGGTCCGCGACTATTACCGGGTGGAGGACCAGGAAGGCGCGCGCTTCTGGGTCTATCGCGAGGGGCTCTACGAGGCCGGCGTCCCCGCCCGGTGGTTCCTGCACGGACTGTTCGGATGACGCGGTCGCACGAAGTGTCCTTCTCCCCTTGCGGGAGAAGGTGGCCGCTCGGAGAGCGGTCGGATGAGGGGTCTCTCAGAACTCGCCGGTTAGACCGGCGAAGCCAAGATCGACCACGGAAAACACGGAAACCACCGACGGAGTCGAACTCAACGGAACGCGGAGCCGGGTGTCCGTGCCTTTCGTGTTTTCCGTGGCCGGTCTTATTGGATGTTTGCGGCTTCGCCGCCGCTAGCCGGATAGGACTTTCGACCCCTCATCCGACCCCGCTCTCGCGGGGCCACCTTCTCCCGCAAGGGGAGAAGGGGCGTTGACCCGCTACGCCGAGCTCCAGGCCACGACGAACTTCTCGTTCCTGCGCGGCGCGTCGCATCCGGACGAGCTGGTGTTCACCGCCGCCTGTCTGGGCATGGGGGCCATCGGGATCGTCGATCGCAACTCCCTGGCCGGGGTGGTCCGGGCTTGGTCGGAGATGCGGCGGTTGGGCCAGGGCGCGACCAAAATCCGCGCGCTGACCGGCTGCCGCCTGGATTTCGCCGACGGGACGCCGTCCCTGCTCTGCTACCCCTCCGACCGCGAGGCCTATGGCCGCCTGACCCGCCTGCTCACTGTCGGCCAGCGTCGTTCGGAGAAGGGCGAATGCGAGCTGCACTGGGAGGACTTCGCCCAGCATTCGCAGGGGCAGCTCACCCTGGTGGTTCCCCCCGCCCGCCTGGACGAGGCCTTCGAGCACGAACTGAAGCGGATCGCCGGAGAGCTGCGCGGCGATGTCTGGCTGGCCGCCTCGCGGCCCTATGGCGCGCGCGACCTGCACCGGCTGTCGAAGCTGGCCTCGCTGGCCGAGCTCTCGGGTGCGCCGATGGTCGCCACCAATGACGTGCTCTACCACGCCCCCGAGCGCCGCCCGCTGCAGGATGTGGTCACCTGTATCCGCGAGACCTGCACCATCCACGACGCGGGCCTGAAGCTGGAGGCCAACGCCGAGCGGCACCTGAAATCCCCCGCCGAGATGGCCCGCCTCTTCGCCCGCTTCCCCGGCGCGGTGGAGCGCAGCCTGGAGATCGTCGAACGGATCGGCTTCGATCTCGCCCAGCTCAAATACGAATATCCCGACGAGCCGGTGCCGCCGGGCAAGACCGCCATCCAGCACCTGCGCGACCTGACCTGGGAGGGCGCCAAGACCCGCTTCGAGAAGGGCATGGGCGAGAAGGAGCGCCGGACGATCCAGCACGAGCTGGACCTGATCGAGAAGCTCGACTTCGCCAACTATTTCCTCACCGTCCACGACATCGTCGCCTGGGCCCGCGAGCAGGAGATCCTTTGCCAGGGCCGGGGCTCGGCGGCCAATTCCTGCGTCTGTTTCTGCCTGGGGGTGACCGCGGTCGACCCGACCAAGGAGGACCAGGACCTGCTGTTCTCGCGCTTCATCTCCGAGAAGCGCGGCGAGCCGCCCGACATCGACGTGGATTTCGAACACGAGCGGCGCGAGGAGGTGATGCAGTACGTCTATCGCCGCTATGGCCGCCACCGCGCCGCCATCGTGGCCACCGTCATCCATTACCGCCCGCGTATGGCCATCCGCCAGGTGGGCAAGGCGCTGGGCCTGACCGAGGACGTCACCGCCGCGCTCGCCGGGACCATCTGGGGAAGCTGGGGGGAGGAGGTGCCGGACGGCCATGTACGGCAAGCGGGGCTCGACCCGACCAATCCGGAGGTCCGCCGCGCGGTGAGCCTGGCTACCCAGCTGCTCAAGTTCCCCCGCCACCTGTCGCAGCATGTGGGCGGCTATGTCCTGACCAAGCGGCGGCTGGACGAGACCGTGCCGATCGGCAACGCCGCCATGGACGACCGCACCTTCATCGAGTGGGACAAGGACGACATCGACGCCCTGGGCCTGATGAAGGTCGATGTCCTGGCGCTGGGCATGCTGACGGCCCTGAAGCGGGGCTTCGAGATGATCCCCGCCGACGACCCCACGGTGGGGCGCAAGATCACCGACATCTCCCACATCCCCCAGGAGGTTTCCGAGGTCTACGACATGCTTTGCAAGGCCGACTCCGTGGGCGTGTTCCAGGTGGAGAGCCGGGCCCAGATGTCGATGCTGCCCAGGCTCAAGCCCCGCAAGTTCTACGACCTGGTGGTGGAGGTGGCGATCGTCCGGCCAGGCCCGATCCAGGGCGACATGGTCCACCCCTATCTGAAGCGCCGCAACGATCCGACCTTGATCGATTATCCGCGTCCGGCCCCGCCGCATCCCCAGGACGAACTCAAGGCCATTCTGGGTAAGACCCACGGCGTGCCGCTGTTCCAGGAACAGGCCATGCGCATCGCCATCGAGGCGGCCAAGTTCTCGGACGACGACGCCGACGGCCTGCGCCGCTCCATGGCCACCTTCCGCCACCACGGCAATGTCGGGGAGTACGAGGCCAAGTTCATCAACGGCATGGAATCGCGCGGCTATGATCCGGAGTTCGTCCGCCGCTGCTTCAAGCAGATCGAGGGCTTCGGCTCCTACGGCTTCCCGGAGAGCCACGCGATCAGCTTCGCCCTCTTGGTCTACGCCTCGGCCTGGATGAAGTGGCGCTGGCCCGACGCCTTCTGCGCCGCCTTGCTGAATAGCCAGCCCATGGGCTTCTACCAGCCGGCCCAGTTGGTCCGCGACGCGCGCGAGCATGGGGTGGAGATACGCTCCCCCGACCTGCTGCAGAGCGACTGGGACTGCACCCTGGAGCCGGCGGCCAGGCCCGGCCGGCTGCGCGCCGTGCGGCTGGGCCTGCGCCAGGTCAAGGGGCTCAACAAGGAGGAGGCCGAAGGCCTGATCGCCGCGCGGGAGGCCGGGGTGCGCACCCTCGACGACTTCGCCGTCCGGGCCGGGCTCTCGCGACGGTCGCTGGAGCTGCTGGCCGAGGCCGACGCCTTCGCGGGCCTGGGCCTCTCGCGCCGCCAGGCCCTGTGGGCGGTGAAGGGCCTGGCCGACGAGACCGGCAGCCTGAAGACCGCGCCCCTGCTGGCCGCCATGGGGGTGAAGGAGCGCCAGGTGGAGCTGCCCCTGATGCACCTGCCCCAGGAGGTGATGGAGGACTACCGGACCACCAGCCTCTCCCTGAAGGCCCATCCCATCGGCTTCTTCCGCGAGACCCTGAAGAGCTACGGCGCCATCCCCTGCAAGGACCTGGCCCGCACCTCCGACCGGCGGCTGGTCACCGTGGGCGGGCTGGTCCTGGTGCGCCAACGGCCGGGCACCGCCAAGGGGGTCACCTTCCTGACCCTCGAGGACGAGACCGGCATCGCCAATATCGTGGTCTGGAAGGACGCCTTCGACGCCAACCGCCGCCTGGTGATGAGCGCCTCGTTCCTGGTGGTCCACGGCCAGGTGCAGAGCGAGAGCAATGTGGTCCACATCGTCGCCCGCCGGTTCACCGACCTCTCCGACCGCCTGGCCCAGATGCGGGACGACGATGGACCGGCCCCCAGGTTGCACGACCGCGTCACCGGCGCCCTGGTCCGCAGCCGCGATTTCCACTGAGGCTTGACCCGGAGGACGTGCAGGCAAATCCTCCCGCACAACCAACGGGCGGGGGGAAAACGCCATGCTTCGGTTCTGCGCGACGGTCTTGGGCGCCTTGATGCTGGCCGGGTCGGCCCAGGCGCAGGTCAAGGTTACGGTCGAGGGCGGGGTGCTGGCGGGGACGTCGGGCGAGACCGCCGAGGTCTTCCGCAACATCCCCTTCGCCGCCCCGCCGGTGGGCAGGCTGCGCTGGGCGCCGCCCAGGCCGCCCGTGGCCTGGACCGGAGAGCGCGACGCCACCGCCAACGGCCCGTCCTGCATGCAGCCGATGAACGCCGACGGCACGCCCAATTCCGGCAGCGCCAACGGGCCGGTCAGCGAGGACTGCCTGCAGCTCAACGTCTTTGCCCCGCCGAGAGACAAGATGGGGGCCGTCAAGAAGGCCCCGGTCATGGTCTGGATCCATGGCGGCGGTCATCGCCACGGAGCCGGCTGGATCTATGACGGCACGAACTTCGCCCGCGACGGCGTGGTGCTGGTCTCGATCAACTACCGCCTCGGGCCGCTGGGCTATTTCGCCCATCCGGCCCTGACCCGCGAGGCCGGCGCCGAGCCCACCGGCAACTATGGCCTGATGGACCAGATCGCGGCCCTGGAGTGGGTCCAGCGCAATATCGCGGCCTTCGGCGGCGACCCCAAGAACGTGACGATCTTCGGCACGAGCGCCGGGGGCGCGAGCGTCCTGGCCCTGCTGGCCACGGCCCGTGCCAAACCGCTGTTCAAGAAGGCCATCGTCCAATCGGGCGGGGGCTGGTTCGCGCCTGAGACCCTGGCGGCCAAGGAGGCGGAGGGCGCCAAGGTCGCCGAGAGCCTGAGGCTGGCGGGATCGGAGGCCAGCGTCGCCGATCTGCGCAAGCTCCGGGCCGAGACCCTGATCGCCAGGATCGACGACGACTTCGGCCCCTTCGTCGACGGTAGGCTCCTGACCGAGACTCCGACCCAGGCCCTCGCCGCCGGCCGCGCGGCCGACGTGCCTTTGATCATCGGGTTCAATTCGGGCGAGGATTCGCTCATGGCCCGGTCGCCGCCGCCGACGCCCGAAGACCGTGAAATGTTCACCGACCGATTGTTCGGCGCCCCGGCGCGTTGGGTCGCCGCGCGCGCCTCGAGCGGAAAGCCCGCCTGGCTCTACCACTTCGCCTATGTGGGTTCGCGCTTCAGACCCGCCGGGGTCACCCGGGCTTTCCATGCCGCGGAGGTCCAGTACGTCTTCGAATACTGGGGTCGTCGCACACCCCTCAGCGCGGTGGCCGAGGACGACAAGGCGATGGCGACGCTGGTCCATGGCTGCTGGGTCGCCTTCGCCAAGACCGGGACGCCGAAGTGCCCCTCCGGCCCGGCCTGGCCGGCCTACACCCCCAGGGGCGACCAGCTCATGGAGTTCGGGGCCGACAGCGGCGTCCGGGTCGGCTTCCGCAAAAGCCGGCTGAACGCCCAGGAGGCCGCGGCCCTGCCGACCCTGGCCCTGCCGGCGAACTGAATCGGCCCGCGCGGCGTTCCACGGACTTCTGAAGCTACGGAGTCCGTGTCATGGCCACCCGTCCGACCTGGCAGGGCTATCTGCGCCTGTCCCTGGTGAGCTGCCCCGTGGCCCTGCACACCGCCACCTCGCGCAGCAGCGACGTCACCTTCAACATGCTGCACAAGGAGACCCACAACCGCATCCGCATGATCCCCACCGATCCGGAGACCGGGCCGGTGGAGCGCGCCGACATCGTCAAGGGCTACGAGATCGAGAAGGGCCGCTACGTCGTGGTCACCGACGAGGAGATCAGGAACGTCCGGCTGGAGACCACCCGCACCATCGACATCGAGCGCTTCGTCGACGAGTCGGAGATCGACCGGCTCTACTGGAACGACCCCTATTTCCTGGCCCCGGACGGCGACATGGCCATCGAGGCCTACAGCGTCATCCGCGAGGCCATGGAGGGAGCCGCCAAGGTGGCCCTGGCCCGGGTGGTCATGCACCAGCGCGAGCGGGTCCTGGCCCTGGAGCCGCGCGACCGCGGGATCCTCGCCTATACGATTCGCTCGAAGAACGAGGTCCGCGACCCGAAGGAGGTCTTCGGTCACATTCCCGGTGTGAAGCCCGACGCCAAGATGGTGGCCATCGCCGAGAAGATCATCGAGCAGCTGGAAGGCCCCTTCGATCCGTCGGAGTTCAACGACCGTTATGAGGACGCCCTGCGCAAGCTGATCCAGGAGAAGGAAAAGCACGGCGGCCGGGTCGCCAAGGTCGAGGAACCCAGGGCCGCCGAGGTCATCGATCTCATGGAGGCCCTGCGCCGCAGCCTGGGCGAGGGCGGCGGATCGCGCCGCAAGGCTCCGGTTCGCAAGGCTCCCGCCAAGACCTCGGCGGCCCGCAGACCGGCGGCCAAGAAGCGGGCCTGATACGCAAACGCCCCCGGTTCTCGCCCCGGGGGCGCTCGTGTCGCTCGAAGGCGCGACCTACTGGAACAGGTCCACGATCACCGAGGCGATCAGGCCGGTGGCGGCCGCGGTCAGCAGCACGTCGTTGTCGACCCGGGTGTAGTAGTAGCCGCGGGGCGGGGCGCGCAGGCCGTAGGTGCGATAGTCGACCCGATAGCGACTGTCGCGATAGCTGCGGGGCAGCCGCTCGCCACGGCTCCACTGGTGATAGCGGTAGGCCGACGGACGCTGGTACTGGGCCGCGCGGTAGTGCCTGTGGGCCCGCTGGACATGGCGGTCATAGCGGCGCTCGGCGCGGTATTCCCGGCGATCGTCCCGGCGGCCGTCCCGGTAGTCGCGACGGTCATCGCGGCGCTCGTCCTGGCGGTCGTGGCGCTGTTCGTCCCGACGCTCATCGTGGCGGACGCCGCCATAGGGTTGCGCGCCCGCGGCGCCGGCGCTGGCCAGGACGGCCAAGGCCATGGTGGCGGTCAGAAGCTTCTTCATCTCGGCTCTCCTGTTGAACTTGGAGCCATGATGATGGGGCCCGGTTGAGCCCGGTCTGAACGGAATGGCTCAGCTCAGGTTCATCGCTGCGACGCAATTAAACCGCGATGTTTCAGCCCAGGCGCTTGATCGCCGTCTCCAGCGACCGCTCGCTCTCGGCGTAGCCCGCCCAGGCGGCGGTCTTCTTCAGCAGGCCGGGCGCAGTGCGGATGGTGTAGCGCCTGGGATCCAGCCCCGCCTTCACCTGGCTCCAGGTCAGGGGGAAGGACACCGTCGCCCCATCCCGCGCCCGCGGCGACAGCGGCGCCACGGCGGTGGAGAGCCGGTCATTGCGCAGATAGTCGAGGAAGATCCGGCCGCCACGCAGCTTCTTGGACATGTTGACCACGTACCTGTCCGGCTCGTCGGCGGCCATGCGTTCGCAAAGGGTGCGGGCGAAGGCCTTGGCGGTCGGCCAGTCGAGCTTGCCCTTGGGCTTGGCCAGGGGCGTGACCACGTGCAGGCCCTTGCCGCCGGTGGTCTTGCAGAAGGCGACCAGGCCCAGTTCCTCCAGCCGTTCGCGCACGTCGCGGGCCGCGGCGACCACATCATCGAAGCCGACATCCGGCCCGGGATCCAGGTCGAAGATCAGGCGGCCCGGGACCTCCGGCTCATGCGGACGGCAGTTCCAGGGGTGGTATTCGGTCGCCCCGGCCTGGGCGAAGGCGATCAGGCCCTCGATGCGGTCGATCTGCTGGTAGGGCTTGTGGTCGCCCAGAACCTTGACCTGCTCGATCAGGTTGGAGGCGCCCTTGCCCACATGGCGCTGGAAGAACTGCTCGCCGCCGATCCCGTCGGGGCTGCGGATCACCGAGCAGGGCCGGCCCTCGATATGCGGCATCATCCAGGGCCCGACGGCCTCCAGGTACCGGGCGAGGTCGAGCTTGGTCACCGGCCGGTGATCGTCGGCGGAGTTGGGCCACAGCGCCTTGTTGGGGCTGGAGATCCGCACCCCCAGGACCATCGCCTCGCCCATCTTGACACCCCGCTTGGCGGGCTTGGGTTGCGCCAGTTCGGCCTTCTCCGCCGGGACGGGAACCTCGGCCTCCACCTCCTGCGCCGGCTTGTCGGCGCGCAGGCCCTTGAAGGCCGCCTGGCGGACATTGCCGTCGCCAGTGAAGCCCGCGAACTCGATCTCCGCCACCAACTCGGGCCTGGCCCAGTGGATGTTGGCTTCCTTCCGCGGGGCGCCCGGTCCGGCGAATGGGCTCTTCCCGCTGGCGACCGCTTCCAGGGCCGGTAGGACGCGGGCGACGACGTCACGGCCGAAGCCCGTCCCGACCCGGCCAACATGGACCAGCTTGCCGTCGCGATGGACCCCCACCAGCAGGGAGCGGAGCTGGCCCTTCTCGCCGGTCCAGCCGCCGATCACCACCTCATGGCCCGCCCGGCACTTGGCCTTGGTCCAGGTCTCGCCGCGGCCCGAGCGGTAAGGCGCGTCCAGGCGCTTGGAGATAATCCCCTCAAGCTCCATTCGACAGGCTGACTGCAGCACGGCGTCGCCCGAGGTCTCGAAGTGTTCGACATAGCGCAGCCGCGGATCGTCATCGGAGAGCAGGGCCTTCAGCGCCGCCTTGCGATCGCGCAGGGACAGCGGGCGCAGGTCCTTGCCGTCCGCGAACAGCAGGTCGAAGGCGAAATAGATCAGGTCGCCGGTGTCGCCGTCCGACAACGCCGCCTGCAGACCGTGGAAGCTGGGCGCGCCGTTGTGGTCCAGGGCCACGGCCTCGCCGTCCAGCATGCCGTCCGGAAGCTCCGACGCCGCCTCCGCGATGGCCTTGAACTTCGCCGTCCAGTCCAGGCCCTTGCGGGTGCGGATCACCGCCTTGCCGTCCTCCACCCGGATCTGCAGCCGATAGCCGTCGAACTTCACCTCGTGGCCCCATCCCGGACCCTGCGGCGGGCGGTCGACGGACTTGCAGAACTGCGGCTCGATGAAGGACGGCATGGGCCCGGCCTTGAGCTTCGGCGCGGGCGCGGCCTTCAGAGGCCTGGCGGCGGTCTTCGGCGCGGCGGCCTTGGGCTTGCTCCGCCAGACATCATTGGCGCCCGCCTTCGCCTTGCGCAGCTTCATGAACGGCTTGGGCGCCTTGCCCTTGCCGGCGGCGATGGCCTCCATGTCGCGGCCAGAGGCCACGGAGTTGTCGTTGTCCTTGAGCAGGGCGTCGGCGTCGCCCTCGCAGGCGAATTGGTCGCGGTGCTTGATCAGCAGCCAGTTGTTGCGCTTGCCGCGCTCGCGGTCGTTCTTCATCCGCACCAGGACGAAGCCGCCGTGCAGGCGCTCCCCCTCCAGGACAATCTTCAGGTCGCCCTTCTTCAGGCCCTCATGGGCGTCGGTCCCCGGCTCGGGCGCCCAATAGCCGCGGTCCCACAGCATGACCGAACCGCCACCGTACGCGCCCTTTGGGATCGTGCCCTCGAAGTCGCCATAGTCGAGCGGATGGTCCTCGACCTCGACCGCCAGCCTACGGTCGCGTGGGTCGAGCGAGGGTCCCCTGGTCACGGCCCAGGACTTGAAGACCCCGTCCAGTTCCAGCCTGAAGTCGTAGTGGAGGCGGGTCGCCGCGTGCTTCTGGATCACGTAGCGCAGGCGTTCCGAAGGTGCGGTCGTCTGCTTCCCGCTCGGCTCCGAGGTCCTGGAGAAGTCTCTCATCGACTGATAGCGGGCGAGCTTGTTCGCCATAGTGTCGGCCTTCGGATGGATTGCGCGGTTCTTCTTCCCCGGCGAGCGCCTTGACGAAGGCGTCCCTCCAGGCCGTGACGTCGTCGCGTTGGACGCCCTCGTTCAGAGCGCTCCAGCGGCGGATTCGCTCCGCCAGCCCCATGCTCAAGGCCCGCTTCAGGGCGTCGGCGATTTCTTCGGGGCTGTTGGGATTGACGATCAGGGCCTCGCCCATCTGGTTGGCGGCGCCGGCGAACTTCGACAACACCAGCACGCCGGGATCGTCCGGATCCTGGGCGGCCACGAACTCCTTGGCCACTAGGTTCATGCCGTCGCGCATGGGGGTGACCAGGCCGACCTTGGCGGCGCGATAGACCCCTGCCAGCTCGTCGCGGCGATAGTTGCGGTTCACATAGCGGACCGGATTCCAGTCGATGTCGGCATATTCGCCGTTGATCCGGCCCGACAGCGCGTCCAGCCGCGCGCGGATCTCCTGGTAGGAATCGACGCCTTCCCGGCTCACCGGGGCGATCTGCAGCATCAGCACCTCGCGGCGCAGGTGCGGATTGTCGGCCAGCAGGCGCTCGAAGCCCAGGAACCGTTCCTCCAGGCCCTTGGAATAGTCCAGGCGATCGACGCCCACGATCATCTTGCGGAAGGCGGTGTGGGCCGCCATCACGCCGTAGGTGCGCTCGGCCCGCACGCCCGCCACCATCTCGGCGAACTCGACCGCGTCGATGCCGATGGGGAAGTCGCCGACCTGGACGGCCTTGCCGAACGCCCGCAGCCGCGTCTCGTCGACGATGTCGCCGCCCGCCTCGCTCAGCACGTATTCCTCGAAGGCCTGGCGGTATTCCGGCGTCTGGAAGCCGACCAAATCGTAGTCGAACAGGGCCTCCACCAACTGCCTGTGGCGCGGCAGGGTCGCCACCAGCTGGTGGGCGGGCCAGGGGATGTGCAGGAAGAATCCGATCCGGTTCTCGATCCCCAGCGCCCTCAACTCCCGGCCGAGCGGGATCAGGTGGTAGTCGTGGATCCAGATCAGGTCGCCCTCCTCGATGAGGGGGCGCAGGGTCTCGGCGAACCGGCGGTTCACCCGCTGATAGCCCTCGTCGAACGAGCGGTCGTAGGCGGTCAGGTCCTGCCGGTAATGGAACAGTGGCCAGAGCGTCTTGTTGGCATAGCCGTTGTAATATTCGCTGAGGTCGGCTTCCTCGAGGTCGACCGTGGCCACCGTCACCCCGTCGGCGATCTGCATCGAGAGTTGGCCGGTGAATTCCGGCGCGGTCTTGCCGCTCCAGCCGAACCACAGGCCGGAATATTCGCGCAGCGCCGCCGAGAGCGCCATGGCCAGGCCGCCCACGCTCTCGTCGCCCTTGCCGCTGGGCGGGCTGACCCGATTGGAGACGACGATCAGGCGGCTCATGACGCGGCCTCCAGCCAGGCCAGGGCGGCCTCGACGTCGGCCAGCATGTAGCGCGCCACGGTGCGGCGCTGGGGTCCCACCAGGACTCCGTAGCCGCCCAGGATGTTGACGGCGAAGAAGCCGTGCTCGTCGGTCAGGTCGTCGCCCAGGAAGACCGGCATGGCGCCGGCGAAGGGCGGTTCGGTCATGAAGGCGCGGATGGAGTCGCCCTTGCTGGCGCCGGGGGTGCGCAGTTCCACCACCATGTCGCCGGGCTGGCAGGCCAGGCCGGTCTCGTCGGCGATCGCTTGGGCCAGGTCTCGGGCCGCCTGGGCTAGGTGCGGCGCCTGGCGATAGTGCAGGGCGAGGCTGAGCGCCTTGTCCTCGATGAGCAGGTTCGGGTCGCTGGCGGCGAACTCGGCGAGCCGCGCGGCGGCCTGGCCGAGCGCCGGATGCGGCGCGGCCTGGCCCACCACGCCGCAGGCGTCGCGGCGGACCAGGCCGTGGATGGCGGCGACGGTGGTCACCCGGCCTTCCAGGATGTGGTCGATATCCTCCAGCGACCGGCCGCTGACCACGGCCAGGCGACCGTCCAGTCCCAGCAAGAGGCGCTCGATCAGGTTGGTGCGGCGCGGATCGGGACGCACGTCCTCAGGACGCTCGGCGATGGTCGCCAGGGTACCATCCAGGTCCAGGAACAGGGCCGTACCCGCGAGCGTCAGACGCGCTGGAGGGGCTTCGAGCCCGATCTGCAATTCCGCGATGCTCATGAAATCCTTTGGATGCGCCCACCGGCAAGGGAACGCTCGCCAGCGTGGATCGATCCATTTCCTCCCGTTCCAGGTGGTGAACGACGGACCAGGGCTTGACGTTGCGTCCCCGAACACGGCTATGCGCATTTCGAGCGCAATCTCTCGAAAAGGTGACTTCGATGGCCGAGCAGCCTCTCGCCGATGTGATCGTCCTGTTCGGCGGCACGGGCGACCTCGCCCAGAAGATGCTGTTCCCGTCGCTGTACTTCCTGGACGCCGACGGATTCCTCGCCGAGGGCTTCCGGGTCATCGCTACCGCGCGGGCCGAAATGAGCCCCGAGGCCTTCAAGGCCCTGGTCAAGGAGGCGGTCGGCGACCGCGCGGGCCCCTCGGGACTTGACGACAAGGTCTGGGCCCGGTTCGAGGCCCGGCTCGACTATGTGGGCGCCGACGCCACGACCCCGGACGGCGCCGCGGAGCTGAAGGCCGTCATCGGCCCGGCCAAGACCCCGATCTTCTATCTGGCCGTGTCGCCCAGCATCTATGGCCGCGTCTGCGCCGCCCTGGCGGCCGCGGGTCTGGCCACGCCCCAGACCCGCATCGTGCTGGAAAAGCCCATCGGCCGCGACCTGGCCAGCTCCAAGGTGATCAACGGCGCGGTGGCCAAGGTCTTCGCCGAGGAGAGCATCTTCCGGATCGACCACTATCTCGGCAAGGAGACGGTGCAGAACCTGCTGGCCCTGCGCTTCGCCAATGTCCTGTTCGAGCCGCTGTGGAACAACCTGACCATCGACCACGTACAGATCACTGTGGCCGAGACGGAAGGCGTGGGCGACCGCTGGCCCTATTACGACGAGTACGGCGCCCTGCGCGACATGGTGCAGAACCACATGCTGCAGCTCCTGTGCCTAGTGGCCATGGAGCCGCCGTCGGACATGGAGCCGGACTCGGTCCGCGACGAGAAGGTCAAGGTGCTGCGCTCCCTGCGCCCGGTGACCCGCGCCGACGTCCAGGCGGTCAGCGTGCGCGGCCAGTACACGGCCGGGGTGGTGGCCGGCGAGAGCGCCGCGGGCTACGCGACCGAGCGCGGCCAGCCGTCGGAGACCGACACCTTCGTCGCCCTGCGGGCCGATATCGACAACTGGCGCTGGGCCGGGGTGCCGTTCTTCCTGCGCACCGGCAAGCGGCTCCCCGAGCGACGCACCCAGATCGCCATCCAGTTCAAGGCCGTGCCGCATTCGATCTTCGACGCCGCGGCGGAGGCCGACCTGCAGGCCAACCGGCTGGTCATCGACCTGCAGCCTGACGAGGACATCGAGCTGCTGATGATGAACAAGGCGCCGGGCCTCTCGGAAGGTGGCATGCGGCTGCAGTCCCTGCCGCTCTCGCTGTCCCTGGCCAAGGCCTATTCCGGCCCCAACGCGCGGCGGCGCATCGCCTATGAGCGGCTGATCCTGGACGTCATCGCCGGCAACCGCACCCTGTTCGTCCGCCGCGACGAGGTGGAGCGGGCCTGGGAATGGATCGACGGCGTGGCCGACGCCTGGCGGGAATCCGGCATGGCGCCCAAGCCCTATGCGGCCGGATCCTGGGGCCCCTCGGGCGCCTTCGCCCTGATCGAACGCTCCGAACGGGCCTGGTACGATTAAGCCGCCCGCGAGCGCCGCGCGCGGGCCCTAGACAACTCGCGGGGCGCGAAAAAAATCATCGCACCGAGGCCCATGGCTTCGACAGCATGGTCGCGCAGTTGATCAGCCCCACCAGGGAATAGGTCTGCGGATAGTTGCCCCACAGCTCGCCGCCGTCGAAGGCGATGTCCTCCGACAGCAACCCCGCCGCGGTGCGGCGGTCCAGCATCTCGGTGAACAGCGCGCGAGCCTCCGTCGCGCGGCCCGACAGGTGCAGCACCTCGATGAGCCAGAAGGTGCAGATGTTGAAGGCGGTCTTGGGTTCGCCGAAGTCGTCGGGCTGGGCGTAGCGCAGCATGAAGGACCCCCGGCGCAGGCCCGTCTCCACCGCTGCGATGGTGGCGGCCATGCGCGGGTCGTCGGGGCTGACGAAGCGGACATCGACCAGTTGCAGCAGGCTGGCGTCCAGCTCGTCGCCGCCGAAAGTCGCGGCGAACCGGCCGAGCTCGGCGTTCCAGGCCCGGGTCTCGATGGTCTGGCGCACCCTGGCGGCCCGTTCGTTCCAGAAATCGGCCCGTTCCAACAGGCCGAGCTTGGCCGCCGCATTGCCCAGCCGGTCGCAGGCCGCCCAGCACATCACCGCCGAATAGGTGTGCACCGCCTCGCGGCCGCGGAACTCCCAGAGGCTGGCGTCGGGCTTGTCGTGCAGTTCGAAGGCCCGGTCGCCCACCGGCTCCAGGCTGCAGAAGTCGTCGACCGTGGCCGGCCGGAACAGCCTTTCGTCGAAGAAGGCCTGCACCGTGGAGAGTACGATCTGTCCGTAGACGTCATGCTGCAGGTGTTCGTGCGCCTGGTTGCCCAGCCGCACCGGGCCCATGCCGCGATAGCCCGGCAGGTGCTCGGCGAAACGCTCGGTGAGCGAGGGCTCCAGCCCGACCCCGTAGAGCGGCTGGACGTGGCCGCCCTTTGAGCGGTCGACGATGTTGCGCAGGTAGCCGAGGTAGTTCTCCAGCAGGTCGGCGGCGCCCAGCCGGTTCAGGGCCTGGACCACGTAGTAGGCGTCCCGCAGCCAGCAGTAGCGGTAGTCCCAGTTGCGGCCCTGCTGGCCGTCGTGGGGCGGGTGCTCGGGGATCGAGGTGGTCAGGGCCGCGACGATGGCGCCGGTCTCCTCGTGGGCGCAGAGCTTGAGTGTGATCGCCGCGCGGATCACCGCCTCCTGCCACTCCAGCGGCACCGAGAGCGTGCGCACCCAGCCGCGCCAATAGTCGGTGGTCTCCTTCAGCATCCGCTCGGCGGTGGTGGCGAGGTCGGAATCGAAGCCCTCGTCGGGGCCGAGGAACATGGCGACGGGCTCTTCCAGCCGGAACAGCCGCTCGTGTTCGACATGGCCCACCGGGGCGTCGGTGGTCATCCGCAGGGTCATCTCCCCGCCCACATAGCGGACGTGGTTGGAGCCGGAGGTCCGCGCGAGCGGCGTCTGGCCCCAGTTGACGGTGGGGCGCAGGCGCACCCGGATACTGGCCGTGCCCGTCAGCGGCCGCACGATGCGGATGAAGGCCATCGGCCGGTAGACCCGTCCGAACTGGCGATAGCGCGGGCAGAAGTCGATCACCTGGACCACGGCGCCCGACTTGTCGGTGATCTCGGTCAAGAGGATTGGAGTGTTGCGCAGATAGCTCTGGCGGACGCTGGCCTGGTGCTCCAGCTCCACCGCCCAGAGTCCCTGGGCCTCGGGGTCCTCGTCGGGATCGCGACCGCCCAGCAGGGCCGAGAACATCGGATCCCCGTCGACCCGGGGCGCGCAGGCCCAGACGAACCGCCCGGCGCGGTCGATCAAGGCGCTTGCCGCGCAGTTGCCGATAGGGAACAGGTCGAGGGTCTGGGTCATTGGTCAGGAATCCGCCAGCGGCATGAACGGTTCAAGGGAGACACCATGCGTGCGTGGTTTGATAGTCTGCGATCCGAATCGCCTCGTGCTACCTGTGCGTCATGACACCGGTTACCGTTCCCAAGGAGCCTAGGATGATCCGCGACCGCCGAGCCCGCATTGTCGCGACCCTCGGCCCCGCCAGTCGGGGGGTGGCGAAGATCGCCGAACTCGCCCGCGCCGGCGCCGATGTGTTCCGGGTCAACTTCAGCCACGGCGCCCATGGCGACCATGCCCGGACCATCGCCGACGTCCGCGAGGCCGAGGCCGTGGTCGGCCGGCCGCTGGCGGTGCTGGCCGATCTGCAGGGCCCGAAGATCCGCCTGGGCGAGTTCGCCGACAGGACGGTGCGGCTGAAGCCCGGCCAGGACTTCCGCCTCGACCTGTCCGACGCGCCCGGCGACGCCAGTCGCGTGGGCGTGCCCCTGGCCGAGGTGTTCGCCGCCTTGCGGCCGGACGCCGACATCCTGCTTGACGACGGCAAGGTGCGGCTGAAGGTCCGCCGCTGCGGGCGCGACTTCGCCGACACGGTGGTGGTTTCGGGCGACAGCCTCTCCGACCACAAGGGCCTCAACCTGCCGGGCCTGGCCATCCCGATCCCGGCCCTGACGCCCAAGGACCGCGAGGACCTGGCCTTCGCGCTCAATGAGGGCGTCGACTGGGTGGCGCTCTCCTTCGTCCAGCGGGCCTCGGACATGGCCGAGCTGCGCCAGATCGTCCAGGGCCGCGCCAGCGTGCTGGCCAAGATCGAGAAGCCCGCCGCCCTGGAGGCCCTGGACGAGATCCTCGACCTTTGCCAGGCGGTGATGGTGGCCCGCGGCGACCTGGGGGTGGAGCTCAATCCCGAGGACGTTCCGGTGGTGCAGAAGGCCCTGATCCGGGCGGCGCGCACCCGCGGCATCCCGGTGATCGTGGCCACTCAGATGCTGGAATCGATGATCCACTCGCCGACCCCAACGCGCGCCGAGGCCTCCGACGTGGCCGGCGCGGTCTATGAGGGCGCCGACGCGGTCATGCTCTCGGCCGAAAGCGCGGTGGGCGACTATCCGGTGGAAGCCGTCACCATCATGGACCGAATCCTCGCTCGGGTGGAGCACGACCCGCGCTGGAGCGAGCTGATGCGGGCGGAATATCCGGTGGAGGACGCCGACGCCGACGCCCTGGTGGCCGCCGCCCGCCGCGCGGCGGAGGCCGCCTCCACCGCCTGCCTGGTGACCTTCACCACCACCGGCCAGACCGCCCTGCGGATGGCCCGCGAACGGCCGCTGCAGCCGATCCTGGCCTTGACCCCGTACGTGGCGGCGGCGCGCAAGCTGGCCCTGGTCTGGGGCGTGGAGTCCAAGGTGACTGACCTGATCTCCGACCCCGAGGATCTCGCCCGAGCGGCGGTGGAGCAAGCCGTTGAGATGGGCCTGGCCGGTCCGGGCCAGCGGGTGCTGATCCTGGCGGGCCTGCCCATGGGCTCGCCCGGCGCGGCCAATATCCTGCGGCTCGCCCACACCCCGCGCCGCTAATCGCTTAACAGATGCACCCCCTTTGGGGTAGCTGTCGGCGACGCCGACTGTGGGGGACTTTGACTCGCCTTCGCGCGCTTCAACCCCCTCCGTCGCTCTCCGCTTCACTCCGAGCGCCACCTCCCCCAAACCGCGCTGCGCGCTGGGGGAGGATCTGTGATCCTGGGCCCTTGTCAGCAAACGACTAGCGCACCCGGACGGGCACGCCCGCGCCGCCACGGGCGTGGACCTCGATCCGCGGGCCGACGCGCTCGAAGCCCAGATCGATCCTGGCGTCGCCGATCCTAAGGCCCTCGATCCAGAACCGGTCGATACCGATCGGCAGATGCGGGTCGCGGACATCGACCTCGCCCTTGGCGCCGTCGATGTGGATGCCGAGGCACGCCTGGACCATCATGAACACCGACCCCGCCGCCCAGGCCTGGGGCAGGCAGGCCACCGGATAGGCCACCGGCGGCTCGCCGGCCATCCGCGGGAAGCCGCAGAACAGCTCGGGCAGGCGCATCTCGTAATTGTTGGCGGTTTCGAACAGGGCCGAGGTCAGCGACACCACCCCCTCGCGCTCGCCGTAGAGCGACAGGCCCATGGCGCAGAGCGCGGTGTCGTGCGGCCAGACCGATCCGTTGTGATAGCTCATCGGATTGAAGCGCGGCTGGCCTATGCCGAGCGTCCGCACCCCCCAGCCGGAATCGAACGCCGCCGACAGGATCCGCTTGGTCACCCGACGCGCCCGGTCGGGGGACGGCAGGCCGGAGAACAGCAGGTGGCCGGGGTTGGAGGACAGCACCTCGCAGAGCTCGCCCTCGCCGTCGATGGCGATGCCGTAATAGCCCTGGTCCTCCATCCAGAACAGCCGCTCGACCGCCTCGCGGATCTGTTCGGCGCGGGCCGCCCAGCGCTCGGCGCACGGGATGTCGTCCTTGCGGCGGGCGAAGCAGGCCATGGTCCGGAAGGCGTTGAAGGCGTAGCCCTGCACCTCCACCAGGGCGATGGGACCATCGGGAAACCGGCCGTCCTTATGGAAGACGCTGTCCTCCGAATCCTTCCAGCCCTGGTTGGAGAGGCCGGAGTCCTGGCCGCGCTTGTAGTCGATCAACCCGTCGGCGTTGGTGTCGCCATAGTGCTCCATCCAGGCTGTCGCCGCCTTCAGGGCCGGCCACAGGTCCTCGATCAGGGCGAAGTCGCCGGTTCGCTCGGCATAGGCGCCGGCCAGGGCCACGAACAGCGGCGTGGTGTCGACCCCGCCGTAATAGCGGCCGAACGGCACCTCGCCCAAGGCTGGCATCTCGCCCTTGCGGGTCTCGTGCATGATCTTCCCGGGGGCGGAGTCACGGAACGAGGAGACCTCCTCGGCCTGGTGGGCGGCGAGGTAGGTCAGCACCCCCTTGGCCAGGCTGGGCTCGAACCACAGGATCTGCCAGGCGGTGATGATCGCGTCGCGCCCAAAGGCCGTCGAGAACCAGGGGATGCCGGCATAGGGATAGGGACCGGTCTCCATGCGGGTTGTTAGCAGGGCGAGGTCGGCCTTGGATTTCTCCAGCCACTCGTTGAACAGTCGCCCGGAGGTCCGCAGCCGCGCGCCGTGCCGCCGCCGCGCCCGCATGTCCCAGCGCGCGCGGGCCGCCGCGTCGCGGAAGCGCTCCTTGCTAGGGATATGGCCGCCGTCCGATCCGATCTCCAGATAGAGCTCCAGCCGACCCTCGGGCTGCAGGGAGTACATGTAGTCGGCCCGGTGCGGTCCCAGCCGCCCGGGCGGGTCGGAGAATGTGATGACGCTGGTCCGCTCGACGGCGTCGAGCCCCTCATAGCGGTAGCGCACCGAGCGGCCATCCACCTCGGCCGCTCGCTGATAGCCCCGCTTGGGGCGCTTCATGCCGCGCACCTCGAACATGTCGTGGAAGTCCGCGCCGAACTCCAACGACAGGGGCAGCAGCACCACGTCGCGGCTATAGTTGAAGCAGGTGATCCGCTCGTACAGCCGCTCCTCCCACAGGAACCGCTTGCGCTCCACGTGCAGCACGCCGGGCGGGCCCATGGGGCCGCCGGGATAGGGCAGGGCCTGGTTGGCGCCGTTCGAGGTGAAGAAGACGTTGTCCTGGGCGATCGCCGCCGACAGCAGGGACGGGGGCTGCCCGGCCAGCAGCAGCCGGAACCGCGACAGGATGCGGGTGTCGTTGTGGAACAGGCCGTCGCCGGCGCCCAGGATGTCGCCGAAGGCGTCGCACACCACGAAGGTGTCCTTGTCTTTCAGCGCGAACAACCGGTGCGGGACGCGGGGCTCGTGGGTTTCGCCGTGCTCGACGGGCGCGTCCGGGGCCGGCGCGAGGTCGTCCATCTGCCTCTGTCCTCAGCCGTTCGCGGCGAGCGCGACGTTCGGCGGGGCGGAGATCCTGGCGTCCGCATAGAGGTCGAGATACCGCCGGGCCATGGCTGTCGCCGAGAACCGATACTCGAATCTGCGCCTCACCTCCCGGCGGTTCAAGTCCACGGCGCGCGTCACCGCCGCCACGGCCTCGTCCTCGTCATGGACGATATAGCCGGTGACCCCGTCCTCGATCACCTCGGGCACCGACCCGCAGGCATAGGCCACCACCGGCGTTCCACAGGCCATGGCCTCGATCATCACCAGGCCGAAGGGTTCTGGCCAGTCGATGGGGAATAACAGGGCAGCGGCCCCGCCCAGGAAGGCCGACTTCTCCGCGTCGCCGATCTCGCCGATGTATTCGACCAGGGGCTCGGACAGGATCAGCGGTTCGATCTTCTCCTGGTAGTAGCGCAGGTCGGCGGCGTCGACCTTGGCGGCGATCTTCAGGCGCATGCCCAGCCGCTTGGCGATGGCGACGGCGCGGTCTGGGCGCTTTTCCGGCGAGATCCGCCCCAGGAATGCCAGGTAGTCGCCGGGCTCGTAGCTTGGTCGGTAGAGCTCGGCGCTCATGCCGTGGTGCACCGTGCCCGCCCAGTTGGCGAAGGGGATCGGCCGCCTCTGGTCGTCGGAGATCGAGACCAGCGGGAACTGCCGCCAGCGTCGGTAGACGTCCGGCAGGTCCTTCAGGTCCAGGCGACCGTGCAGGGTGGTGAGCGTCTTGCCCGGCATGGCCTCGAAGAACGGGAAGTGCATCATGTCGGTGTGGAAGTGGATGACGTCGAATTCCGCCGCGCGCCGGCGCACTTCGGTGAGCTGGGTGATGTGGGCGGCGAGGTCCGACTTAAGGGTCGCCGGGTCCAGGCGGATCGCCTGGTCGCGGACCGACACCAGCCGCGCCTTGGTCTGGGCCTCGGCGCTGGCGAACAGGGTGACCTCGTGGCCCAGCTCCACCAGGGCGTCGGTCAGATGCGCCACCACCCGCTCCGTGCCGCCATAGAACTTGGGCGGGACGGCCTCATAGAGTGGCGGAACCTGAGCGATCCTCATGGTGTGCTCCAGACGATGCGGGCAAGCCCCCTCAACAGGCCACGTGTCGAACGGGCCACAGGCATAGCTCCCAACCCGGGGGGATTGTTCCGCACTGCGGCGTCGAATTCTCGCGCGACAGGCGAATTGCGGCGGCGTTTGTCGCCCACAGGCGTTAAGGGCGGACCATGATCGAGACCTTCCCGACTCCCGCCGCCCTCGCCGCCGCCGCCGCGACCGCCGCGCACGCGGCCCTGCTCTCAGCCATCGACCATCGCGGCGGCGCCAGCCTGGTGGCCACCGGCGGCCGTTCGCCCGCGCCGGTCTATGACCAGCTCTGCCGGTCGCGGCTGGATTGGAGCCGGGTGGCCGTCACCCTGTCGGACGATCGCTTCCTGCCCGCGACCTCGCCGGACTCCAACGAACGCCTGGTGCGCGAGCGGCTGCTGGTCGAGGCCGCCGCCGCGGCGCGCTTCGTGCCGCTGTCGCGGCCTGCCGAGAGCCCGCAAGCCGCCGCCGACCTGGCCGAGCCCGAAATCGCGGCCCTGGGCTCCTACGACATGCTGCTGCTGGGCATGGGCGAGGATGGCCACGTGGCCTCGCTGATCCCCGGCAGCCCGGTGATCGAGGCCGGCATGGATCCGGCCGGCGACCGCCTGCTGCTGGGCGTTCCGGCCGGCGTCGGCTCCCCGCCGGTGGCGCGGATCACCATGACCATGCCCGCCCTGCTGCGGGCGCGCGCCACCCTGATCCTGATCTCCGGCGAGACGAAGCGGGCGATCGTCGAGGACGGCGCCGGTCTTCCCGTGCACGCCCTGCTGGAACAGGCTAAAGCGCCCGTTCGCATCCTCTGGACGCCGTGAGTTCGAGAGCCGCCATGTCCCTCCATCCCGTCACCGCCGCCGTCACCGAACGCATCGTCGAGCGCAGCCGCGAGGCGCGCACCGACTATCTGGCCCGCATGGAGGCCGCCCGCCACCAAGGCCCCGGCCGCGCCAAGCTCTCCTGCGCCAACTGGGCCCACGCCTTCGCCGCCTCGCCGGACGAGGACAAGCAGCGGATGCGCAATCCCACCGCGCCCAACGTGGCCATCGTCTCGGCCTATAACGACATGCTCTCGGCCCACCAGCCGCTGGAGCGCTTCCCCGACCTGATCAAGGCCGGGGCGGAGGAGGTGGGCGCCACGGCCCAGTTCGCCGGCGGGGTGCCCGCCATGTGCGATGGCGTGACGCAAGGCCGGCCGGGGATGGAGCTGTCGCTGTTCTCCCGCGACGTCATCGCCATGTCGACGGCCGTCGCCCTGACCCACGACGCCTTCGACGCCGCCCTGCTGCTGGGGATCTGCGACAAGATCGTGCCCGGCCTGACCATCGGGGCCCTGGCCTTCGGTCACCTGCCGGTGATCTTCGTCCCCGGCGGACCCATGAGCAGCGGCCTTTCCAACGCCGAAAAGGCCCGAGTGCGCGGCCTGTTCGCCGAGGGCAAGGCCACGCGCGACGAGCTGCTCGACGTCGAGATGAAGTCCTATCACGGGCCGGGGACCTGCACCTTCTACGGCACCGCCAACTCCAACCAGATGATGATGGAGATGATGGGCCTGCACCTGCCGGGCTCGGCCTTCATCCATCCCAACACGCCCCTGCGTGACGCCCTGGTGGCCCATGCCCCCAAGCGCGCCGTCGAGATCGCCCAGGGGACCAACGCCTACACGCCGATGGCCGCGGTGGTGGACGCCAAGGCCATCGTCAACGCCCTGGCCGGGCTGCTGGCCACCGGCGGCTCGACCAACCACACGCTGCACCTGGTCGCCATGGCCCGCGCCGCGGGCGTGCTGATCGACTGGTCCGACTTCGACGAGCTCTCGGGGGTGACGCCGCTGCTGGCGCGGGTCTATCCGAACGGCAGCGAGGACGTGAACGCCTTTCACGCCGCCGGCGGCATGGCCTTCGTGGTGCGCGAACTGCTGGACGCGGGCCTGGCGCACGACGACGTGACCACCGTCGCCGGACCCGGCCTGCGCCGCTACCAGCAGGAGCCCTTCCTGGAGCATGGCGAACTGGTGTGGCGCGACGGGACCGCCCAGAGCCTGAACCCCGACATCCTTCGCCCGGTCTCCGACCCCTTCCAGCCGGAGGGCGGTCTGCGCCTGCTGAAGGGAGGCCTCGGCCGGGCGGTCATCAAGACCTCGGCGGTCAAGCCCGAGAACCTGGTGGTCGAGGCACCGGCCCTGGTGTTCGACGACCAGGACGACCTGCTGGCCGCCCACAAGCGCGGCGAGCTCAACCGCGACTTCATCGCCGTGGTCCGCTTCCAGGGCCCGCGCGCCAACGGCATGCCGGAGCTGCACAGCCTGACCCCGGTGCTGGGCGTTCTGCAGGACAAGGGCTTCAAGGTGGCGCTGGTCACCGACGGGCGGATGTCGGGCGCCTCGGGCAAGGTCGCGGCGGCCATCCATGTGACCCCGGAGGCCGCCATGGGCGGCGTGCTGGCCAATGTGCGGGACGGCGACGTCATCCGCCTCAACGGCCACACCGGCGAACTTGAAATTCTGGTCGATCCGCCGGAGCTCTCGGCCCGCGCCGCCGCGCCCACCCCGCCCGCCGGATTCGGCTATGGCCGCGAGCTGTTCGGCTGGATGCGCCGGGCCGCGGGCCCCGCCGAGGCCGGCGCCTGCGCCCTGTTCGGAGACGCCGCGTGAAGACCGTCTATACCGGCCTGGTCGGCGATGTCGGCGGCACCAACGCCCGCCTTGCCCTGGTCGACAACACCGGCCGCATTCGCAATCCGAAGACCTATCCGGCGGCGGAGTACGGCGCCCTCAGCGAGGTGATCGCCGAATATCTGGAGACCACCGCCGGCCGCCAGCGCCCCGACAAGGCGGTGCTGGCCGTGGCCGGGCCCGTGGTCGACGGCGAGATCGAGTTCACCAACCTCGACTGGCGGGTCTCCGAGGGCGAGTTGATCGGGACCTTCGAGTTCCACGCCGCCAAGCTGATCAACGACTTCGCCGCCCAGGCCCTGGCGGCCCCGGTGATGGACGCCGACGATCTGCGGGTGATCGGCCCGGCGCTAAAAGGCGCGGAGGGCGCGCCGGTGGTGGTGCTGGGGGCCGGCACCGGCTTCGGCGTCTCCATGGTGGTGCGCACCGAGCGCGGCGACATTCCGATCTCCAGCGAGGGCGGGCACGCCGGCTTCGCCCCCTATGACGGGATCGAGGCCGCCATCTGGGCCAGCCTGCGTCGCACCCACGGGCGGGTCTCCATCGAGCGCATCCTGTCGGGCCCGGGGCTCCATGCCCTCTATCGCGGCCTGGCCGACGTGCGTGGCGTGGCCGCCGATCTGCGGGACGAGAAGGCCGTGCTGGCTGCGGGCCAGGCGGGCGGCGACCTGCTGGCCGAGGAGACCCTGGACCGCTTCTGCGAGATCCTCGGCTCGGTGGCCGGGGATATGGCGCTCACCTGCGGCGCGCGCGGCGGGGTCTATGTCTCGGGCGGCATCGCCCCGCGCATGGCCGATCGCCTGGCCTCGGGCGGCTTCCGTCGCCGGTTCGAGGACAAGGGCCGGCTTTCGGACTATACCCGCGACATCCCGACCTCGTTGATCGTGCATCCCTATGCGGCCCTGGTCGGAGCGGCCCGCGTCCTGGAACAGCTGGAAGGAAACCGCCTTTGACCCTCGCCGAGATCCTGAAGTTGGCGCCCGTGGTGCCGGTCCTGATCATCGAGGAGGAGGCGCACGCCGTGCCCCTCGCCAAGGCCCTGGTGGCGGGCGGCCTCTATGCCCTGGAAGTCACCCTGCGTACACCGGTGGCCCTGGATTGCGTGCGGCGCATCGCCGGCGAGGTCCCCGAGGCCGTTGTCGGGGTCGGCACCGTGACCACGGCCGCGGCCCGCCAGGCGGCGGCCGACAACGGCGCCCGGTTCGGGGTCAGCCCCGGCCTGATCGAGGGGGAGGGCGCCGACGGGCCCCTGCCGCTGCTGCCGGGCATCGCCACGGCCACCGAGCTCATGTGGGGCCTGCGGGCCGGCTTCACCCACTTCAAGCTCTTCCCGGCCAATATCGTCGGCGGCGTGGGCGCGCTGAAGGCCTTCGCCAGCCCCTTCCCGCAGGCGACCTTCTGCCCGACCGGCGGGGTCGACCTGAACAATGCGCCGGACTACCTGGTCCAGCCCAACGTGATCTGCGTGGGCGGCAGCTGGGTCGCGCCCCGCGACGCGGTCCAGTCCGGCGACTGGGGCCGCATCACGGCCCTCGCCAGGGCCGCCTCCCGGCTCGGCAAGACCCCGGTGGCGGTGGTTTAGAGCGCGTTGGCCAACCCCTCCAGGATCATCGTCCAGCCGCCCTTGGTGCGCTCGACGTATTCAGCCGCGATATCTTCGTGGGTGAGGATCAGCTCGCAGCCGTCGCCGGCCGGGCGGATTTCCACGGTCACCCGGGTGGTGTCCTTGCCGTAGGCCTCCACCGAGAAGTCGAACACCAGGCGCCTTGGCCGGTCGATCTCCAGATAGGTCCCGTAGTGTGAGGCCTCGCCCACGTCCGGCCGCCTGTCGACGATCAGGAAGCCGCCGCCGACCCTGGGGTCGATCTCCACCTTGACGATCTCGCCGGTCGCCGTGGCGAACAGGAACTTCGCCGCGATCGTCGGGTCGAGCCAGGCGTCGAACACCTGTTCCGGCGTCGCGTCGAACCGGCGGGTCACGGAAACGGTCTGGGTCATGGCTTGGCCTCCTTGAGAGCCGCCTCCAGGGCGTTGAGCTGCCGGGTCATCAGGGCCCGCTGGCCCTCGATCCAGGCCATGGCCGCGTCCAGGGGCTGTGGATTGAACGACAGCAGGTGCTCGCGCCCGGCCCTCCGGCGGCGCACGAGGTCGGCCCGCTCCAGGATGCGGATGTGCTTGGAGACCGAGTTCAGCGAGATGTCGAACGGCGCGGCCAGATCCGTCACCCGCGCCTCGCCCGCCCCCAGCCGCGCCAGGATGGCGCGGCGGGTGGGGTCGGCCAGGGCGGTCAAGGTGTCGTGGAGCTGCATTATTCACCCCTATGGGTGAATAACATCCCAAGCCAACAGGCGAGTCAACGCCGATGGGTCAATAGGCGGCTGCTCAGTCCTGAGCTGATCGGCGCGGTCGGGTGTCTGCGTTCTCTACGCGCTCGTTTGGCGCTTGATGGGGTCAGCTGGGTGTGGGTCGGCTCGGTTGAAATCGCAGTCGGTCCGTTGAGGTGGCCGCTGCTACAGAATCGGCGCCGTGTTCCACGCCCTCCCTTGGCGTCGCTCCGCTCTGGAGCTCGTTTCGTCCTCCCGGCTTGCTCTGGCGGTCGGCTGTCAG
>NZ_JAUYOJ010000235.1 GCF_030697925.1 Phenylobacterium sp. | reverse complement strand
AGCCGGATCCGAAGGTCTTCCGAATAAGCCCGCGCCACCCAAACCTCCTGTCCAAGCCAACAGGAGACTCCACCGCTTCGGCCCGCTCGGGAATCCACACCCCAATCACATTCGATTCAACAGGCGCGGGAAACGCTCTAGCCTCTCCCCTCAAAGGGGAGAGGAAAAGGTGGGCGCAACTCGTTCCTCTCCCCCTCGGGGGAGAGGTTGGGTGAGGGGGCGGTCTCTCCGCCGCACTGAGATCGGGAACAGGCCCTAGCCCAGCGCCTGGTCCAGATCCGCGATCAGGTCGTCGGCGTCCTCGATGCCCACCGACAGCCGGATCAGGCCGTCGGCGATGCCGATGCGGGCGCGGGTCTCCGCCGGGATCGAGGCGTGGGTCATGATCGCCGGGTGCTCGATCAGGCTCTCCACCCCGCCCAGGCTTTCGGCGAGGGTGAACAGCCGGGTGCGCTCCAGCATCCGCACGGTCCCGGCCAGGTCGCGATCGAGCACCGCCGAGATCATGCCGCCGAAGCCGCCGGTCATCTGGCGCTTGGCCAGCTCGTGCTGCGGGTGGCTCGGCAGGCCTGGATAGACGACCTGGGCCACGTCGGACCGGGCCTCCAGCCAGCGGGCGATCTTCAGGCCGGTCTCGCAATGGCGCTGCATGCGCAGGGCCAGCGTTTTCACCCCGCGCAGGGCCAGGAAGGAGTCGAAGGGCGAGGCCACCGCGCCCACGGCGTTCTGCAGGAAGCCCACCTGGTCGGCGAGGTCCTTGTTGCTCCCGACGATCAGGCAGCCGCCGACGATGTCGGAATGGCCCGAGAGGTACTTGGTGGTGGAATGCATCACCACGTCGAAGCCGAACTCCAGCGGCCGCTGGCAGTAGGGGCTGGCGAAGGTGTTGTCGGCCGCGGCCAGCAGGCCGTGCTTCTTGGCCAGGGCCGCGATCGCCTCGAGGTCGGCCAGGCGCAGCATCGGGTTGGTGGGGGTCTCCACCCAGATCAGCTTCGTATTGGGTCGGATCGCGGCCTCGACGGCGGCCAGGTCGGCCAGGTCGACGAAGCTGAACTCGAGCCCGGCCGAGCGCTTGCGCACCTTGTCGAACAGCCGGAACGAGCCGCCGTAGAGGTCCTCGCTGGCGATCACGTGGTCGCCGGCGTCCAGCACCTCCAGGAAGGTCGAGATCGCCGCCAGGCCGGAGGCGAAGGCATAGCCGCGCGTCCCGCTCTCCAGGTCGGCCACCGCCCGCTCGAAGGCGAAGCGGGTGGGGTTCTGGCTGCGGGAATATTCGAAGCCCTTGTGCTCGCCCGGACTGGTCTGGGCGTAGGTCGAGGTGGCGTAGATCGGCGGCATCACCGCCCCGGTGGTGGGGTCGTGGAACTGGCCGCCATGGATGGCGCGGGTGGCGAATTCCAGCCGGTTCTTGCCCTTGGTTTCTTCGGTCACGCCGCGCGCCTGAGATAGTTGATGAGGTCGATGCGGGTGATCAGCCCGAGGAATTCGCGGCCGTCCAGCACGATGGCCACCTGGTCCTTTTCGAACACCGGCAGCAGGGCGTCCAGCGGGTCTCCGGCCTGCAGGGTGTTGAGCTTGGCGGTCATGGCCGTGGCCACGTCCTGGGCGAAGCGGCGGTCGGGTTTGCTGTCCTCGACGGCGTCCAGCAGGTCGCTCTCGTCGATCAGGCCGATCAGCCGCCCGTCGTCCAGCACCGGGAGCTGGCTGACATCGGCCTGGCGCATGCGGTTATAGGCGGTGAGCAGGGTGTCCTGCGGACCCACGGTGATGGCCCCGCCGTCGGAGGGCGCACGCGCGATCAGGTCGCGCAGGTCGCCGTGCAGGTGGCGTTCGGTCAGACCCTGCTCGGCCAGCCACGAGTCGTTGTAGACCTTGGACAGGTAGCGCGAGCCGGTGTCGCAGACGAGGGTCACCACCCGCTTGGGCTCGGTCTGCTCGCGGCAATAGCGCAGGGCCGCGGCCAGCAGGGTGCCAGACGACGAGCCGGCCAGGACGCCGGCCTTGGCCAGCAACTCGCGGGCGGCGGCGACGCTCTCGGCGTCGGTGATCGAATAGGCCTTGGCGACCAGCTTCAGGTCGCAGTTGTCGGGGATGAAGTCCTCGCCGATGCCCTCGACCACCCAGGAGCCGGGTTCGATGGTCTTGCCGGTATTGATCAGCGGCGCGAGGATCGAGCCCAGCGGATCGGCCAGCACCATCTTGGTCTTGGGCGAGGCCTTGGCGAAGTAGCGGCCGAGGCCCGTGAGCGTGCCGCCGGAACCGACCCCCACCACCACGGCGTCCAGGTCGCCTTCCATCTGCTCCAGGATCTCGGGGCCAGTGGTGGTCTCGTGCGCCTTGGGATTGGCCGGGTTGGAGAACTGGTTGATGAAGAAGCCGCCGGGAACGTCGGCGGCCAGGCGCAGGGCCATGTCCTGGTAATATTCCGGGTGGCCCTTGCCGACGTCGGAGCGGGTGATCCGCACGTCCACGCCCATGGCCCGCAGGTGCTGGATCTTCTCGCGACTCATCTTGTCGGGGACCACCAGCAGGATGCGGTAGCCCTTCAGCACGCCCACCTGGGCCAGGCCCAGGCCGGTGTTGCCGGCGGTGGCCTCGACGATCGTCCCGCCCGGCTTCAGGCTGCCGTCGGCCTCGGCGGCCTCGATCATCGAGAGCGCGATCCGGTCCTTGATCGAGCCGCCGGGATTGGCGTTCTCCAGCTTGACGAACAGGCGGCAGGGTCCGGTGTCGAAGCCGGTCAATTCCAGCATCGGGGTGTTGCCGATCAGGTCCAGGGCGGACCCGACCGGCGGGGAAAGCGGCGGATGGGCGTTCATTGGGTTCTCGTCGTCGAAGGGGGACAGACGGGGAAACGCCCAAGGGTCCGTTTCCGCGCCATCCGTCCGGGCGCATGGGAGATTTTACCCCAATAGCCCGCTTCGACCGCCGCAGGAACAGCGTCCGTCGAACGAGATCGCGCGAAATCGCGCCTGAGCGGACTCGACAAGCCCGCGCCCCTCGGTTGAATTGCGCGCACGCCAAGTCCGGGGTCCCCATGATCGTTCGCCGTCTGCTCGCCGCAGCCCTTCTCGCCGCGCTGTCTGCGCCGGCCTTCGCCCAGGCCCCGCCAGCCCCGACGCCGCCGCCGGTCCCTACCGAGGAGGGCAAGGCCGAGAGCGAGCCGCGGCCGAACACCTCGGAACTGAACAAGCCGGTGGCCACCCCGTCGCTGGAGAAGCCGGCCGACAAGCCCAAGTGGGACGTGGGCGCCCCGCCCGGCCCGACCCGCGAGGTCCCCATCGACGTGACCTCCGGCACCTGGATGAGCCTGGACGTCAGCCCCGACGGCCGCGAGGTGGTCTTCGACCTGCTGGGCGACCTCTATGTGATCCCGATCGGCGGCGGCGAGGCCCGTGCCCTCACCACCGGCATGGCCTGGGACATGCATCCGGCCTACTCGCCCAACGGCCGCTGGATCGCCTTCACCTCCGACCGCGGCGGCGGCGACAACATCTGGATCGTCGACCGGGACGGCTCCAACCCGCGCCAGGTGACCAAGGAGACCTTCCGCCTGCTGAGCCAGCCCGACTGGACGCCGGACTCCGAATACATCGTGGCGCGCAAGCACTTCACCTCGACCCGCTCCCTGGGGGCCGGGGAGATGTGGCTCTATCACCGCTCCGGCGGCGAGGGCCTGCAGCTCACCAAGAAGCGCACCGAGCAGAAGGATTCCGGCGAGCCGGCCTTCAGCCCCGATGGCCGCTATCTCTATTTCAGCGACGACGCCACGCCGGGCGGGGTGTTCGAATATTCCAAGGACGTCAACGGCCAGATCTATGTGATCCAGCGCCTGGACCGCGAGAAGGGCGAGGTCGAACCCTTCGTCACTGGGCCTGGCGGCTCGATCCGCCCGACCCCCTCGCCGGACGGCAAGTCCTTGGCGTTCATCCGGCGGGTCCGGTACAAATCCACCCTCTTCGTGATGGACCTGGCCTCGGGCCGCGAGACCGCGATCTTCGACGGACTCGACCGCGACATGCAGGAGACCTGGGCCGTCCACGGGGTCTATCCGTCCATGGCTTGGACTCCCGACAACAAGGCTCTGGTGGTCTGGGCCGGCGGCAAGATCAAGCGGGTCGAGGTGGCCTCCAAGGCCGTGGCCGAGATCCCCTTCCACGTGAAGGCCAGCCGCACGATCCAGGAGGCCGTGCGCTTCCCGGTGGAGGTCGCGCCCAAGGACTTCAAGGTGAAGATGCTGCGCTGGACCGAGGTCAGTCCGGCCGGCGACAAGGTCGTCTACCAGGCGCTCGGCCACCTCTGGATCAAGGACCTGAAGTCGGGCGCCGCGCCACGCCGTCTGACCCGCCAGAGCGACCATTTCGAGTTCTATCCGGCCTGGAGCCGCGACGGCCGCTCCATCGTCTACACCACCTGGAACGACCAGGATTTCGGCACGGTCCGGGTGGTTCCGGCTGGCGGCGGCGAGGGCCGCGTGGTCTCCAGCCAGCCCGGCCACTATCTGGAGCCGGCCTTCAGTCCCGACGGCGCGACCATCGTCTATCGGGCGGTGTCCGACGGCTTCCTGACCTCGGCCATGTGGGGCCGTGAGCCGGGCCTCTACGCGATCCCTGCCAAGGGCGGCGGCAGGCCGGCCCTGGTGTCGAAGGGCGGGGTGCAGCCGCAGTTCGGCGCCGCCGGCGACCGGGTGTTCTTCATGACCTTCGAGGCGGAGAACAAGCGCGCGCTCAAATCGGCCAAGCTGGACGGCTCGGAGGAGCGCAGCCACCTGCTGAGCGAGTTCGCCGCGGAATACGCGATCAGCCCGGACGAGAAGTGGGTGGCCTGGACCGAGCGGTTCAACGCCTATGTCATGCCCTTCGCGCGCACCGGCAAGTCGATGGACATCTCGCCCAAGGCTGCGGCCCTACCGGTCACCAAGGTGACCCAGGACGCCGGCTACTTCCTGCACTGGTCGGGCGACGGCCGGAAGCTGTGGTGGTCGGAAGGCCCCGAGCTGTTCTCCCGCGACCTGAAGGACGCCTTCGCCTTCGTCGAGGGCGCGCCCAAGGAACTGCCCAAGCCGGCCGAGCACGGGACCGACATCTCGTTCACCCAGGCCCATGCCGCGCCGACCGGCCGCACGGCGCTCACCGGCGCGCGCGTCGTCACCATGAAGGGCGACGAGGTGATCGAAGACGGCGTGGTGGTGCTCAACGGCAATCGCATCGAGGCCGTCGGCCCGCGTGGTTCGGTGAGCGTTCCCGCCGGCGCCCGGGTGATCGACGTGGCCGGCAAGACCATCATGCCCGGCATCATCGACGTGCACTGGCACGGCTCGATGGGCAGCGACCAGATCATCCCGCAGCAGAGCTGGGTGAACTATGTCTCCCTGGCCTTCGGCGTGACGACCATCCACGACCCGTCGAACGACTCGGGCGAGATCTTCGCCCACTCCGAACTGGCCAAGGCCGGCGCCGTGGTGGGGCCGCGGATCTTTTCCACCGGCACCATCCTCTACGGGGCCAAGGCGCCGTTCACCGCCCAGATCGACAGCCTGGACGACGCGCGCTCGACCCTGCGTCGGATGGCGGCCATCGGGGCCTTCAGCGTCAAGAGCTACAACCAGCCCCGTCGCGAGCAGCGCCAACAGATCCTGGCCGCCGCCCGCGAGCTGAAGATGATGGTGGTGCCGGAGGGCGGTTCCCTGTTCGAGCACGACATGACCTTTGTGGTCGATGGCCATACCGGGGTGGAGCACTCGATCCCGACCGCCGTCATGTATGACGACGTGCTGCAGCTCTGGCCGGCCACCAAGGTGGGCTACACCCCGACCCTGATCGTCGCCTATGGCGGACCCTTCGGCGAGAACTACTGGTACGCCCACACCGATGTCTGGGCCGATCCGCGGCTCTCGAAATATGTGCCCCGCCGTATCCTTGACGCGCGCGCCCGCCGCCCGGTCAAGGCGCCCGAGGAGGAGTATAATCACATCAACATCGCCCGGATGGTGAAGGCCCTGGCCGACAAGGGCGTCTCGGTCCAGCTCGGCGCGCACGGCCAGCGTGAGGGCCTGGGCGCGCACTGGGAGATGTGGATGATGGCCCAGGGCGGGATGACCCCGATGCAGGTGATCAAGGCCGCCACCCTCGGCGGCGCGGCCTATCTGGGAATGGACCGCGACCTGGGCTCCCTGGAGCCCGGCAAGCTGGCCGACCTGGTGGTGCTGGACGCCGACCCCCTGGCCGACATCCGCAACTCGACCTCGATCCGCTACACGGTCGCCAACGGCCGGGTCTACGACGCCATGTCGATGGAAGAGCTGGGCGGCCAGGCCAAGAAGCCGTTCTGGTTTGAGCTGCCGGGCGCCGAGGGCTGGGGCGTCGGCTCCACCGCCGCGGTCAGCCACCAGGACGACTAGGTGGCCAAGACGACACCTGCGACGCTCGCGCTGGACAAGGCGGGCGTCGCCTATGGGCTGGCGACTTACGATTACGATCCCGACGCACCTCGCGTGGGTCTCCAGGCCGCCGAGAGCCTGGGGGTCGCGCCGGATCGGATGTTGAAGACCCTGATGACCCTGGTGGACGGCAAGCCGGTCTGCGCGGTCCTGGCCTCGGACCAGGAGGTGGCCATGAAGAAGCTGGCCGCGGCGGTCGGCGGCAAGTCGGCCGGCATGATGAAGCCCGCCGACGCCGAGCGGATCACCGGCTACCGGGTGGGCGGGGTCAGCCCGTTCGGCCAGAAGAAGCCGGTCCCCACGGTGGTGGACGCCGCCGCCATGGTCCATCCCAAGGTCTATGTGAACGGCGGCCAGCGGGGCCTGCAGGTTGAGCTCTCGCCCGCCGACCTCGTGGCCACCCTCGGGGCTAAGGTCGCAGGCCTGACCTGATTGCGGGCGCCTTCACGCATCGGTTGCGAATTGCGCGCAGGTTTCGTTGGCGGACGCTCCCTGGGCCGGATAGGTTACCATTGATAATTTGGCGCGCCCGCGAGGCGAGATGAGCGTGACGGTGTCGCGGGGCGATCGCCCTGCTTTCGGATCGATGTCATGACCCCGGCGCGGCTCGCCCGGCGGGGCAATTACCATGTCGGCAATGTGCGCGGGCAACTGCTGGGCGCGGCGCGCGACATCCTGGGCCAAAGCGGTCGCGCCGCGCTCAGCCTGCGCGCCATCGCCGAGCGGGCGGGGGTGGCGCCCGGCACAGTCTACTATCACTACGCCGACAAGGCGGCCCTGCTGGCCGGCCTGGCGGTCGATGGCTTCCGGCAACTGGCCCTGGCCATGCGCGAGGCCTATGAGGCCGACCCGACGGGCGGGGGCTTGCGCACAACGGGCGGCGCCTACCTCGCCTTCCTGCGGGAGAAGCGAGAGCTCTACGAGCTGATGTACGAGGCGCGCGACTCGGGCCGGGCCGACGTCGCCGAGGCCGAGGCCGAGGCCATCGCCGTGTCCCGCGGCGCGATCATGGCCGACTTCCAGGGCCTCTATCCCGAGGACATCGCCCACGACATGGCCGAGGCGATCTGGGCCTGGGGGCGCGGCATCGCCGCCGTCGGGTTGGCCCGCGGCGCGGACGGCGTTGAGCGGGGCGACGAGGCGGTCCAGGCCGCCGTGCGGGGTCTGACGGCGCTCATCGCCCGCGCGTGATGAAAGACACACCCCGCGGAGGAAAGCCGGGCGCGATGCATTTCTCTCTATTCGAACGGCGTTCGAGACCTCCAGCCTAGGTCCATTAAGCACTCGCGACGGGCGGCATAACGCCCGCGTCTGGCTGGGAGGTAACATTGCTGCATCAACCCCTGCGTCTTCGCGGTTTTTTTGTCATGGGCGCGTCTGTCGCCGCCCTCACCGCCGCGGCCGCGCCGGCCATGGCCCAGGACACCGCCTTCACCATCGAAGAGCTGGTGGTCACCGCTGAGAAGCGGGAACAGAGCCTGCAGGACGTGCCGGTGGCCGTCACGGCATACACCAGCGAAAAGCGCGACCTGCTCGGGGTCGCCACCGTCGAGGACCTGGCGCGCATCACGCCCAGTGTCGCCTACACCAACAATGACCGCCTTTCGATCCGCGGCTTCGGACGCCTGACCAACGCGATCGGCACCGACCCCTCGGTGGCGCTCTATTCGGACGGCATCTTCTCCAACTCGATGGCCGATAGTTCGACGCCGTCGCTGTTCATCGAGCGGACCGAGATCCTGCGGGGCCCGCAGGGCACCCTGTACGGCCGCAACTCCATCGGCGGCGCGCTCAACATCATCGGCAAGCGCCCAAGCGACGAATTCAACGGCGAGGTCCGCGCGGCGGTCGGCAACTACGGCAGCTGGCGCACCGACGCCCTGGTCACCGGCCCGGTGACCGATGGTCTGCGCTTCCTGCTCGGCGGGTCGCTGGAGCGCCGCGACAAGGGCTTCATCAAGAATGTCGGCCCGGCCGGCGACACCAGCGGTGTCGAGCGCTATGTCATCGAGGCCCAGATCGAAGCCGACCTCGGCGAGAACATCACCGCGCGCCTGCGCTATACGAAGTTCGACTGGGACGACAGCTACGGGGTCGGCAACGTCCACGAGGCGGTCATCTCGCCCTACGACACGGTCTCGGTCACGGGCCTCGGCAATGCCGCGCTCTACTACAATCCGACCTTCGGCTATGGCACGTCGAACATCAGCAACTCGGATGAGTTCAAGATCGACACCAACCAGACGATGGAGGGCAAGCTCTCCAACCACAACCGTCTGCACTTCGACCTGACCTGGGACCTCGGCGACATCAGCGTGAAGTACCTCGCCGGGTACCAAGCCTATGTCTACAACACCAACGGCGATGAGGACCGCTCCTCGCGCACGGGTAATTTCAGCATCAACGCGGCGACCCCGTTCGGGGCCTACACCGCCACCAATGTCTCGCCCAACGAGCGCTTCTTCTATCAGGAGAAGCAGAAGTGGTGGTCGAACGAGATCAACATCTCGTCCAACACCGATGACCCGCTGCAATGGATCGTCGGCGCCTTCCAGTACCACCAGGTCTATTCGCAGCCGCAGGGCCTGCGCGTGCTGGGCGATCCGTCGATGCTGTCGCCGATCAACCTGGCCACCGGCGGCCTGGCGGCGCCCAACCCGAACGGCAACTTCCTGCTGGTGGACGGGACGCTCGAGGTCGATTCATTCGCCGCCTTCGGCCAGATCGACTACGCGTTCACCGACACCCTCACCCTGACCGCCGGCCTGCGCTGGACCAAGGATGAGAAGACCGGCACCGACTTCGCCCGCTACGTGTCGCGGACCAACACCACGACGACCATCCTGCGTTCGGTCGGCATTCCGCTGACCGCCGCCCAGGGCATGGCCGTCGATTTCACCACCTTCGTGGTCTGCGGCGGCCCGACCATCGCCACCTGCGCGGCCAACCCGCTCTATTCCAACCTGCGGCAGGACCCGAACGGCGGCCTGGTTCGTGACCTGGCGGCCGACTACGACGCCTGGACCGGGACGCTGGGCCTGCAGTGGCAGCCGGACGACGACACCAACGCCTATGCCCGCTACAGCCGCGGCTACAAGTCGGGCGGTTGGCTGGCCTCCAACGGCCTGACGCCGTTCCCCTACGCCGACCCCGAATATGTCGACAACTACGAACTCGGCCTGAAGAAGACCTTCGGCGGCCGCTTCCAGCTCAACGCCGCGGTATTCTACGCCGATTACAAGGGCTTCCAGGCGCCGCTCACCGTGGTCCTCAACGCGACCACCGGCTCCACCGGCTCGCAGTTCCTGAACCTCGACGCCCGGAACTACGGTTTCGAGCTGGAGACCCAGTGGGCCCCGCTCGACAACCTTTCGATCTTCGGCAGCTACTCCTACATCAACGCCGAGATCGAGGAGGGCTGCTGCTTCGTCGACGCCAACGACCCGCGGGCTCTTCAGCCCGGAGCCAAGCCGATCGGCGCGGCCCTGCCCAATGGCAGCCAGCCGCAAACCCTGGTCGGCAATCGCCTGCCGATGACCTCCGAGCACAAACTGAACCTCGGCGCGAACTACACCTTCGACTTCGCGGCCGGCAGCCTGACCCTGGGCGGCACCTACACCTATACCGACGACATGCAGACCACGGTCTTCAGCCAGCCGAACTCCACGGCGCCGTCGAACGAGATCGTCGACTTCCGCGCGCTGTGGAAGGACGGCGACAGCCGCTTCACGATCATCGGCTATGTGAAGAACGCCTTCGACGAGACGGCCTATCAGAGCTCGACGACCTCGTCCGTCACCGCGGCCAACACCTTCCGCCGCACGGTGAAGCTGAACTTCCCGCGCACGTTCGGCGTGGAGTTCCAGTACCGCTTCTAGGGGTCTCCGAACCTGGGTTCCGAGGGCGTCGCGGGAGACCGCGGCGCCCTTTCCCGTTCCCGCCTCGGCCATAGTCCGGATGGATCATGCGCCGGATGCTGGGCGGCGCCAGTCTCCAGACGTAGTCGGCGGGGCCTGTCCTTGCCGCATGCGGCGCCTTCCGGTGTCGTTGCTTGCGAGTCCAGCCGCCACAGAACCCTCCCCGGTCCGCGGCGGCTGGATGTCGCTTTAGCCTAGCTGTCGAGGGTCGCGCGCAGCATCCAGGCGTGCTTCTCGTGGGCGGTCAGCCGGTCGGTGAGCAGGCCCGCGGTGACCTCGTCGCCGGCCTCCTGGGCTGCGGGCAAGGTCGAGTAGAGCGTGCCGATCAGGGTTTCGTGGCTGGAGATCAGGTCCTTGACCATCCCCTCGGCCTTGCTGGCCGGATCGCCGTCCTTGATCGCCGACAGCTTGCCGAACGACGCGTAGCCCTGCGGGGCGAGCTCGCCCAACGCGCGGATGCGTTCGGCCACCGCGTCGATGGCGGTCCACATCTCCGTGTACTGGTCCATGAACAGGGTGTGGAGCTGGGCGAAGTTCGAGCCCCGCACGTTCCAGTGATAGCCGTGGGTCTTCAGATAGACCGCGTAGGAATCGGCCAGCAGCCTGGCCAGGCCGTCGGCGGCGGCCTTGCGGGCGGCGGGGTTGGGTCCGGCGTTGGTCATGTCTTCTCCTTGGCTGTCAGGCGGTCGCGGAACGGGACGGCGCCGCGTCGGTTCCGCGGCCGATCCGTTCCCAGACCCTCTCATGCACCGCAAAGGCGAGCGTCTGGAAGAGGGGTTCGATCAGGCCGATGGCCAGCGCCGCGCGCCAGTCCCGCGTCAGGGCGAAGGCGACCCCGATCGCCACCGTCATATGCATCAGGCTGTAGCTCAGGGTCTTCTTGGCGGCGTGCATGGCGGGCGCTCAGTTGCGAATGGTTCTCAATATAACCCAAAGCCACCTTATTGGAAGCCTCTCCGTGATCAGTTTTTCTTCCGCCGGAGGTCACTTGCTGATCGCCCGAAGTCGCTTGGCGCCTGGGGCATTTTGGTTATCGTCGTTCACATGACCGCCCGACAGAGGCGGCCCCCGCATGGCGCCCCTGGGACGCCATGCGGGAGAACTCAGAAAGTCGACCATCGCAAGCGATGGTCTGGGAGGAGCGACCCATGAAATTCACCTGGTTCAACCTGATGCCGTGGCCGTATCTGCCGGACGATTTCCGGGAGACCAATCGCTCGGTCTGGGTCGATATCGACCAGAAGCTGTTCGATCCGGCCAAGAGCCATGAGGTCTACAACACCTATATGGACCTGCTGGAGTACGCCGACACGCTCGGCTTCGACGGCGTCGGGGTGAACGAGCACCACCAGAACGGCTACGGCATCATGCCCAGCCCCAACATCATCGCCGCGGGCCTGGCGCGGCGCACCAAGGACGCGGCCATCGTCGTCCTGGGCAACTCCATCGCGCTCTACAATCCGCCGATCCGCGTGGCCGAGGAGTTCGCCATGCTGGACTGCATCTCCGGCGGTCGGCTGGTGGCCGGGTTCCCGGTCGGGACCTCCATGGACACCAACTACTGCTACGGCCAGATCCCGTCCCTGACGCGGGAGAAGTACCAGGAAGCCCACGATCTGATCATCAAGGCCTGGACCACGCGCGAGCCCTTCGCCTGGAACGGCCGCTACAACAAGCTGCGGCACGTCAACATCTGGCCGCGCCCGATCCAGGACAAGCCGCATCCCCCGGTCCACATCCCCGGCGGCGGGTCGGTG
>NZ_JAUYOJ010000232.1 GCF_030697925.1 Phenylobacterium sp. | reverse complement strand
GTTTCCAGGGGACCCAGGGACCATGACCACCGAAATCCTTCGCAAGCTGCTCGTCGCCGGCGCCGCCGTCGCCGCCCTCTCCGTCGCCGCCTGCGGCAAGCCGGCTGAAAAGGCCGACGCCGCCGCCGCCGAAGCCACCGCCGAAGCCTCGACCGCCGCCGCCGCCGCCGACACGGCTGCTGACGCCGCCGCGACCGCTACGGACGCCGCCGCCGACGCCTCCAAGGCCGCCGACGCCGCCGCCGCTCCGGCCGCCGACGCCGCCATGGCTCCGGCTGCTCCGGCCGAAGCTCCTCCGGCCAAGTAAGTCATTCGAACGCACTCGCGTTCGAAGAGCGGAGGGCCGCCCCTTGGGGCGGCCCTTTTCTTTTGCCCTATAGTCCGACCCCATGAGCGCCGACTCCCCCCTCGTCTGGACCGATGACGGCCAGCCGCGCTCGCGCCTCTACGGCGACGTCTATTTCTCCACGGAGGACGGCCTGGCCGAGAGCCGCGCGGTCTTCCTCCAAGGTTGCGGCCTGCCGCAGGCCTGGGCCGGGCGTAGGCGCTTCACGGTGGCGGAGCTGGGCTTCGGCACCGGGCTCAACATCCTGGCCCTGCTGGACCTCTGGCGCGCCACCGCGCCGACCCACGCCCAGCTGCATATCTTCAGCGTCGAGGCCCATCCGATCACCGCGGACGAGGCCGCCCGTGCGCTCACCGCCTGGCCGGAGCTGGCCGACATCGCCCAGGCCCTGATCGCCGCCTGGCCGGGCCGGGCCCGCGGTTTCCACCGGGTGGACCTGTCCCGGTTCAACGCCACCTTCGATCTCGCGGTGATGGAGGCTGAGCCAGCCCTACGCGCCTGGTCCGGCCACGCCGACGCCTGGTTCCTGGACGGCTTCTCGCCGGCCCTGAACCCGGAGATGTGGTCGAAGGACCTGCTCACCCTGGTAGCCCAGCGCTCGGCCCCGGGCGCTCGGGCCGCGACCTTCACGGTGGCCGGCGCGGTGCGTCGCGGCCTGCACGCCGCCGGCTTCGAAATCGAGAAGCGCCCCGGCCACGGCCGCAAGCGCGAGCGCCTGGAGGCCCGACTGCCCGGCCAGCCGCGGCCGGAGACCGTCCCGTCCCGGGTCGCGGTCATCGGCGCGGGGATCGCCGGCGTCTCGGCCGCCCGGGCCCTGCGCGCCATCGGCTGCGAGCCCCTGCTGATCGAGGCCGGACACCCAGGCGCCGGAGCCTCGGGCAATCCCGCCGCCCTGGTGACCCCGCGGCTGGACGCGGGCCTCGGCCTGGTAGCCGAACTGGCCGCCCAGGCCTTCGGGCGCGCCGTGAGGCTCTACGAGGCCCAGCCCCAGGCCGTGATCGCCCACGGCGTCCTGCAGCTGGCGGCCGGCGAGCGCGATCCCGACCGATTCGCCAGGATCGCGGCGTCCGACCTGTTCGAACCTGGCGACCTGGCGCCGCTCACCGCCGACCAGGCCTCCGAGCGCCTGAGGGAGGCCGTTCCCGCCGCCCTGCATCTGGCCGCCGCCCTGGTGGTGGAGCCGGCCGTCGCGCTGGCTGCCTGGTCGGGGCCCGCTCTGCGCGCGACGGTGGCGCGTCTGGAGCCGCGCGGCGGGGCCTGGGCCTTGCTGGACGCCGATGGCGGCCTGCTGGCGGAGGTCGAGGCCGTGATCCTGGCCGCCGGCCAGGCCAGCGCCGAACTGCGCCCGGACCTGCCGCTCAAGCCCGTGCGCGGCCAGGCGAGCTGGGCGGAGGGCGTGGATGGCGTCCCGGCCGCCGCCTGGGGCGGCTACGTCCTGCCCACCCGCGACGGGGTGCTGTTCGGCGCCACCCACGACCGCGACCAGACTGACACGGGTGTGCGTCTGGCCGATCATGCCCGCAATCTCGAGAGCCTGGGCCAGGCCCTGCCCGACCTGGCCGCACGCCTGTCCGAAGCGCCGCTGCAGGGCCGGGCCGGCGTCCGCGCCACCACCCCCGATCGCCTGCCGCTGGCCGGGGCCCTGGCTGGCGCGCCGGGGCTCTACGCCCTGACCGGCTTCGGATCGCGCGGCTTCTCCCTGGCGCCGCTGCTGGCCGAGCATGTGGCCGCCCTGGCGCTCGGCGCGCCGTCCCCCCTGCCGGCCCCTCTGGCGGCGCTGGTCGACCCTGACCGGTTCCGGGCCCGCGCCGCCCGGCGAGGCCGCATTTCCGTCGCAGAGGCGGCGCAACCTTGACCGGCCGAGCAGAGGAGCCTTCGCCATGACCCGGACTGAATTCTGGATGGCCGCCACGGCCGTTCTCGCTCTTAGCGCCGCCGGTTTCGCCCCGGCCTTCGCCGCCGACCCCGCAGGCGCCAAGCCTCAGCGACAGTGCTTCAGCGCGCGCAATGTCAGCAATTTCAGCGCCGTCGATGACCGGACCGTGAACCTGCGGGTCGGGGTCAAGGACGTCTATCGGCTCGACCTGCTGGGCCCATGCCACGACATCGACTGGGAGCACCAGATCGCCATCCAGTCGCGGGGTTCGTCCTGGATCTGCTCGGGCCTCGACGCGACCATCATCACCCGGTCGCCGATCGGGCCGCAGCGCTGCGCCGTGCGCACCATCCGCAAGCTCTCCCTCGCGGAGATCGCGGCCCTGCCCCCCAAGCACAAGCCCTGACAAAAAGTGGGCGCCGGCCCGAAGGACGGCGCCCAGTTGGCTGCCGGACCGGAACGGCGAGGCGTCCCGGCCTGGAGGTAAACCCTAGAAGCGCTGCTTGACGCCCAACTTGAACACCCGGCCGAGCGGGTTCCCGTTGGTCAGGTCGTAGTTGTAGAAGCTCTGGGCGAAGGGCGGATCCTCGTCGAACAGGTTGAGGATGCTGGCCGACACCGTCGTGTCCCAGGGCAGGTCGACGTTCAGGTTGAGGTCGTGCTGCCAATAGGCGTCGGTCTTGCCCACGGACTGGTAGGCGTTGGCCGCGTAGTTGAACCGGCAGTCCGGGGTCTGGACATAGTTGGGGAAGGTCCCGGTGCAGGCCGCGCCGACGTTCTTGGTGCCTTCGCGGTAAAGCACCTGCCAACGGAGGTTCCAGGTCTCGCCCCGCAGGTTCACGAAGGCGTTCAGGCGCGTCTTCGGGAAGGAATAGAAGTCCCCGCCGCCCAGGTCATGCAGGCCGGCCCGATCGATGGCCGGAGCGAAGATGACTGAGGAGTCCTCGCCCAACGAAGCCTGGCCGCGCTTGACTTCGCTGAGCAGGGTCGCTTCCACGCCCACCGTCGCGTTGGTGTCCATGAAGTCGAAACCGAAGAAGTTCTCGAATTCGTACTGGGCGCGGATGTCGAAGCCGGAGGTCTTGGTCTGCGGCCCGTTCACCCACTTGCGGGTCATCTGCAGCACGTTGGCCTGGCCGCAGCCCAGGTTGTTGAAGACGAAGCGCGCCGTTAGGGCGGCGTTGGCGCAACCCTTATTGGCGCCCGTCTGGGCCAGGGCGTTGAACAGGCCGGTGGTGTCCTCGACCCCCAGCTCGCCCTCGAAGTTGAAGTTGTAATAGTCCACCGAGGCCGTGAAGGCCCCGAAGTCCAACACCACGCCGATGTTGTAGGTGTCGGCGGTTTCCGGCTCGAGGGCCGGATTGTTGGCGGTGACCACCGCGCGGTAGCTGCCGCCGATGTTGCTGACGCCCTTGCTGGTGCCGGGCGAGGTCTGGCCTTCGCCAGGCGCGCGGAAAGTGGAACCGGCGGACGCCCGTAGGGCGATCCAGTCCATCAACTGCCAGCGGGCCGACACCTTGGGATTGGTGGTGGTGCCGACATTTCCGCCGAAGTCCTCGTGGCGGACAGCGAGCGTGACCTCGAGGTCTTCCGTGAGCGGGATGAGGGTTTCGCCGAACGCCGCCCAGGCCCTGCGGTCGGCCAGGAAGTCCTCCTGGGCGCCGAAGAAGACGAAGGGACCCACGGGATTCGAGCAGAGCGGCAGGCCGTCGTCGATGGAGTCGACGCAGGGCGTGGCCCGGACGTCGCCCAGGCCCTCCCAGTCCTGGCGGGTCTCGGTGAAGCGGTACTGGGCGCCCGCCGCCCATCGGATGCTGCCGCCGCCCAGTTCGATCCCGGTGTCGCCGTTGAACACCAGGTCGCCCACCAGGATGCTGTTGGTGTTGACGTTGGTGTAGGTGCCGTACAGCCACTCGACCAGCGCCGGGCTGTTGGCGACCGCGGCCTGGTAGTAGGGGTTCGAGGCGCCGTTGGCGCCGCTCACCTGGATCGCGTTGGTGAACGGATTGAAGTACTGGCAGGCACCTACGCCGGCGACGCCGGTGGCCGGATTGCAGCCCGGGCCGCCCAGGCCGCGGAAGGCGTTCTGGATGCGGTTCACCAGCAGGTCGTTGGTGACGACCGTACCCTCGTTCTCCATGTAGGTGACGGCCGCGTCCCAGCCGATGTCATACCACATCTTGCCCTTGAGCCCGGCCGAGATGCGGAAGGCGGTGCGTTCGATGTCCTGGTGGTCGGCCTTGTCCGAATTGGTCGGATGGCCGGCGACGCCGATGGCGCGCCAGCCGGTCTGGCTGGCCGTGACGCCGTTGACCATCGAGGCGCACTGGGCCGCGGTCAGCGGCGCGGCGCAGACGGTGCGCAGGTTGACCAGGCCGGGGTGGTTGGCCGGGATGAAGAACCGCGACTGGCCGTTGAAGCCGGCCGCCGCCGTCGAGCCGGAGGTGCCGCCGGCGCTGATCGGGGTCGGGAACTGGGTCGTCAGGTTGGCCGGGGATATCCGCTGGTCGGGGACGTCGCTGCGGTGCCAGGCGACTTCGCCGTGGAACTCGATGTCCTCTGTGAAATTGTAGTTCACCTCGGCATAGAGTTGGTACTGGTTCTCCTTGTTCACCAGGTCGTTGAACGGGGTGAACTGGAACCGGCACTGGCTGCCGGGCGGGACCGTCGTGGTCGGAAGGAAGGTCGGCGTGAGGAGCTGACCACCCAGGACGTTGCACCCGTTGTCCTGGAAGGTGGGGGCGCCGCCGTTCGGCTGCGCGTAGATGCCGGGATTGGCCGAGCCCGACCAGCCGCCGTAGAAGACCGACTCGAACGGGGTCAGGGCCCAGTCGCGCTCGCGGACGTCGAGGCGCGAGCGGTGCCGATAGCCGGCCGTGATCAGGACGTTGCCGTCGTCGAACTGCTTGCCGTAGGCGAGGTCCACATCGTAGTCGCCGTTCGATCCGTCGATCAGCGCGTAGTTGGCGTCGATCTCGAACCCGTCGAGGTCCTTGCGGGTGATGAAGTTGACCACCCCGGCGACCGCGTCGGAGCCGTAGGTGGCGGCCGCTCCGTCCTTCAGGATCTCGATCCTTCCGACGGCCGCAGTGGGAATGAAGTTCAGGTCCTGGCCGCCGCCCTGGAAGGCGATCGCCGTGGTGTCGGCCAGCCGGCGGCCGTTCATCAGGACCAAGGTCCGGGAAGCCCCCAGGCCCCGGAGATTGATCGAGGCCGTGCCCGCGCCGCCGTTGTAGCGGTTGCTCTCGCCCAGCGAGGACTGCGCCGCGGTGATCGTCTTGACCAGCTGGACGACGCTGGGTGCGCCCTGCTTGGCCAGTTCCTCGGTGCCGATTACATCGACCGGCAGGGCGGCGTCTTCGGGCGTGCCGGCGATAAATGAGCCGGTGACGATCACCTCTTCGACCGTGCTGGTCTGATCCTGGGCCGCGGCTTGGCCGGAAAGGCCCATCGCCAGGGCGACAGCCAGAATCGAACCACCGCAGAAATATCTGCTCTTCAACATTATGTTTCCCTCCCCTCGAGAGCCGTCCCGCTTTAAACGCGGAACCTTTTTGACTCTGGAGTGGAAATATCATCGGTCGGCTCGGCCAGGAGCGCCAGTAGATTTTTCACGCCTGCAACATGGCGTTGTCATGCGGTCTTGATCGCCCGATTTTGGCGAGTAATCATTGGTCATAAGGCCCTGTAGCTATGCGGATTTTCAGCGAATCCACGCCGCGCGGCGCGTTGAAAGCGGCCTTGCCGCATCGTGTGACCATTGTGGGATAAGGGTTTTCACGCCTTGCGGCGGCGCGCGGACCCGGTTCGATAGCGACGCAAGCAGGCGGCCGGCCAGGCGACCGGGCGCGACCGACAACAGGTCCGAAACTGTTGCGTGAAAGACGCGCCGAGCCAGAGACAGCGCCAGGCGCCCACTATACCGGACAAAAGAAAACGCCGCCCCTCCCGGGGCGGCTCTCCGAAAGGCGCCGATGGGGCGGCTCCGAGGTTCCTGGAAGCGGCTCGTCACCCCCAGCGAATAGACGCCGGCGAAGACGAACCGCGCCAGGGCCGCGCGGGAGAAAAAAGGGCGCCGCCGGGGAAACCCAGCGACGCCCGTGAGGCTTGGATCCGCCCTTTCAGGCAGGCGGTATGTTTAGAACTTCTTCTTCACGCCCAGCTTGTAGGTCCGGCCGAGCGCGCTGCCGGTGAAGGGGTCGTAGTTGAGGTCGAGCCGGGCGAACGACGGCTCGGTGTCGAACACATTGTCGATCGACAGGTTGACCGTGGTGTCCCAGGGCAGGAACACGCGGTAGTCGATCTCGTGCAGCCAGGTCTCGTCGATCTTGGCGCCGTTCGCCTGGATCGCGCCGTTGACCGGGTTGGGGGCGAAGATCGACGTCCGCTGGTCGACATAGGAGTCGATGTAGTTGACCGTCCAGCGCAGGTTGTGCGGCCCCGCGGTGTATTCGGCGAACACCGAGCCCTTGAGCTGCGGCAGCGAGGTGGCCGACAGCTGGTAGTTCAGATAACCGGCGGCGTCGAAGGCCTTCTCCACCGTCACCCCGCCGACCGCGAACGGATCGACCTTGTATTCCAGCGTGTAGGTGATCGATCCGCCGAGCCGCAGCCGGCCGCCCATCACGTCGTCGAAGTCGTAGTTGGCCAGGACGTCGACGCCCGAGGTCTTCACCGGCGGGCCGTTGACCACCTGGGTGCGGACCCGGGCGATCGTGGTGATCCCGCACGCGCCCTGGAAGGTGAAGCGCGCCTGCAGGCCGGCGAAGGCCGGGTTGTTGCAGTTCACCGCCGAGCCGCCCGGGAACATGGTGTTGACGATCGAACCGGACGGCTCGCCGACGATCGGGTTGTCGAAGTCGAAGCGCCAGTAGTCGACCGTGGCGTTGAAGTTGCCGATCTCGACGATGGCGCCGGCGCTGTAGGTCTTGGCGGTCTCGGGTTCGAGGCTTGGGTTGCCGAAGATGTCGATGGCCCGGAAGGAGCCGCCGATGAACGATAGCGCTGTGACGCTGTTGTTGGTCAGCGAGGTCAGGGGCGGACCCCGGAAGGTCGTGCTGGCCGAAGCGCGGAACGCCAGCCAGTCGGCGGCCTGCCAACGGATCGAGCCCTTCGGATTGAGCGTCGAGCCGGTCTCGCCGCCGTAGTCCTCGTAGCGCGCGGCGAGCTGAATCTGGATGTCGTCGGTGAGCGGCACCGCCAGTTCGGCGAACACGGCGTAGACGTCGGCCTCGAGATCCGCCTGCTCGCCGGTGCCCAGGAACATCAACGGGCCGTTGCGAACCGTGCAACTCGTAGTTCCGGTGATCGGCGTGTCGATGCAGGGGTTGGCGTCGATATTACTGAGATCGTTGTAGATCGACGTGAAGAACGACCGCCGGAACTGGGCGCCGGCCGCCCAACCGATATTGCCGCCGCCCAGCTCGATGCCGAGCTCGCCGTTGAACACGGCGTCGGCCACGAACAGCTTCTGGGTCTGCTTGGTGTAGACCTCCTGGAAGAACCAGCGGACCAGTTCGGGATTATTGGCCAGGGCCGAGTTGAAGCTCGGATTGGTCGCCCCGGTGATCGAGTTGCTCTGCACCGCGTTCGAGAACGGGTTGAAGTAGTGGCAGCCGATCGCGGCGTTGCCGGCGTTGGTGGTGAAGCCCGCCGTCTCGGCCGAGGTGCAGCCGTTCGGGTCGTTATTCAGCGCGCCGTAGCCGCGCAGGGCGAGCTGGAAGCGTGACACCACGGTGTCGTAGCCGGTGCGGACGCCGGTTTCCTGGCCGTAGGTCAGGGAGAAGTCATAGCCGATGCCGTCGTCGCCGAACTGGCCCTTGAGGCCGCCCGAAACCCGGAAGGCGTCGTAGTGGCGCAGGCCCTGGGACGGGCCGTTGTCGAAGGCCGGGTTGCCGCCATAGCCGAGGGGCCGGTAGCGGACGCCGGGAATATGGGCGCCGGTGGCGAAGGCCGGGATCTGGCTCGGATTGGCCGCCCGATAGGCGGCGAAGCCGGGGTTGGACGCCGGGACGAAATAGCCGGCCAGCACGCTCGCCGGGAGGCCGCTGGCGGGATTGGTCGTCGCCGTCGGGGTCTGCAGCGCCAGGTAGGAGGGCGACGTATTCCACTCCGGCACGTCGGTCTCGGAATAGAAGGCCTCGATGTGGAGCTTGGCGTTGTCGCCGAGATCGGCGTTGGCCTCGCCGTACAGCTGGAAGCGGTTTTCCGTTTCCACCAGGTTGTCGAAGGGGATGTAGGCGAAGAGACAGGCCGGCAGGGCGCCGGGCTGGACGACGCCGCCCAAGGGGGTGCAGCCGTTGTCGAGTTGGAAGCCCGCCGCGGGCGTGAAGGCGCCAGTCGGCGTATTTGTCACCGGCAGGAAGGGCGCGATCGCGTTGCCGGCCGACCAGCCGCCTTCAGGGTTGTCGAAATAGGGTTGGGTGGCCCAGTCGCGATCGGTGGTCGTCAGCTCCGAGCGATGCTGGTAGGCGGCGCTGAGCAGGACGTTGCCGTTGTCCCAGGAATGACCCCAGAGCAGGCTGCCGGTGTAGTCGCCCTTGGATCCGTCGACGTTGCGGTAGCTGGCGCTGGCCTCCAGGCCCTCCACGTTGGTGCGGGTGATGAAGTTCACCACCCCGGCGATAGCGTCGGAGCCGTAGATGGCCGCGGCGCCGTCCTTCAGCACCTCGACCCGGCCGATGGCGGCCGACGGGATGATGTTGGTGTCGACGATGCCCGCGCCGGCCTGGCCGAACGGGTTGGGCGCCATGCGCCGGCCGTTGATCAGCACCAGGGTCCGCTGGGCGCCGAGGCCGCGGAGGTTCACCGAGCCGGAGCCCTCCGAGCCCTGGGCTCGAGGGTCGAACTGGTTGGTGTCTCCGAGGACGCCGCTGGAGACCGGCAGGGCCTTCAGGAGCTCGACCGTCGAAGGTGTGCCTTGTTTTTCCAGATCCTCAGAACTGATCACGTCGACCGGCAGGGCCGCGTCCTCGGGCGTACCGGCGATGAACGACCCGGTGACCACGACTTCTTCGACAGTGCTGGATTGGTCTTGGGCGGCGGCTTGGCCCGATAGGCCCATCGCCAGGACGACGGCCAATACGGAGCCGCCGCAGAGATACCTGCTCTTCAACATCATATTCCTCCCCCTCGCCGGACGCCGGTTTCGATCTGACGCGATGGTCGCCCGTGGGTGGAAGGATCAAACGCCTGTTTGGCGCGGCGGCGCTAGGCCATTTCTTGCCGCGGCGAAACAATCCATTCGAACTGCGTTCAACGCGCAACACCGTTACGGCAAAAGGGTTTTTGACGGTGACGATGAAAAGACGCCGCAAGCCGCGACAATCCGTCCTCGCTGATCGCCGTATCGGCCGAGCCGCCTCGACCCTGGGTTGGCCAGGGGGAGGACGGATTGTCGGAAAGGGATGGTGGACGTGACAGGGATTGAACCTGTGACCCCCTCGATGTCAACGAGGTGCTCTCCCGCTGAGCTACACGTCCGACCGGCCGGTCTCCCCTTAAGGGAGCGGGAGGCGGCGGTATAACGGCGCGGGACGCGCCGTGCAAGCGCCGCTGAAAACGATCAGGCCGCGGCCATCATCCGTTCCACCTCGGAGACGATCTCGCGCAGGTGGATCGGCTTGGACAGCACCTTGGCGCCGGGCGGGGCGGCGTCGCCGGCGGCGAGCGCCACGGCGGCGAATCCGGTGATGAACATGATGCGCAGCCCCGGATGGCGCGCCGCGGCGAGCCGGGCGACCTCGATGCCGTCCATGCCGGGCATGACGATGTCGGTGAGCAGAAGGTCCCAGTCCTGATCGAGCACGGCGGCCGCCTCGTCGCCGTCGGCGCAGGCGGTCACCTCATAGCCAGCCCGCTCCAGGGCGCGGGACAGGAATCCGCGCAGGGAGTCGTCATCTTCGGCGAGCAGGATCCGAGGCATATGTGCTCCGAGAGGGTTGTCGGCAAAGAACGATCCTAGGCGCCTAGATGTAAATCCGCGATGAACCGGCCGCCTGCGCCTCCAGACGTTTGACCGCTGAGCAGACGCACCGTCATATGGTCGCGATGACCGCCTGGGAGTCCATCGCCGCAAACCGCGCCGCGCCGAAGGTCCCGCCATTCGAGGTGCGGCGAGCGGCGAGCGCCGGCGCGCCTGCCCCGACCCCCCTGGTCTTCGCCTCCCCGCATTCGGGCCGGCTCTATCCCGACGACATGATGGCCGCCGCGGCCCTGGACGCCATCGCCATCCGCCGCTCGGAAGACGCCTATGTCGACGAACTAGTGGGCGCGGGGCCCATCCTGGGCGCTTCGATGATCTGCGCCAACCTGGCGCGAGCCTATATCGACGTGAACCGCGAGGCCTTCGAACTCGACCAGGCCATGTTCGCCGACGAGCTGCCCGACTTCGCCCGCGCCCGCACGGCCAGGGTGGCGGCAGGGCTGGGCGCCATCGCCCGCGTGGTGTCCGAAGGCCAGGAGATCTACGCCCGCAAGCTGACCTTCGCCGAGGCCCGCGCCCGCATCGAGATGGCGCACGCTCCCTACCACGCCGCCCTGGCCCGCCTGATCGGCGAGGCCCACTCGGCCCACGGCTACGCGATCCTGATCGACTGGCACTCCATGCCGGCGGCCGCGGCGCGGGTCGGCGGCGCGCCGTGCGACATCGTCCTGGGCGACCGGTTCGGCGCGGCCTGCGCGGGGCTGGTCACTCTGCGAGTGGAAAAGGAGCTGGAGGCCATGGGCTACCGGGTGGCGCGCAACGCCCCCTATGCTGGCGGCTACACCACCGAGCACTACGGCCGGCCCGCGCGCCGGACCCACGCCCTGCAGATCGAGATCAATCGCGGGCTCTATCTGGACGAGGCGAGCCTGGAACCCACCGAGGGCTTCACCCGCCTGCAGGCGGACCTCGAGGCCCTGACACGGACCCTGGCCGCGGCGGACTGGTCCGGCCTGAAGTAACTGCAGCGCCCGCGCCAACAGCTATCATCCCGGAAAGCGCGCAGCGCTTATCCGGGACCCATGAACACCTGATGGCTGGAATGAAGATGCGACCGCGATGACGCCGCCATGACCTGAACCATCAGGTGTTCATGGCTCCCAGCTCTCCGCTTCGCTGCGGCCGGGATGACAGCCAAAAAAAAGCCGGACCCGAGGGCCCGGCAGTTCATTAGGGAGGAAACGCCCAGGAAGGGCAGAGGCGTCAGCGACGCCTCACAGTTCGAACATATACAGTGCGACGCACAAAACAACAACTGAAAATGTATTCTGGCCATCACATTTCCTGACAGCTCTGAAAAAACTCGTTACAAAACAGTTAGGTTGTAATTCACCTTCTGATGAAGAAATTTGGTGCGGCGCACAATAGCTGCACAATGCCAATGTGCGGCGCGGCGAGAAGGTGCTGGCTTAATGGTCCGGCCTCGCCTACAAGCGCCCGCTTCTCCAGATAGGGCCCTCCCCGGGCAATTCAATGTCGCTCCGCAACATCGCCATCATCGCCCACGTCGACCATGGGAAAACCACCCTCGTCGACCAACTCCTCGCCCAGTCGGGTGTGTTCCGCGCCAACGAGGCGACGGTCGAACGCGCCATGGACTCCAATGACCAGGAGCGCGAACGCGGGATCACCATCCTGGCCAAGTGCACCAGCGTGCTCTGGCATGGCGAGGCGGGGGAAACCCGCATCAACATCATCGACACCCCCGGCCACGCCGACTTCGGCGGCGAGGTCGAACGGATCCTTGGCATGGTGGACGGCTGCGTCCTGCTGGTGGACGCCGAAGAGGGCGTCATGCCCCAGACCAAGTTCGTGCTGGGCAAGGCGCTGAAGATGGGCCTGAGGCCGATCCTCTGCCTCAACAAGGTCGACCGGGCCCACGCCGATCCCGACCGGGTGCTG
>NZ_JAUYOJ010000231.1 GCF_030697925.1 Phenylobacterium sp. | reverse complement strand
CCTGCTCGATCTGATGCGAAGCCTGACGGCGACAGAGGCTAGCAGAGCCTGAGGCGGCGCAGTCCCCCATCGAGGTACGTCTTGCGCCCGACATCATCCAGGGGGCGCAGAGCGATGATTTCGGCGCGGCCCCCGTCTTTTTCCGCGACCAGGATCTGACCGCAGGCGCAACGGAAATGTACCCGATCACGGCGGACAAAAGGCGCAGGCTCAGGGTCTCGCGAGGCGGCGGCGGACGGCGCGATTGAGATCGAGCTTGCCGGTGCCCTGCCGCGGGATGTCGACGCGGTTCAGGCGCTGATCCTGGCCGAGCGCGCCGCCCGCGCCGCCGAGGCCGAGCGGCTGCGCCAGATCCTCAAGGAGATGCAGCGGCGCCGCATCGGTCGACGGGCCGAGGCCCTGCCGCTGGATCGGCTGGAGCTGGCGCTGGAATAGGTCCAGCAGGAGGCGGCCGCAGAGGACGCCGGCGAGGAAGCCCGCGATCCAGAGCGCAAGGCCGCCGCCGCCGGCAGGCGCCGGCCTAACCGCGGCGCGCTGCCCGAGCATCTGCCGGGGATCGAGACCGCAGGGATGGACCCCTGATCCCGGACAGGACGGGCAGGCTCCGATCACCACCGTGTGCGCCATCCGCCCATGCCGCGCGAGCGGCTTGGTCCTCTGGAGCCGAGCTGACTCAAGGCGTCTCGCATTCCGACTGGCTGGCTCCCAGAGGACCGAACGTCGGCGCCACGCCGCTGGCCCGTCGCCGATCGTCCTCTTCGCGCACGTCGAGGCCAGAACGGCCTGCGACCAGACCAAGGAGTCTTACCGGCGCGATCTGGTCAGGCCAGTACAGCCTTCAGGCTGTGGACCAGTGCAGCTCGTCGACCGGCGTCGAGCGTATCCAGGTTTTGCTGTCGCCAGAGGATGGCGGGCAGCGCCTCGGCTCCCGGCACGCCGAGCAGGGCCCAGTCGGGCGTTCCCTCGAGAAATCCTGTCAGGAAGTCCCGATGCGCCCGCGGCATGCCTCCGGTGATGGTTGCAATGATGGCTTCGCGGGTCGCCAGGAGGTCATCGAGCGGCGCCGGTTCGGCGGTCATGCCTTGGAAGGCCTGGGCGAACTCGGCGGCGATGTCCTTGCGGCGGGGATCCAGGACCTCATGCATCGGGCGGCCATGGCCGAGCAGGTAGACGACGAAGGCGGCGCGGAGGTCATCGTCGATCCCCTCGTTCGCGAGCAGGCCGCGGACATCGAACAGGTCGCGCGGGTGCTGCCGGTCGAGGGCGGCGACGATCTTGCCGGCGAACAGGTCGCTGAAGGAGACCACCAGCGTCTCGGCGAAGCCGAAGCGGTCCTCGACAGCCTCCGACACGGCCCTGGTCTCCGGCGGATAGGCGCAGCCACGCAGGACGGGCGTCACCTCGATCTTCACCTGGACGTCGCCGCGGCCCACCACCAGCTTGGTGGCAACGCCCTCGGTCCTCAGCACCGAGCGGAAGACCCTCAATCCGGCGGGCGCGTCGGCGATCGCATCGGCGATCCGGTTCATGCCGGCGTTGATGCCCTTCAGCGCCGCCGGCCGATCCCCGACCGGCAGCCAGGTGAGGTCGATGTCGACCGAGAGCCGCGGCAGGTCGCGGACGAATAGGTTGATCGCCGTGCCGCCCTTCAGGGCCAAGTCTTTCTCCGCGGCGACGAAGGGCAGGATCTCGATGAGCAGCCGAACCTGTTTCTCATAGAGATCAAGCCAGGCCATCTAGGTCCTCGGGCACGGTGATGTGATAGCGCCGGTCGAGCTTGCCGCCCTTCACCAGCGATCGGTTGCCGGTCCCGAGGTCGAAGTCCGTCGCCGGCAGGCGCCTCAGCCACTGATGGCCGTGGCGGTCGGCGAAGAAGAAGAACAGCCGCTTCACCTTGATGCTTTTGCAGTCCGCCAGCAGCTTGCGCAGGCGGCGCGGGCTGAGATTGCTCAGCCCCTCCATCAGACGGTCGGCCTGTTCGAAGCTCTCGTGGTTGGGGAGTTCCTCCAGAACCTCAAGGATCGCGCGTTCGGGCGTGGACACCGTGATCGGCCAGTCCCAAGGCCCCCAGCCCACGACCCGGAAAGCGCCGTGCGCCGGGTCGTTGCTATGGGAAGCGCCGCTCTTCAGGTTCCAGTCCAGGCTGGTGAGCCCTCGCGGGACCGTCTCCGTGGCGAACAGGCGTGCGTCGTTATGATGGCGGAACACGACGCCGATCTCGAGATCGGCGAGCCAACGCGGCAGGGGTTCGGCCGAATAGAGATGAACCGCGCGCAGGCCGCCGCTGAGATAATGGCCGAAGCCCTGAAGCTCGAGCGCGCTGCGACCGCCCAGGCTGACCGGCAGCTGCAACACGACCTGCAACGAGATCACGACTTGCTGCCAGGTCAGGGCGCCGCGTGGACGTCGGTAGACCCGGCGCGCCGGCTTCTCGAGCCAACCTGCCGCAACATATTTTGCAACGAGGGATGTCGAATAGCCATGATCACGCAACCACTGCGAATCCACCAGAAGGCCTTCTGGTAGGGTTTGAAGAAGCCAGTTTAGCCTTCTAGCAGTTTGCGTCGTCACACGACGCTAATTACCACTAACTCAAATTTTTTCAAGGTTTGAAATTAAGCGGCTTTAGCGTCGCTTCGCTACGCTAACTCCACGAGTTTTAAACTCGCTATCGCTAGCAAAGCGACATTTCGAGGTGTCAATTCGACCATCAAATTCCCGCGCTGCTTAGGTTCAAGCGCGAAAAAGACAAACGGCGGTCGCGCTCAGCGAATTTCCACCACTCCCGTGGACGCCACCGGCGGCGGGTCTTTGTCGCGACGCAGACCGTGTCGCCCTGCCAGCGGGACCGCCGCGCTACGAGCGCGGCCGTGATCGAGGTCGCGACCTCGACCTCCTGGTCGGGGTCGGCGAGGTCGGCGGCGAGGAAGACGATCTGGGCGTCCGGGCTCCAGAGAACAGTGTCGAAGGCGTCCTGGCGGGCGGGCGGGCGCCGCTTCGGGGTGTCCGATCCGCGGCTCCGACGCCGACGCCGGCGTCGTGAACGTCGTGCTCGACAAGGACTTCACGGGCCTGAAGGCCCAGGACTAGGCGGGCGCGACAACCTATGGCGACGATTTTAGTTACAGCGTCTCGGTATCGGCAGGCATTTGCCCACACGACGATCTGACCCCGGCAGGTGGCCTTCAGCGCCTGCATCGCGGCGGTGCGGACCTTCACATTGTAGGCGGGCATCGCTGCAGGATTTTCTGGCAGGGTCGACCAGGCTCCAGCCGAAGGTGAGCTGCGCCATCGGCATAGGAGCCCGAGGGCGTGCATTCAGCGACGCTTGGGGGCGGCGGCGATTCAGGGCCGCCGATCACAGGGCCGACAGGTAGTCCCGGGCCAGCGTCAGGAAGGCCTCGGCCAAACGGGTCGGCCGGGTCGCGGCCGAGGTGACGAAGGCGTATTCGTGGCGGATGCTCGGCGTGAAGCGGCGCAGCGCCGTGCGGTCGCGCACATAGCCCCGGGCCAGGGTCTCATTGACTATCGCCACGCCGACCCCGCGGGCGGCCAGGGCGCAGGCCGAGGCCACGGTGTGTGTCTCCACCCGCACCTGGGGCATGACCCCGGCCGTGGCGAAGGCGGCTTCGATCTGAGCCCGGGAGCTGCGGCCCAGGCCCAGCAGGATCAGCGGCTCCCCCCGCAGATCCTTGGGGCCGATGACGGTCAGGGCCGCCAACGGATGGTCGACAGGGATCACGCAGGCGGTCTCGCTCACCATCACCGTCTCGGCGTGCAGGTCGGGGCGGCTAAGCGGGAGGGGAACGAAGCCCGCGTCCACAGCCCGGGCGGCGATCAGGGCTTTGGCGGCCTCGACGCTCTGGGAATCGATGGTCAGGCGAACCTTGGGATACTGATCCAGGAAACGGGCGGCGATGTCGGGCAGCAGGCCCTCCAGGAAGCTGGGGGGCGCCACGATCTTGAGTTGGCCGACCCGGAAGGCGGCCAGGTCCCGGGCCAGGTCGCGGATCCGGTCCACATTGTCCAGGGCCCGCTCGACCTCCTCGAACAGCAGCAGGCCGTCGGGGGTGGGGATCAGTCGACCGCGGTCGCGGTGGAAGAGTTCGAACCCAACCTGCCGCTCGAGCTGAGCCAGGAGCCGGCTGGCGGCGGGCTGGGTCAGGCCCACCTCGCCGGCCGCGGCGGTCACCGAGCCCAGGCGGATGATCGCCCGGAAGATGCGCAGCGCCCGCAATCCGATGGCGTCGGCCGGAAGCGAACCCGGCCGGCTCATTTAGGCGGGCCTGCGCGGCACGACCGGGAGCAGGATGTAGGAAGGGGTCGCCGGACCCAGGTGAACCCGGTTCTCGGCCACGATGGGTTCGCTCGCCTCGCCCGCCGGGGCGCCGGTGTTCGGATTGACGTCGAAATGGGGGAAGTTGCTGCCGGCGATGTCCAGGCGGATTCGGTGACCGGCGGCGAACAGGTTGCTGGTGGGAAACCCCTCGATGGCCACGTCATAGATTTCCCCGGGAACCATCAAGACCGGCTGGTCGAAGGATTCGCGGAACCGTAGGCGCAGGACGCCATGGGTCAAGTTCATGGCGTAGCCCTCGGGGTAGTCGGGGCTGGGCGGGTAGACGTCCACCAGCTTGATGGTCACGTCGGTGTCCAACGCCGAAGACGAGACCCAGAGCCGGGCCGAGATCGGGCCGGTGACCTCGACGGCCTCGGCCAGGGGTTCCGTCTGGAAGGTCAGGACGTCGGCGCGGTCGGCCAAGGCCCGGCCCGGGACCTTGGCGCCGAACACCTGGGGGGTCTCGCGCTGGTCGTAGGCGCCGGCCTCCATCAGCGGCGCGCCGGAGGCGATGGCGCCGCCGATGGTGGGGACGGGGTCGGACGGATCGTGCCGCCAGGCCGCCTCGGCCGTGACCTTCGGCGCCCGCGTGTCGAGACCGCCGTCGGGCTGCAGGTGGAATTCGACGGGCGTGGCGTCGGGCAGGGGCCAGCTGGTCTCGTCGCGCCAACGCCCGCCGTGGTCCAACCGGCCCTCGGGGTTGCGCCGTCCCGAGCCTCCGCCCATGACGAACAGCTTCACCGGGCTGGCCAGGTAGTCCGGGGTGTCCAGCCCGCGCAGGTGGCGGTCGAACCAGGCCCGGCGCAGGGCCACGTGGTTTGGGGCGATATTGCCGTCGAGGGTGGCGGCCGGGCCGAAATCCACGTCGCCGGCATGGGTCACCGAGCGCTGGCCGTGGGTCCAGGGGCCCAGGACCAGCTTCACCGGGCCGCGTTTGAGGGCGGCCAGCGCCACATAGTTCTCGGTCGCGGTCAGGGCGTAGGGATCATACCAGCTGCTCAGATGGACCATGGGCGCGTCGGCGAAGCCGCCGTAGTGGCCCGCGGCGTAGAGGCCCGGGCGCCGCCAGAAGTCGGAGAAGGTCTCGTTGGCCCACTGTTCGAGGACGTAGTCTTCGTATTCCGGCGCCGCAGCCACCGGCGAATGTCCCTTGGTCCAGGGGTTCACCCGCACCCAGTCGCGGATGTCTTCCGCATGGAGCGCCGCCTTGCGGGCGGGGTCGGCGGCGGTCTCCGGCGAAAGCCGGGCGTGCTTCACCGCCCAGGTGAGCTGCTTCAGCTCAAAGGCGCCCCCCTGGCGAATGCCGCTGTGATAGGCGCTGGAGAAGCCCCCGGAATCCAGGAACATGGCCCTGAGGCCCACGGGCGCATAGGCCGCCAGCGCCGCCTGGACGTGGGCGCCGTAGGAAAGGCCCAGCGTGCCCACCGAGCCGTCGCACCAGGATTGGGCGCGCAGCCAGGCGATGGTGTCGACCCCGTCCTCGCCCTCGTTGACGTACTTGGCGAAGATCCCTCCGGAGCCGTAGCGGCCCCGGCAGTCCTGCAGCACATAGGCGTAGCCGGCCCGGGCGAAGGCCGCGGCCATCAGCGGCTTCGACCTCGGCTCCGGATCGGCCGCGCTCCGGTCGGCGTGGTTGGTCTCGCGTTTTCCGTAGGGGGTTCGCTCCAGGAGCGCCGGCACCGGTCCGTCCGCGCCCGTCGGCAGGTAGATGTCGGTGGCCAGACACACCCCGTCGCGCATGGGGACCATGACGTCGCGCAGCACCCGGATCCCGTGGAAGGGGTCGGACAGGTTCATCCTAGGGGGCTCCGGGCGCGACCGCCGCGGGCGGCGCGTAGGCGGCCGGCGCACCGGGGCCGACGGGAAGCTGGAAGCCCACCCAGGCGGTGACCAGCAGGAAGCCGCCGGCCATGAAACCCAGGCTGTAGGGCAGCATCATCGCGATCATCGAGCCGACCCCGAACTTGGGGACCCAGCGCTGACATATGATCAGGACGAGCGGGAAGTTGGAGGCCAAGGGCGTGGCGACATTAAAGATGGAATCGCCCATCCGGTAGGCCGCCGTGGTCATCTCCGGCGAGATCCCCACCAGCATCAGCATGGGCACCACCACCGGCGCCATGGCCGCCCACTTGGCCGAGGCCGAGCCCACCACCAGGTCCAGGCCCGACGACATCAGCAGTAGGCAGACCAGCAGCAGCGGGTGGGGCAGGTCGAGGGCCTTCAGCGCCTGTGCGCCGCGCACCGCCATCACCGGGCCGAGGTTGGACCAGGAAAACAGGGCCACGAAGTGGGCGGCGAAGAAGGCCAGCACAAGATAGGGGGCCATGTCGCGCATGCCGTGGCCCATCATGGCCACGATGTCCCGGTGCGAACGCACGGTCCCGGCCGCGGCGCCATAGGCCCAGCCCGAGGCCAGGAACAGCAGCATGAACGCCGCGATCAGCGACCTGTAGAAGGGCGTCATCCGCCGCGGCCCCGCGGCGTCATCGTCGATCAGGGGGGTGTAGCCGGGCCAGAGGGCCAGGGCGGCGAACAGGACGATCACCACCAGGGCCGCGACGCCGGCGCGGCGCAGGCCGCGGCGCTGGGCCTCGCCCAGGGTTTCGAGCGCCACGCCGGGCGTCGCGGAGGCCGCGTCGCTGGCCCGCCAGGCGCCCAGCCGCGGCTCGACGATCCTGTCGGTGACGAACCAGGCGATGGGGGTGAAGAGGACGCCGATGGCCAGGGTGAACCACCAGTTGCCCAGGGGGTTCATGACGAAGCCGGGATCGATCAGCCGCGCCGCCGGCTCGGTGATGCCCAGGATCAGGACGTCGAACTGGCCGGGAATGATGTTGCCGGCGAAGGCTCCGGAAATTCCCGCATAGGCGATGGCGACGCCCGCCAGGGGATGGCGGCCCACCTCGGCATAGATCAGGGCCACCAGGGGAATGATCACCACATAGGCGGCGTCCGCGGCGTGGTGTGACATCAGTCCCACGATGAAGACGGCTGGGCTCAGGGCGCGGACCGGCAGCTTGCGCACCGCATCGCCCATCAGGGCGCTGAACAGGCCCGACCGCTCGGCCACCGCGGCCCCCAGCATCACCACCAGCACCAGGCCCAGGGGTGGGAACCTGGCCAGGGTGTCGGGCATCTCCACCAGGAGGCGGCCGAGATTGGCCTCGGTCAGCAGGCTCTCCACCTCCAGCCGCGCTCCGGTGACCGGATTGACGGCGCTCCAGCCGCCGGCCGCCGCAGCCACCGAGCCGGCGATGACCAGCCCGATGGCGGCGATGAAGATGAAGACCGGATCGGGGAGGGCGTCGCCGAACGCGGCGATCCGGTCCAGGACGCCCCGTCGCTCGCGGACGGCGACGTCCGGCGTTTCGCCCTGCTCGGTCATCGAGGCGCCCGTGTCCTAGAACTGCATGCCCAGGCGAACATAGAAGGACCGGCCCCGCGCGTCGTAGGTATAGATGTCGTAGTTGATCGGCGCGTTGGCGTAGGAGGCCGGCGGGTCCTTGTCGAACAGGTTGTTGATCCCGACCGTCACCGAGGTTTCGTACCGTTCGAACTCATAGCCGGCCTCGAGGTCCTGGTAGAAGATCGCCTTGGTCTTGGGGTCCTTCACCGGATTGACCACGTCGGTGCTCTTGCCGATGTAGCGACCGCGCCAGACGGCGTTCCAGGGCCCCTCGTTCCAGCGCAGCGAGGCCTGGCCCTTCCAGCGGGGATAGGTGGACCGCGGCTGGTCTCCCTTGCCCGCCCGCTCATCGACGATGGGCGCCGCGCCCGTGGGGTTGGGGCTCGTGGTGGTGAAGTGGTCCAGGTAGGAGGTGTCCAGCACCGCGGCGAACCGGCCGAAGTCCGTGCTGAACTCGTAGCGGACGGTGGTGTCGATCCCGGAGGTCGAGACCTCGTTGAGGTTCTGGGCGCCTTGCAGCAGGTTGCGGATGGCCCCGGTCCCGGCGTCCCGCTCAACCAGATCGCAGAACACACCGCCCTGCTGGGCGCAGAGGCCCAGGATTTGGGTCGCCGATTGCGACGCGATGGCGTCCTTGATGGTGATCTCGTACCAGTCGACCGTCACGGTCAAGCCGGGGACGAAGCGCGGCTTCACCGCCAGGCCGAAGCTGTAGGTGTTGGCGGTTTCGGGCTTGAGCTGCGCGTTGCCGGAGATGGTGCCGGGGATCAGGCCGTTGAGATTGAAATTGGCCTGGTTGTAACCGGCGGGCACGCCCGCGCACCCGGGCCGGGCGGCATTGACCACCGCGCCGCCGTTGCAAGGGTCGATGCCCTGGAAGCTGGTCTCCCGCGCGCCCTGATAGAGTTCGAGGATCGACGGCGCCCGGAACCCCTGCGAATAGGTCCCGCGCACCAGAATGTCCTCGATCGGCCGCCAGCCGACACCGGCCTTGAGCGTCGTGGCGTCGCCCACCGTGTCGTAGTTGGAGTAGCGGGCCGCCAGGCTCAGATCGAGGCTGTCGGCGAAGGCCATGTCCTTCAGCAGTGGCACGGCCAGCTCCACATAGGCCTCGTGCAGGCTGTACTGGCCTGAGGTCGGCGTACGGGTCTGGGCCGTGGTGGTGGTGTAGATCGCCGGGATGTTGACCGGGGTCGAGTTGGCGTAGGCGTCCGGGGTGTCGCTCGCCTTGTTCTGCCGATACTCGTATCCGGCGGCGATGGCCACCATCCCGGCCGGCAGATCGTAGAGGTCGCCGGTGACGTTGAAGGTCAGGTCGTAGATCTCGGTCTGATTGGCCTCCTTGGTGGTGAAGCGGATGTAGGCGGCCTGGGCCTCGGTCATCGGCGCGAACAGGTTGACCGGCGTGCAGCCGGCGCTGGCGGCGCAGACCGCCGGCGAGCCAAGCGCGAGCGCCAGGCGGTCGTAGTTCACCCCGTTTAGCGCCTTCGAGCTCATGTCGTTCTTGGCGTAGCTGCCGTAGGCGTCCCAGTCCCAGGTGCGGCCGAAGGCTTCGAACTCGCCGTCGAAGCCGGCGGCGAAGCGGTAGGTCTTCACATCCTGAACGTTGTCGCGGTTGCCGATGTCGCCCATCACCCGGCGGATGCGCCAGGCCTGGGCCGCGGTGAAGCCGATCGCGTTGGCGGCGGGCACGCCGTTGGCCGTGCCGAACGGGTTGAAGGGATGGTTGGACGGCAAGCTGAAGCCACGGATCGTCCCGGCCGCGCCGCCGATGTCCAGCAGGACCGGCGAGAACCTCTGGTTGGAGATCCGGCGATTGAACAGGGCCTCGGCCGTGAACCGCAGGGTGTCGGTCAGGTCGCCATTGTAGCGGCCGTAGAAGCCGTAGCGCTCGCTCGGGCCCACCGAATATATGCCCTGGGCCTGGGTGTTGTAGAAATCGCCAGGCAGAGCCGCGGTGTGGAAGCTGTTGTCGGCCTGCGCGCCGGTTCCGTAGGGGCTCTGGCCGTTGGCGGCGAACGGGCTGGCCGCGGCGCCGAAGCCCGCGGGCGTGCCGAAGAAGGCGTTGCTGGACAGGCCCGGCAGGATGTAGAGGCCGTTCGGACTGGTGCCGGGCGTGGTCACCCGCACGAGCGACAGCGCCGTGCGCGCCCGGTCGGAGGTGAGGATCGGCCGGTCTCGGATATAGCTGGCCGAGAACACCAGCGCGCCGTGGTCGAAGCGTTTGCCCCAGGTGACCACCCCTGCATACTGCTCGCCATCGCCTTCGGATGTCACGCCGGCCTTGGCCGAGACCCGTAGGCCGTCGAAATCGCGTACGGTCTGGATATTGACCACGCCGGCGATCGCGTCGGCGCCGTAGATGGCCGAGGCGCCGTCCTTGAGCACCTCGATGCCCTCGATCATGCCCAGCGGCATGGTGTTGAGATCGACGAAGTCGCGGAACCCGCGCTGCCCGACCCCGTCCACCCAGCGGTGACCATCCACCAGGACCAGGACCCGGTTGCCGCTGCCCTCACCGCCGCCGAGATAGCGCAGGTTGATCGCACTGGCGCCGTAGGAGGTGCCCTGGGTGCCGTTGGAGTTGAGGCTCACGCCCGCCGCCGGCAACTTCTGCAGCAGTTCGCCCACCGACGAGGCGCCCGAGGCGGCGATCTCCTCGGCGGTGATCGTGGTGACGGGGCCGACGCTGTCGGCGTCCTTGCGCGAGATCCGCGAGCCGGTGACGACGATCTCCTCGACGCTGGACGCCTCTTGCGCCAGGACTGGCGCGGTCCAGACCGCGCAGGACAGCACGCCTGCCCCCAGCAGCGCCCCATAGGCCGCACCTTGCCGCAGCCGCGACTTCACGCGGCGATCGCCGTTCGACATCCCTTAGCCCCCTCTGGCTGTGTGGCCCTGGCGTCCCTGAATTTCGGGCGGATGGGCCAACCTTGGGGCCACCCTGAGGGCCCCGTCGGGCCAGGCGCAACTCTATTGCGGCTGCGCATCGGCCCATGCCCTGGAAGCATGGACTACCCGGCGGACGCATCGCGCGCCTATGGTCTGCGGGCAAGGGGGCCTCGACGATGCATCGCCGCACTTTCCTGGCCTCGGGCCTGGCCCTCGCGGCCGCGCCGGCCAGGCCCGAGGCCAGGCCGCCGCTACGGGTCGCCCTGCTGGGCCAGGCGCTGATCGAACACGAGCTGTCACCCGCCGCCTGGCCGGGCCGCGCGGCCATCGCCGCCCGTCTCGCCCAGGCTCATGCGTGCTTCACCAACCTGGAGACGGTGATCAAGGGGCCCCGCGCCGGGGCGCCGAGCCGCGAGGCGCTGACCCTGCACGCGGCCGGCCCGGCGATCCTCGACACGCTGAAGGCGGTGAACATCAACCTGGTGGCCACCGCCAACAACCACGCCTTCGACCTTGGCTCCGGGGGCATCCTCGACACGCTGGACGCCTTGCGCGCCGCGGGGTTGCCGTCAGCAGGTTCGGGCGTGGACCTGGGCGCCGCTTCCGCGCCCGCCCTGATCGAGACGCCCGCGGGCAAGGTGGCCCTGGTGGCCTGCGCCACCGGCAAGGTCCGCGAAGGCGGAGCGGCGGGGGCGGCCCGCGCCGGCGTCAACGAGATTCGGCAGGACGCCGCGCGCGAACTGCTGCCCGAGGACGTGGCCCGGGTACTGGATTCGATCCGCGCCGCGCGCGCCCGGGCCGACGTGGTGATCGCCTATCAGCACAACCACGACTGGGAGCTGGACAATGCCGATACGCCGGCCTGGCAGCGGGTGTTCGCCCGGACCTGCGCCCAGGCCGGCGCCTCGGTCTTCGTCGGCCACGGATCGCCCCTGCTGCAGGGGATGGAGGTCCATGCGGGCGTCCCTCTGCTCTACGGCCTCGGCAATTTCATCTTCCAAACGGAGAAGCCGCCAGGCGCCTATCCGCCGGAGGCGTGGGAGGGCCTGGTGGTCGACTGCGTGTTCGAGGCCGGACACTGTCGCTCCGCGCGGCTGGTCCCCCTGGCCCTGAACGAGATCGGCCTGGGCGGGCAGGACGACATGGCCACCCGCGGCGGCCCAACCTTCGCGACGCCCGTCCAGGGGGTGAAGATCCTGGAGCGGGTCGCCGCCCGCGCGAAGCCGTTCGGCGGCCGCATCGGCATAGCCGCCCATGGCGAGGGCGAATTGCTGGGCCTGTGAGCGCCTGCCACCGCTCTCCTCCGCGAAGGCCGGCGCCCAGATTTAACTCAGAACACGGGGCATGCGGTTCGATGGTTTG
>NZ_JAUYOJ010000106.1 GCF_030697925.1 Phenylobacterium sp. | reverse complement strand
GTGGGACCCAGCTTGCGGATACCATCAGGGCCAGCAGTCCTCGAAACGACTGCATCAACAGGCCGGACACAAGACTGCACCCGACCCAGCCGCCAAAACTTCAAATCGAGCCTTGCAACGCGGGAGCCATCCACACAGGACGCTCCTACGGTCTCAGAAGGGGCCTTTCGAGACCTTGGCTTATGGCCGGGGAGCGGACTCGGCCAGACGTCCGCATGCAGGAACGCCACTCTCGGCCGGTTGCGACCGGTGGGCTCAGGCCGTCAAACGGACGCTCAAACCGCCATGACGGACGACGTTCACTCTGGCCCGCGGTCGCTCAAGGACGCCGCCAGTTCTCAAATGACTGCGTGTCGCTGAAGCGCGTCAACTGGTGGCGGAGAGACCGCTCTGACTGGGCGCCACAGCCAGTCCTTCGAACGCCGGAGGACGGGCGGAGCTTGCGGCTCCGCCCGGCCGGTCAGCGCGCAAAGGCGGCCCGTAGCTCGGTACTGGCTTGGGCGATCGCGGCCCGGGCAGAGCGCGTCTCGGCGAGCGCGTTCAGCATGACGAAGTCATGGATCGTCGCGTTGTACCGGGTCGAGGTCACCGGCACGCCCGCCTGGAGCAGCTTGCGTGCATAAGCTTCGCCCTCGTCCCGCAGAAGGTCGTTCTCGGCGACGATGACTGTGGCGCTGGGCAGGCTCCGCAGGGCCGCGACAGGCGCCCGCAGGGGGAAGGCCGCCACCTCGCCCCGGCGCGCCGCCGGGAAATTGGCCGCCAGAAAGTACTCCATGGCCTTCTTCGTGAGGAACGGACCGTCGCCGAAGCGGCGATAGGAGTCGTCGTCCGAAATGTCGTCGGTCACGGGATAGAACAGAACCTGATGGACGATGGCGGGCCCCTTGCGCGCCTTGGCCATCATCGTCAGCAAGGCCGCCATGTGGCCGCCGGCGCTGTCGCCTGCCACGGCGATGCGGCGCGGGTCGAGGTTCAGCGCCGGAGCGTTCCGGGCGACGTACTCCAGCGCAGCGTAGGCCTGCTCGTTGTTCTCGGGATAGGTCACCTCGGGCGCATTGTCGTAGTCGACGAACACCACGGCCGCGCCAGCGCCCGCGGACAGTTCGCGGATCAGGTGGTCGTGGGTGTTGCGGTCGCCCATCACCCATCCTCCGCCGTGTAGGTAGAGGATGACGGGCAACCTTCCCCTGGCCGCCTCCGGGCGGACGATGCGGACCCGGACCTTGCCTGTCGGGCCGACAGGCCAGACGGCGTCCTGGACCACAGTGGCGGCGCTGGGGATCCGCTGGGCCTGCACGGTGGCCAGCACCTGGCGGGCATGGGCGTGCGGGAGGGTGTAGAGCGGCGGGGCCTTCGCGGCGGCGTCGACGAAAGCTTGGGCTCCCGGTTCTAGCACCTGTGCGGCGACCGACGAGGGGGAGATCAACGCCGCGACGACGGCGGCGGAGACGATCGGAAACGTTTTCATGGGAATGATCCTGAAGCGGTGAATTGGAATGAGCGGGCTGCGCCGATCAGCGCGCGGCGCCGAGCGCGCCTTGAGCGGCCTGATCGATCACTTCCGCGACGGCCTTCGGCTGGGTGAAGAAGACCACGTGACTGCCGCTCACCTCGGTCGTGGTCGCGCCGATGCGGCGGGCGGTGCTGCGCAGCAGCCTGGGGTCGATGGCCCCGTCCTCAGTGGCCACCACATACCAGGAGGGCTTGGTTTTCCACGACGCCCGGGTGACCTTGGCTTCCAGGGCTTTCATGGCGATCGGACCCTGACTATCCCGCAGGAACCGCGCGTCGGGGTCCTGGGTGTCGGCGGCGAACCCGGCCTTGAACGGATCGGCCTTCAGGAAGGCGAAGCCATCGGACTGGACGTCGGGCTGGAAGTGGGGCGGCGGCGGGACCTCGGCGTATTGGTCCAGCGTCGACTGGCCCACGTCGGGCGCGAAGGCGGCCACGTACACGAGGCCGGCCACCTTCGGGTCGTCGCCCGCCTCGGTGATTACCGAGCCGCCGTAGGAGTGGCCGACCAGGATGGCCGGGCCATCCTGGCGGGCCAGCGCCCGGCGGGTGGCGGCAACGTCGTCGGCGAAAGACGTCAGGGGGTTCTGGACAACGCTGACCTTGTAGCCGCGGGCTGTGAGTTCGTCATAGACGCCGCGCCAGCCCGAGCCGTCGGCGAAGGCTCCGTGGACGAGGATGACGTTGCGGACCGCCGCGGGCTGCGCCGCAGCGGCGGCGGCGGTCAGGGCCAGGGTCGCGGTGGCGGCCAGGGCAAGGGACTTGATCATTGTGTAGCTCCGAATTGAGTTCGCCCCTGCGCGGGACAATCGAAGCCTAGTCGGAGCTATTTGCCTTGATTATCCGGAAAATTCGGGCATCACCGTCCCGCGCACAGATACAATCGCGCGTAGCGGGGGATAGCTCTATGCTGCGGGACTTCAGCGACACGATCGCCTTCGTGAAGGTCGTCCAGGAAGGCAGCTTCACCAGCGCGGCCCGGGCGCTGAAAACGCCGAAGACCCGGATCAGCCGTAAGGTCCAGGAGCTTGAGGCCAGGCTGGGCGCGCAGCTCCTCAACCGGACGACGCGGAGCCTGAAGCTCACCGAGGCCGGCGCCGTCTACTTCCACCACTGCGAAGGGCTCGTGAAGGAGCTGGAGGACGCCGAGCACGCGGTCGGCGAACTCCAGCAGCATCCGCGCGGCTGGCTGCGGATCACCGCGCCGCATTGGCTGGGCATCCGGATCCTCGCGCCGGCGCTCGTCGAGTTCCGTCGCTTCTATCCCGACGTACAACCGCAGTTGCTGCTCGGGCACGAGGTCGTGGACCTGATGGCCAAGGAGATCGACATCGCCTTCCGGCTACAGGAGGGGGACCTGCCGGACTCCTCGCTCGCCGCCCGCAGGATGGGCGCGTTGCCGATGGGCCTCTATGCGGCGCCGAGGTACCTTGAGCAGGCGGGAGAGCCGCAGCATCCGGACGAACTGGCGGCACACGCCGGGCTGTTCACCCAGTTCTACTTCAATCGCCCGACGGTGGCTTGGCCGCTCTCCCGGGGTGATGAGCGAGGCCACTTCCCCGTTCGCCCGGTGGCGGTGGCCTCCGACCCGGAGGGACTACACCCCTTCCTGCTCGCCGGCGAGGGACTGATGCTGGCCAACCACGTGCGTGTGGCGGCCGAGGTCCAGGCGGGCCGGCTGGTGCGGGTGCTGCCCGATTGGCAGGGTCCTGCTCCCAGCCTCTACGCCGTCCGGCCTGGGGCCCGGGTGCAGCCGCCGAAGGTGAAGGCGCTCCTGGACTTCCTGGTCCCGCGGATCGACCTTCGGGCCATCCCGGGCGCATAGCGACGGCCGCCCCCCCGAGGCGCAGAAGCGCCCGGCCGTCCGCAGATAGGGTCGGGCAGTTCAGTCGTGGTAGCGGTGCGGCGCCGGAACCCAAACATAGCCCTGGCCTTCCGGCCGCACCCGGCCGACGCCCGGGAAGTTCAGGTGGGCGGCGGCGACCAGGGTCCGATCGCGGCCGGCCGCCGAGAACAGCCGGGCACGTTCGGCTCGCGCGGCGTCCTGGTCGACGTCGAAGGCAATGGTGATCTCAGGACGCGGCATCTGCACGGCGCCGACGTGGATCAGGTCGCCCCAGAACTCCAGGCTCTGGCCCTCGCTCTCGATGCGATAGACCGCATGGCCAGGGGTATGGCCGGGGGCCGGCCGGGCGCTGACGCCGGGGAACAGTTGCGTGGCGCCCCGGAACGTGGCGAGCCGGCCCACCCGGCGATAGGGCTCCACCGTCTTCATCGCCTCTTCGATGTGGCGCGCCTCCGCCGCATGCCCGTGGTCCCGGGCGCCATCCAGGAAAAACGCCTCGTCGGCCGCCCCCGCATGGACGGTGGCGTTTGGATACGCGATGCGCCCACCCCGGGTCAGGCCGCCGGAATGGTCCGTATGGATGTGGGTGACCAGTATGTCGTCCACGTCCCCGGCGCTGTAGCCCGCCGCCGCCAAGCTCTGCATCAGCTTGCCGCCAAAGGCGCCGAAGAGATCGCCGGCGCCAGCGTCGACCAGGATCTGCCGGTCGCCCGTGTCGACAAGATAGGCATTGATGGAAGTCTCCACGGTGCGTCCCTGGAACTCGCGATCCAGAAGGGCGTCGATTTCCGCCTTCGGCGCGCCTTTGAGCAGCGGATCGACGTCGAGCGGCAGCGTACCGTCGCTCAGAGCGAAGAGCTGGAAGCGGCCGATCTGGAACTTCGCGACGCCCCGCGCGGCCGCGGATGCGTGCGGTGGGGCCGCAGCGCGGGTTTGGGCGGAGATCGGCCCGGCAGCGAGCGCAAACACGGAGGCAGCAAGCAGGAACGTCTTGAGCATCGGGCAATCCCCTGTCGAAAGCTCTGTTTCAGGATGGCTTGAGCGATACGGGCGCGGGGCATTCGGCGTTAGGCCGGGAAACCGGGATGGATTGTCCTGCGAACCGCAACAAATGCCGCCCAGGCGGCGCGGGCCCGACCCGGGTAGGTCGAATGTGCCGGCAGCCCCGTTCTCTACGCGCCGGCGCCTTCACCAGGCCGGGGCGCCCGACTCTGGCGGCGGCCCTTCCAGGGGAAAGCCTCCGCCGGTCGAAGGCGCACCTCTTCGTCGGCTGGCTCAGGCCGCCGCCTGAGCGAGCACCAATGAGCGATGCGCCGAGACGCCGGCCAGAACCCCCGCCGCCGAGGCAAGGGTCGCATTGTGCATCCCCTGGGCGGCGTCGCCGGCGGCGAAGACGCCGCTGATGGTGGTCCGCTTCACCGCGTCGACCTGGATGTAGGGTCCGGTCGGTCCGTCTTCGAAGGCGCAGCCCAGCTGTTCGGCAAGCGAACTTGCCATGCGCGTCCTGGGCGCCGTGAACACGGCCTGCGCCGCAATGATGCGCCCATCGGCGAGGCGGAGCGCCTCGGTGTGGGGGGCGTCGCCCAAGAGCTCGACGACCGGGACGCGCTCAACATCGACGCTGCGCAGAGCAAGTCGTCCAGCCTCGTCGAGGGTCGGCTCGAACTGACCTTGGGTGAACAGGGTGGTGGGCCCCCAGTCGGGCAGTAGGAGCGCCTGGTGAATCGACATGGGGTTGCTGGCGACCACCGCAAGCGGCCGCCCCCGAACCTCATAGCCATGACAATACGGACAGTGCAGCACGCTCACGCCCCATCGCATCTGCATGGACGGCAACGGCAAGTCGTCAATGAGCCCGGTGGCGAGCACGAGCCGGCGACCCTCGACGGCGCCGCCGTCCGCCAGGCCCACCGTGAACGTGTCGTCAGACCGAACTCGCACCGCCTCCCCTTGAAGGAAGTCGAGCGTGGGATAGGCAGAGAGCTGGCGACGGCCTTCACTCAAGACTGCTTCGGGCGCGACGCCGTCCTGGCCGAGGAAGCCGTGGGACGCCGCGGCGAAGCGGTTCCGCGGCCGGCCGGCATCCACCAACAGCACCCGGCGTTGGGCGCGCGCCAGCTGCATGCCGGCCGAGAGCCCAGCGAAGCTGCCGCCCACCACGATCACATCATAAACCATTTCACGACCTCATGTATCTTTATGAGTTACATATAGGCGCGGACGTCTTTCACGCAACTCCTGTTGTGTCGTGAAAAAGTGAGGTACATAAGCGCGTGCGCAGCGACAGCCGTCTTTCACGCATGCTCCATGTGCTGATCCACATGGCCCGGCATGACGGGCCGGTCACCTCGGAGGTGATCGCGCGGATGCTCAACACCAACCCCGTTGTCGTGCGTCGAACCATGGCCGGGCTGCGGGACCACGGCTATGTCGCCTCGGGGAAGGGTCACGGCGGGGGATGGGTGCTTAATCGTCCCCTGGAGTCCATCACCTTGCGTGACGTCTACGATGCCTTGGGCGCGCCAACCTTGTTCGCGATCGGACCTGCGGACGACGCGCCCGATTGTCTCGTCGAACAGGCTGTCAACGCCGCAATGTCAGAGGCGCTTGCGGAGGCCGAGCGGCGGCTCCTGTCGCAGTTCGGAAGGGTTACGATCGCCAGCCTGGCGGCGGACTTCGACCGCCGGCTGATGGCGGGCTCGACCGACCCCTGAGGCCTCGGACGCCGAGCGTCGAGCGGCTTAACCCCGTCCACTAATTCGGGGGAAGATCAGACCGCTGCTGGCGCCCTGTCGCCCCGTCGCTGGGCGCGAAGGCAGAGCTCGACCGCAGTCGCCTCGAAGGTCGAGACCGTCCGGATGCCCATGGACGTGCTGATCATCGCCGTCCGGCTCGATCCGGTGGTCCATACGGGCGATGGCGTCGCCTACCTGGCCCGCGAATGGACCGATCTCGAGCTGAGCTGAGCCTCGGGCAAGGCAAGACAGGAACGCCCTCCCGGCCGCCAGGGCCGGGAGGACGTCTGCCTTGGCCTTCGGGAGGAGGTCAGGCCAGAAGCTTGGAATTGGGAAGATCAGCCCGGCGCGGGTGGGAGGGCGTCCGCGCCGGGCCTCGCGCGACTACATGGTGTAGCGCAGCGTCAAGCCGTAGGTGCGCGGCTCGTTGAAGACCGGGAAGAAGAAGCCCAGGCTCGACAGGTCGTTCATGTCGGTCAGATAGCGGTTGTCGCCGACATTGCGAACGAACACCGACAGGTCGACCCCCGAGCTGTGGGAGACCCCCGCATTGAGGTTCACCTCGCCGTGGCGGGCGCTCACCATCGGCGCATCGTTGAGCGCGCTGAAGTAGACCTTCGACTGATAGGAGAAGTCGCCGCCCACCCTGGCCGTCCAACCGTCGCTGAGATCGAAACGATAGGTCGCGCTGCCGGTCGCCTGCAGGCGGGGCGTCTTGTCCAGCCTGTTTCCGTTGAAGTCGCCACGGATCGGATCGATGAAGTCGGCGTAGGTGGCGTGGACATAGGCCGCGCCCAGATTCAGATCCAGACCGCGCATCGGCCGGGCCTGGATCTCGACCTCCGCGCCATAGACCTCCGCGTCGGCGTTCTGCAACCGCTGCAGCGGCACGCCGCCGGCGGGGTTCGGTTCGAGGCTGAAGACCTGCAGGTTCCGATAGTCGTAGTAGAAGGCCGAAGCGTTGACCCGCCAAGTACGGTCGAACAGGTCGGTCTTCACGCCGGCTTCGAAGGCGTCGATGCTCTCCGGATCGACGGCGTTGAATTCGATCCCGTTGAACAGCGCCGCGGTGTTGTAGCCCCCCGCCCGCAGGCCGCGTGAGTAGCTGGCGTAGGCGTTCACCGTCGGGCTGGCCTTGTAGGCGAGCGCCAGTCGCCAGGTCGGCTTCTTGAGCGTGGTGACGGTGCGCGAAGGCAGATCGATCGCGAAGTTGGTCGGATCGGCGTCGACGAACCCGACCAGGCGATCCTGCAGACGCGCCCGCGGATCGCTGTCCGGGTTGACCGGCCCGCCATAGGTTATGAAGCTCAAGGTCTTCTTGTCGTCGGTATAGCGCAGCCCCGCGGTGACCGTCAGCTGGTCGGTCACCTCGTAGTCGACCTGCGCGAAGACGGCCTTGCTGGCGGTCCGCTGGGTGAAGACACGCTCCACGGTCAAGACCGAATTGGCCGGATCGAAGTGAGGTTGCGTGGGGTCGGGATTGAACTCCCGCAACACGCTGAGATTGGTGACGCTCGAAAGCTTCTCTTGCAGGTAATAGAGACCGGCGACCCATTTGAGCGGACCGTCGCCGTTCGAGGCCAGGCGAAGCTCATTGCTCACCTGCTCCGACTTTTCCACCCAAACCGGCAGCTCGGCGATGGCGAACGGCGAGTATTCGATATCCTGGTTGAGATCGCGCTTGTTATAGACGTACCCCGTTATCGAGGTCAGGCTGAGATTGTCACCGTTCCAAACGACCGATAGGCGGTCGGCGAAGTTCGTGAGATTCTCGTAATTGTCTCGGACGTTGGTATTGAATTCATCGATATTCGCATTGGCCTTGTAACCCGAGATCGGGTTCACGCAGATCGTGCGCGCCAGGACTTCCTCGCCGGTGCAGGCCCTGTTCGCCGTGAGGTGGAATGTGCCGAGCGACTGGTGGCCCAGGGCCGAGGACTTGCTGAAGCCGCCTTCGATCTTGTTCTGGATCTCGATGTCGGGGGTCGGCGTGAACAGGAACTGCAGCCGCCCCGCATAGGTCTCGATGCCATTGATGTCGCGGCCGTCCTGCAGATTGACGCCCCAGCCGTCACGACGCTTCACCACCACCGAAGCCCGCGCGGCCAACCTGTCGTCGATCAACGGGCCGCCCCCGGCCGCGTCGAAGAAGACCTGGTTGAACCGACCGGCCCCGACAGAGGCGGTGAACTCCGGAGAGAAGGTCGGCCGCCGGGTGACGTAGTTGATGACCCCACCGGTGGTGTTGCGGCCATACAGCGTGCCCTGCGGGCCTTTCAGCACCTCCACGCGGTCGACGTCGAAGACCGCGAAGAGCTGGCCGACGCTCGAGTTCAGAAAGACGTCGTCGACGGTGACGCCCACCGCGCCCGAAGAGGCGGCGTTGTAGTCGTTCACGCCGACGCCGCGGAGGAAGATCGTGGGGTTCGACGATTGGAAAAGGTTGTTGATCTGCAGGCCCGGGACGAACTGGGTCAGGTCCAGCGCGTTGCGAACGCCCCGTTCCGCCATCACTTCGCCGCTGAGCGCCGTGATCGCGATGGGAACGTTCTGGACGTTCTCGCCGCGCTTCTGGGCCGTGACCATGATCTCATCGAGCTGGGTGGCCGCGTCGAGTCCTGACGCGGTCGCGCCGGCCTCCTGAGCGAACGCCGTGGTCGTGGGCGCGACACACAGCGCCGCCACCAGGGCCGCGCGGCTCACAATGCTTTGTCGTCTCGACATGATTTCCCCTCCGGAAACAGTTTTTCGTTGTTGTTGATGCGCCCCGAGATCGAGCTCACGGCTGTGCGCTCGGCGCTCGTCATGCCCTGACTGAAAGGGGGCTTTGAAAACGCTTGGCGGGGGCCTCCCGCGCAGACCTGACGACCGCGGTATCGACAGCTTCGATCATATGGTCCCCCTTCAATTTGAGTTCAATATTTGGCATAAATTCATATATCGAAACAAGAGGGCGGCGGGTGAGGGTTAGGCGCCCTACGGGCTCCCGGGAGCCTGAACCGAATCTAACTAACTGATAAACTTACATTTCTTCTCCGCTTCGGGAATTCATGTCGCGGGAGTGGGGAAATCTGTTCCCTAGCGATAGGCTGCGCGAGCTGATGCGCTCGGCCGGCGACATGCAGCGGCATGCGTCGACCTACCCGCGGCGCATGGGCGATGCGCCGGCAAGCCCCGACGCCGGCCTTACCGACGCCCGCCTCAATGTGTGTTTGTCAGGCCAGCTCGAGCACGCTGTCGACCAGCGCCCCGCGTTAACGGCCGGCGCGACCCTGATCGAGAACCCGATCGAGGAAGATGCTGGCGCTTTCCAGCGCTTGCAGGCCCTCCGGAAGGACGCCCGCGAACATCGGCCAGACGTGGAACATGCCCGGCCAGACCTCGAGCGAGGTGCGAACGCGGTTGTCGGCCAGGTGGGTTGCCAGGCGCATGGCGTCGCTCAGCATGACCTCGCTCTCGCCGACCTGGACCAGGATCGGAGGAAGGCCGCGCACGTCGGCGAAGACGGGCGACGCATCCGGATCATTGGGGAGCGTGCCGCCAAGGGCCCGACGCGCCATCAGGACCAGGATCTCGCGGTTGCACAGGGGATCGATCCCGTCGCGGCTTATGTAGGATGCGCCAGTCATCTCCAGGTTCGCCCAGGGCGAGATCGCGACACCTCCTGCCGGCAAGGGGAACGATGCGTTTCGGGCTTTCACCATGGTCGACACGACCATGGCTCCGCCCGCGGAGTCGCCCGCGAACACGATGTTCCGAGTGTCCCCCACGTGGTCGGCCAGCCAGCGATAGGCCGCCAGGCTATCCTCCAGGGCGGCCGGGAATGGATGTTCCGGCGCCAGTCGATAGTCCGGCAGGTAGACCCTGGCGCCAAGCATCTTGGCATAGTGACCGGCGATGCCATGATAGCCGGACGGGCTCCCGGTCAGGTAGCCGCCCCCATGAAGGTAGAGGAGCGCCCTGTCGCCCTTCACCCCTTCGGGCGTGACGAGGGTTCCCGGAACCCCGCCCATGTCCACCTGGGCGATGCTCACGCCCTCCGGAGGAAGATTGCGCGCCAGTTCCTGATCGTAGCGCCGCCGCAACTCCGCCAGCGGGGTATCGAACGGCTCGCCCATCAGCAGCGGCGCGAATTCCATCGCGGCTGTCTTCCAGCCCTCCAGCCGTTCCAGCGCTATTTCGTTCAGCGGCATAGGCTTCACTCCGGTTGAAGGACGGTTCTGCGAACCGATCGAATTCGAGCTAGGGCGGGTCCGACGGCGAAGGGGCCGCCTGCCTGACGCCCACATACTGCGTGGTCAGATACTCTTCGATGCCCTCGGCCCCGCCCTCGCGTCCAAGGCCCGACTGCTTCACGCCTCCAAAGGGGGCGGCGGGGTCCGATATGAGCCCGGTGTTGATCCCTAGCATGCCGGTCTGGAGTTCATCCTGGAGCCGCAGCGTTCGATCGAGGTCGCGGGTGTAGGCATAGGCTGCCAGGCCGAGCTCACTGTCCATGGCGAGATCGATCGCCTCGCGGTCGTCGGAAAACTGCTGGATGGGGGCGACGGGACCGAAGATCTCCTCGCTCAGGACCCGCGATCCGGGCCGGACATCCAGGAGGATCGTCGGAGGATAGAAGTGACCCGGCCCCGCCGGGATCCCTCCGCCCAACACGAGCGCGGCGCCGCGGTCAACGGCGTCCTCGACCATCCGATGCACGTTCGTCCGGGCGGTCGCGCTGATCAGCGGTCCCATGATCTCGCCGTCCGAGGCGCCTCCAGCGGCGGAAAGGGCCGCAAACCGGTCGCGAAGCCGATCGACGAAGCTCGCCGCGACGGCCCTGTGCACCAGGAACCGGTTCGCCGCCGTGCAGGCCTGCCCCATGTTGCGGAGCTTGGCCTGCACCGCACCTTCGACCGCGGCGTCCAGGTCCGCGTCCTCGAAGACGATGAAGGGCGCGTTGCCGCCAAGTTCCATCGATGTTCGCAGGACGTTTGCCGCGGCGCCGGCGAGGATCGTGCGCCCGACCCGGGTCGAGCCGGTGAACGACACCTTCCTCAGACGCCGATCGGCCAGCAGCGCGCCGACCACGTCCTGGGCCCTGGTCGTCGACACCAGGTTGAGCACGCCAGGCGGCAGCCCCGCCTCCTCCATGAGCGATACGAAGAGCGCGGCGGTCAAAGGGGTGAGTTCGGCGGGCTTGAGCACCATGGCGCATCCCGCGGCGACCGCCGGCCCCACCTTCCGGGTGATCATCGCCAAGGGGAAGTTCCAGGGCGTTATCAGTAGGCAAGGCCCCACGGGCTTCTTGCTGATCAGATGCCGCAAAGGGCCGGCGGGCGCGCGTTGGTAGCGGCCGTGCACGCGGACGGCCTCTTCCGAGAACCAGCGCAGGAACTCGGCCGCGTAGGCGACCTCGCCGCGCGCTTCGTGGACCGACTTGCCCATCTCCATCGAGATGACCTGGGCGAAGCGGTCAGTTTGGGTGACGAGCCGCTCGTAGCCTCGCCGCAGGATCTCGGCGCGATCGCGAGGGTCTTTCAACGCCCAGGACGCCTGGACGCCGCTTGCCGCGTCCAGCGCCTCGATGGCGTCCTGCGGCGTAGCGTCGGCGACCCACGACAGCACCTCGCCCGTGGCCGGATTCTCGACGGGAAATGTTCCTCGATCGGATGCGTCCCGCCATGAGCCTCCGATCATCAGCTGCGGACGGACAGCCGGGAGCGCCTCGGCTTGGCGGAGGCGACCGGCGTCGGCGGCGGCGTGAGATGAAAGCATTGTCGCTACGCGCTCTGCAGCGCCCCGGAGGGCCGCGCGGTGGCCGGGACGTCCAGTCTCGCCGACTGCCCATCGAAGACGCGAAGCGGCGCGAAGGCGTCCGCGCTGCTCACGACGTCGAGCACCGTGACCTTCCGCGAGGCGATCGCCCGCTCCAGCGCCGGCGCGAACTGGCCAGGATCATCGATCCGGATCCCGATCGCGCCGACCGCCCGGGCGATGGCCGCATGATCCACCTCGGCGAAGGTGATGCCCGTGGTGCTGCGCCCGAAGCCGAGGTTCTCTCCGTGCCTTTGCATCGCCAGCTGCGCGTTGTTCAGCACGATGAGCGTGAACGGTATCTCCTCGCGCACCGCCATCTCGAGTTCGCACCAGACATGGGCGAAGCCTCCGTCACCCACCAGCGCCACGACGTTCGCGTCGGGCCGCGCCAGCTTGGCCCCGATCGCGAACGGCAGGCCCCAGCCGAGACCGGCCAGACCTCGCGGCGTGAGGAACCGCTGGCCGGCTCTCTGCGACGTGAGGTAGCCGGTCACCCAGACCGACGAGTAGCTCGCGTCAGCCACGACGATGTCCCGCGGACCAATCCGGCGGTCGAGCTCGGCCATCAACCGCTGCGGCATGATCGGCGTCGTGTCCGACTGACACTCGGGCGCGATAGCGCGCGCGCGCGCCACGCGACCTTCGCCGATCGCTTGCATAAGGTCGCCCGCAGCTTGCCGGCGCTTCGCCAGGTCCATGCCGCGCAGCGCTGCGGTCAGGTCCGCGATGGCCGCCTTTGCGTCGCCGACCAGCCGCAGCGACTCGTAGTTTCGGCCGACCTCCAACGGATCGACATCGATGTGGATGTAGGTGGCGCCAGGCGATGTCAGGCTCCACGCATCGGTCGCGTTCTCATTGGTCCGCGTTCCGATGAGGAGGACGACGTCGGCGCCGGCGATCAGCTCGCGGTGCGCGGCCGCCGGACCGTTCTGGCCGGTGATGTTGGCGGCGACGCCTAGCGCCAAGGGACCGGCCTCGTCGACCGCCCCCTTGCCCATGTTGGTCGTGGCGACGGGCAGTTTGCCCAGATCGATCAATTCGCCCAGTTCCTCGACGGCCTGCGCGGCGTGTACGCCGCCGCCGACGATCACCACCGGTGAGGCGGCGTTCGCGAGCAACCTCGCCGCGGCCGCCACGGCGTCGGCGTCAGGCCGCGGCCGATCGAGCGGGAACCCGCCCAGATCCTGCTTCCGCTCGAGCCCGTGCGGGTTCGAGGATTGCAGCAGCATGTCCTTGGCCAGCAGCAGTACGACAGGGCCTGGCCGGCCGCTGTTCGCCGCCACCATGGCGTGGTCGATGTATTCGGCCGCGCGATCTGGATCGTCGAGCCGGCGGGTCCATTTCGAGACCCCGGCGAAGAGCGCGAAGTGATCGAGCTCCTGGAACGCATTGCGGTCGCGTTGCGACGCCGGCACCTCCTGGACCAGGACGAGCATGGGGATCGACGCCTTCATCGCCTCCGCCATCGGCGCGACCATCAGGGTGGCGGCCGGTCCGTTCTGAGCAGCCACGACCCCGATCCGGTTCGAAATTCGGGCATAGGCGTCAGCCATGGCGCCCGCGGCGTTCTCGGTACGATAGAGGAACTGGCGAATCCCGGCGCCTTCCGCCGCCAGCATTAGCGCCGTCGGGTTGCTCTGTCCGAAGATGAAAGAAACCCCGTGACGGGTAAGCGCGGAGACGATTTCATCCGATACAGTATAAGTCATGTGGATTTCCCGGAATTCTCAATCGTTCTACGGCAAATAGAGGATCTGCCGGTTAAGACTGCTTCAGACAGCTCGAGGTCGGGCACGTTGGACAGGATCGCACCGCGCCCGCCTGCCCACCCCGCTCGATCTCCACCACGGCTTTTGAGCAGCCTGGCGATGGTCGACGCGCCCAGGTCAGAGAGGCCCCGGGCGCGCTCCGGGTCGGCGTGTGTCGAATGTGATTGCAAATATTGAAACATTGTCTTTATCTGACATTAGTTGAGTGCGGGTGTAAACCCGTGCGCGGGAAATTTATCCCTCGCGGGCGTGCGCTTGTGGGTGAGCGAGGGCCAGCACGAGGCGGCCGTACAGCGTCACGCGTCTTACCGGCAGGGTGGGCGCACAGGGAGGCAACCGGCGCGCCGGGATGTCGGCCGCCGCCGGAATTCAGAAGGGTGCGAAGACTCGTATCTCGACCACCGGCCGCGCAGCGGCGGCGGCGCGCGATCGAGCGCGGTCAGGTCCCGGCTGCGACGGCTCGCCGGGCGTTCGGCTCAGCGTCCATGATCCAAGGACGTTCGCCGGCGCACCTCAAGCGTCGCCGATTTCCTTCAGCAGTTCGCTAGCTTCAGCCGCGGCCGACATCATCGAGGCCTGGATCGCCTCACGAGACTTTTCCAGCCTGAAGTCCGGCGCGACGACGCCCACCGCGCCGAAGACCGATCCGGATGCGTCGAACACGGGCGCGCCCAGGGCGGTGATCCCGTCCTCCGACTGCCCTTCATCGATCGACCAACCGCGGACGGTTGTCTGTTGCAGTTCCTTCTCGAGCGCGCTGAGCATCGCCTTCCGCTGACGATCCGGCATTTGCGCAAGACTTGGCTCCAGCATCGCCGCCCGCGCGGCCCCGTCGAGGTGAGCGAGCACCGCCTTGCCTGCGGCGCGACGGTGCTCATTCCCCTTCATCCCAACATAGAGGCCCGAGACCCTGAGCCTTTGGGATCCCTCGATAAGAACCTTGAGAACGACACGGTCGCCCTCCTTGAGAGAGAGGAAGCAGGTCTCCAGCGTCGAGGCCGCCAGTCGCCTTACGATCCCGGCCAGGCGCTGTTCGGTGTTCTGGGCGCGCCGATATCCGCGGGCGAGGACATCGATCCCGTCGCCCAATTCAAGGCCGCCGGAGTCATTCCGTTCGATATAGCCCCGCGCGACGAGGGTGCGCAGCAGGTGGTAGCAAGTCGTAATGTTCAGATCGAGCGCCTTGGCGATGTCGCGGATGCTCGGGGGCTCCGGCGCTTCGGCGACATACTCCAGAAAGGAGAGCGCGCGCTCGACGGTCTGAAGCGTGTAGTTATTGTCCATGCAGCCTGCGTAGATGAAGATGAGCTCGCTTGGGATACCCTTCGACCCTGGCGGGGTCCGCCCCGTCGAGCATTCGCCGAAGAATCGGCCGGACCAGCAAGGCCGCAACGCTAGCAAAGCCCGGCGGGTTGGCTAGGGCGAACACCAGGACAAGCGAGCTAGGGGAGGCCCGCTTTCGGCCCGGGCGCGACGAGCCCGCCCTGGGCCGGGACCAGCCGCCATGGGTTCGCCATCGCCCATCATGCGGTCGCCAGCTTTCGGCTCGTGATCGTCTGTGTGTTGGTGAACTCGAGCAGGCCCTGCATCCCGTGCTCCACGCCAACGCCCGACTGCTTGTGACCCGAGAATGGCGCCTCGGGCGAGAAGGCGAACATTTCGTTGATCCAGACCGTGCCGGTCTGCAGCATCCCGGCGATTTCCCGGGCCTTGTCGACATCTCCGGACCAGACCGATCCGCCGAGGCCCGTGTCGGTGTCATTGGCCCGCCGGATCACGTCGTTGATGTCATCGAACTTCAGGAGCGGCAACACCGGACCAAAGGCCTCCTCGACCACCACGCGCGAGTCCTCCGGCGGATTGTCGACGATCGAGATGGGGATGAAGTAGCCGGGGCCCTTGGATGCCTCGCCGCCAAGCAGGAACCGCTGTCCCTTGGCGCGCGCATCATCGAGCAGGCCCTTCACCTTCTCGAACTGCGCCTTGTTCTGGACCGGCCCCAGGTCGACCCCCTGCAGCGCGCCGTCGCCCACCGTGACCGTCTTGGCGTACTCCACCAACTCGTGCGCCACGGCGTCGTAGATGTCCGAGTGGACATACAGGCGTTTGATGGCGACGCAGACCTGCGCGCTGTTGAAGAAGGCGCCCCAGAACAGTTGCGGCGCCACCGCCTTCGGATCGACATCCGGTAGGACGATCGCCGCGTCGTTGCCGCCAAGCTCCAGGGTGATGCGCTTGAGCGTCTTGGCGGCGCTCTCCATCACCCGCCTCCCCGTCGCCGTCGACCCCGTGAAGGACACCTTTCCGATCGCCGGATGGTCGGTCATCCACTGTCCGAGATCGTTCCCGCCGGAGACGACGTTCACCACCCCGGGCGGCAACACGTCCTGCAGCAGCCGACCGAGCTCCAGGGTCGCGAGCGGGGTATAGGGCGAGGGCTTCAGGACCACCGTGTTCCCAGCCAGGAGCGCCGGCGCCAACTTCCAGATCGCCATCAGGATCGGCGCGTTCCACGGGGTGATCGCACCCACGACCCCGATGGGCGTGTGTCGGATTTCCACCCTTCGCTCGTCGGTGTCCTGGATCACTTCCACAGGCAGCGAGAACGTCGAGACCGCCCGGCACCAGTCGGCGGATGTGGCGACCTCCCAGTCCGAGCCCGCGCGGGACTTGCCCTGCTCGAGCGTGATGATCCTGGAGAGCATGTCCTTGTGCTGATCCAGGCACGCCCCGATCGCCGCCACCAGCTTTTGCCGCTCGGCGAGCGGACGGGCGGACCAGATTGGAAAGGCGCGGCTCGCGGCCGTCACGGCCGCGTCGAGCTGCGCCCGGCTGGCGTCGGGAACCTGCGCGATGACGGCTTCATTCGCGGGATTGATGACCGCCATGCTGGCCTCGCCCGCCACCGCTCGACCGTCAATCGTCATCAGGTATTCGCCGTCGAAGCTCATGTGATCACTCCTGATTTGAGATCGCCGCCTGGCGACCATTGTTCCGCTTCGCCGGGCGCCCTCACGCGGGAGCGCTGGTCCGCGCGGCCTGCGCGATGAAGTCGAGCGCGGGGGGAATCACCACGTCCGGCGCCTCGAGGATGGGGGTGTGCCCAACGCCTTTCAGCGAGACCAGGGTGGCGTCTTCAACGCCGTTGGCGACTTCCTGGCTCCACTCGGGCGGTCGCGCGATGTCGTCCTCACCGGAGAACACAAGGGTCGGTATCTTGATCTCCGACAGGAGCGGAACCGCGGTCGGCCGATTGAGGACGCCCATCAAGGCAGGCCACTGGGATCGCGGCGTCAACTCCAGCCGTTTGCTCCAATAGTCGAGCATGGGCCGCGCCTCAGGCTTGGCGCGCGTGGTCGCGCCGAACATGATCGACATCAGCATCGCGAGGTCGTCGCCCACGAAGCCCTTTTCCTTGGCACCATCCAGGAATTCCGTGAAGCGAACCAGCTGCTCCGGTGGCTCCCCGCGGACGGACGACCCCAGCATGACCAGGGCGCAGAACAGCTCCGGCCGGCGGGCGACCATGCGCACGGCGACGTCGCCGCCCATCGACGCGGCGGCCAGGCTGACCGGAGGCAGATCCAACGTCTCGATGAGGGCGATCATGTCCTCGGCGCAGCAGTCCATGCTGACCTCGTCCTCGGTCGCCGGCGCACTGCTGCCCTGCCCCCGGAAGTCCGGCCGGATGACGCGGAACCGCCCCTTCGCCGCGGTGACGAGGGCGTCGAACATGCCGCCGTCGAGCCACAGCGAATGCAGGCAGACGATGGGCGGCAGGTGCGCCTCTCCCGTATCGTCCACCCATAGGATCGTGTCCCTTACCGGAACGCCTCTGGCGAATGTCATGGACCGGCTACCTTCCTGCTGTTCTGCATCGCCCCCCGCCCCGTCCATCGACGGTGCGGCTCACGGACGTCGTTGCTAGAAATTATACTCGAGCGTGACACCGTATTCGGCGGGGCGGCCCGTATATCGGACGATGGTGTCGAACGCCCGCAGGCTGTTGGTCCAGTAGTGGGTGTCGGTCACGTTCAAGCCCCACATGGACGCCTTCCAACGCCCGTCCGACGCCTGGAGCCCGGCGCGAAGATTGAGAAGCCCGTAGCCCTTGATCGTGGCGTCGGCCTGCTCTTGTGGGGCGAGTTGCGGCGAGCCGTAGCTTTTCGTCTGCGCGCGGAAGCTGCCGCCCACGAAGCCTTCGACGTCGTCGCTGACCGGAAACTCGTAGTCGATGCTGGCGGACGCGGCGAACTTCGGGGCGAACGGCAGTCTCACGCCGTCGTAGGAGGCGCGGACCGGAAACAGCAGCCCGCCCACGCTTGTCGTACCCACGGCTCCGTCGAACGCCTCGATCTTCGCGTCGAGATAGGTCGCGCTGGCCCGAAGCGTGAGACCTCGCATTGGCGCCGCCGTCAGGTCCAGCTCGGCGCCATAGGTGCGGGACTCCGGAATGCTGACAAGCTGTTCCAGGGCGCCGAACAAGGGATCGACCGTCTTCCCTCGCGTTTGCTTGTTGGCATAGTCGTAATAGAAGGCCGCGCCGTTCAGGACGACCTTGCCACCCGCCAGGTTCGATTTGAAACCGCCTTCAAACGCCGTGAGCTTTTCTTGTGGAACCGGGAAATACTGCTCCTGGCTCGCGGCGTTGGCGAGGGGAAACGCGCCACCCTTGAAGCCTCGGGACACGTTCGCATAGAGCAGCAAGCCATCCATTGGCTTGAAGTCGAGGCCGAGGCTCCAGGGAAGATTGTCTTCCTTGAGCGTCTCGCGATAGGTCCCCGACACGCAGGTTTCCGGGTCGATCGAGATCGACTCCCCGTGCACCACCGGCGTGAACGTGAACCCCGGACAGAAGATCGGAACATAGACGGCCGGGATCACGATATTGAAGAAGTTCGTGAGGCCTGGGCTATTGGGGTTTGGCTCGACAAAGCCTGGCGTGTCGTAGGCGCGGTTAGCCGCCGTTCGGCTCGAATCCGAATAGCGAATTCCGGCCTTCACCTTCAGCTGATCGGTGATGTCGTATTCGAAGCTCGCGAACGCCGCCCATTGCTTGAAGACCTGCCGGCTGTCGAAACTGTTGGCGCTGAACCCGTCGCGCGTGCCGGTCGAGGCTTCAGGATAGATCGCGTCGATATTCTCGTAGCTGAATGTCCTCTGATAGTTACCGCCGACGAGCCAGCGCAGGCGCGCGGCTGTGTCGGTGCTGGCCAGGCGAACTTCCTGGCTGAAGTCGTGGGCGTCCGCGTCGTTGGCGACCTGGTCGAACGCGGGGAGATCCGTACCCGAGTACGATGACGCCTTGCGCTGGCGAAGCGAGGCGTAGCCGGTCAACGAGGTCAGGGTGACCGCCTCGCTGAGATCGTAGTTGAGGCTCAACGTCGCCTGATAGAAGCGGTCGTCGCGGAACGGTCGATAGTCAGGATCCCAGTTGGCCGTGCGCGCATCCCGCGGCGCGGCGGGCAGGGCGAGCAGGGGCAGACCCGCCGTCACCGTCCCGCCAAATCCCGTGGAACCGATCGGCGCCTGCAGGTCCTCGGGCGTCGTGCGCCGGGCAAGCTGCGCCGCCTGCGGATCGGACCGGTTGAGCCAGCCGTTGAGGTTCAGCGCGACACGGACCGCGTCGGCGGGCCGCCAGTCGAGCAACAGCCGGCCTGCGACGTCATCGGTTTTGCCGAGCGTGTCATCTCGCGTGTAGCTGCGCTGCCAGTCGTCTGCGCGATTGAACTTGACCGCGACCCGCCCGTTCAGCGTGTCGGCGATCGGGCCGCTGACGAATCCTCCCAGCCGCGCCGTGTTGAAGCGGCCATAGGTCGCCTCGAGCCCGGCCCGAAATTCGCTCGTGGGCTTGGCGGCGATGAGATTGATCGCGCCCCCGGTCGCATTGGTGCCGAAGAGCGTGCCTTGCGGTCCCTTGAGCACCTCCGCGCGCTCCAGATCGAACGCCGTCAGCGCAGAGAACGCGGGCAGGGCCAGCGGCGCCTGATCCAGATAGAGCGCGACGTCCGGCGCGGAGCTCAACGAGTTCTCGAAGAAGCCCACCCCACGCAAGGTATAGACCGGCGTCCCGCTCGGGTTGGGGGTGACGTCCAGGCCCGGGACGAGCCTTGCGAGATCGGCGACCGAGTTGACCGTTTCTCGGGCCAGGGTCTCGCCACCGAACGCCGAGACCGTCAGGCCGACATCCTGGAGACGCTGTTCGCGCTTCTGGGCGGTCACGACGATTTCCGCCAGCTCCGAGCCCGCGGCGCCCGACGCCTCCTGCGCCGCGGCGATCGTCGGTAGAGCCACGCTCACCATTGCGCCGGTCGCGAGAAGGCGGAGTCGGCGGACCTGCCGCCTGGTTTCCCGATGTGCCTGGAACACCCGTTCCTCCCGATTTTTGCTGTGGCCGTCGTTCGCTTGCGACCCGATCGAAGCAGCAATAACACCGAGGACGGTTGTGTCAATATATGTTAGTATTTCATATATTGACACGCTAGCGCCGCTTCCGCTGGCCTGGGCGGCGCGCCTTCGGCGCCCGCGCGCTCAGGTCATTATTTGCACAGTTGCCATTATTTGGAAAACTCGCGCTATTTGACCCACTCTCGAGACGGCCCGGCCTGGCCGCGAGTCCGAGAAAAACCAACGGAGGTCCGACATGCGCGATGCGCATTCCAAAGCCAGACTGCTCACGTCCTCCTACTATCCGGCGGACAGGCGGGCCGCCCTGATCGAGGACTCCGTGGGCGCCACCCTGCTGATCGCGGCCGCGCAGTTCGGGGACGCCATCGCCCTGGTCGACGGACAGGTCGATCCGGCGACGCGCCGCAGCTGGACATTCTCGGAGTTGGCGGCGGAGGCGCAGGTGGTCGCGCGCGCCCTACTCCGGCATTTCGAGCCCGGGCAGCATGTCGCGCTCTGGTCGGGCAACTGTCCGCAGTGGGCCCTCATCGAGTTTGGCGCGGCGCTCGCCGGCCTGGTGCTGGTGACCGTCAATCCGGCCTATCTGATTCATGAGCTGACGCACGTCCTGCGCCAGTCGCAGGCGCGCGGCGTCATCCTGCAGGACAGCTATCGCGGTCGTGATCTTGCCGAGGCCCTGGCCATGGCCCGCCCTAGCCTGCCCGATCTGGAGGTGGTGATCCCGCTTTCGAGCTGGGACGACTTTCTGTCGTCCGGAGAGGCCGGCCCGCTACCAAGCGTGAAACCGGGAGATATCGCCCAGATCCAGTACACCTCCGGCACGACGGGCTTCCCGAAGGGCGCCTGCCTCACCCATCGGGGGCTGAGCAACAATGGTCGCCTATACGCAGAGTCGATCGGCCGGGACGAGGGTGACGTCTGGATCAACGCCATGCCGATGTTCCATACCGCCGGCTGCGGGCTCGCGACGCTTGGCGCGATGCAGACCGGCGGAACGCACGTCATGGCCCCCGGGTTCGACGCGGGGCACATGCTGGACCTGTTCGAGCAGGAACGCGGCACGGTCATGCTCTGCGTGCCCACCATGCTCATCCGGATGCTCGAGGAGCAGGCTCGAGCGCCACGCGACCTCTCCTCCTGGCGGCTGGTCACGCTTGGGGGGGCGCCCGTCGCGGGCGAGTTGGTGCGACAGGCCGAAAAGATGCTCGGCCTGGATGTCGCCATCGGGTTCGGACAAACCGAAGCCTCGCCCTATCTCACCCATACCGCCGTCAGGGATCCGAACCCCGCCTGGTTCGAAACCGTCGGACGGCCTTTGCCCCACACAGAGGTCAAGATCGTCGACCCGGCGACCGGTGATATCGCGCCGATCGGCGTATCGGGCGAAATCTGTGGCCGGAGCTACGGCGTGATGACCGGCTACTACAACGCCGAGGGGGCCGCCAACGCCGCGATCGACGCCGACGGATGGCTACATACAGGCGACATCGGCAGCATGGATGAGCGGGGATACTGCCGCGTGCTCGGTCGGCTGCGCGACATGATCATTCGCGGCGGGGAGAACATCTACCCCCGGGAGGTGGAGGACGTCCTCATCACCCACCCCGCCGTCGCCGACGTGGCGGTTGTGGGCCTGCCGGACCCGGAGTGGGGCGAAGCGGTCGCGGCCTGCATCCGCCTGACCGATCCCGATGGACCAGAGCCCCTCGATCTGGTCGCGTTCTGCCGCGAGCGGCTCGCGGGCTACAAGGTGCCCAGACACTGGCGTTTCCTGGAGAACTTTCCGCAGACGGCCTCGGGCAAGGTCCAGAAGTTCGCGCTCCGCGACCAGCTGCTCGCCGGCGCGGGCAAGACCGATGAGAGCTGACGTGCCCGCAAGGTCGCCCGACCCGACGGCAGGGCAGCGCCCCGCACCGCCCCCGGCCGCTCTGGGCATCGATTTCTACTTCGACTTCGCCTCGCCCTACGGATGGATCGCCGCCGAGCGGATCGGCGCGATCGCGCATCGATTTGGACGTCGTGTGAACTGGCGCCCGTTCCTGCTGCGGGTGACGGTTCTGGAAGCCATGGGCCTGCCGCCCCCGATCAAGACACCGCTCAAGGGCGACTATCTGCTCCACGACATCGGGCGATCGCTTCGACACCACGGCCTGACCTTGGCTCCGGACCCGCGCTTGGACATCTCGTCCCTCAACGCCGCGCGCGCGGTCTTGTGGGCCCTCGCCACATCGCCCGAGAGCGTCGAGGCCCTGGTCCTCGCCCTCTATCGCGCGCAGTGGTCGGAAGGCCGGGACATCTCCACGCCGGCTACGGTTCTTGACGTCGTCACCGGTCTCGGTCTCTCCCGACGTGACGCTGCGGACGCCTTGCGGGACGAGGCGGTGAAGGCGGCCCTGCGGGAGGCGACCTCATCGGCGATCGGCGCCGGCGTGTTCGGCTCGCCGACCACGGTCATCGACGGGGAGATGTTCTGGGGCGCCGACAGGCTCCCCATGGTGGAGCGATGGTTGGAGAGCGGCGGGTGGTAGCCTGCTCGCGCCGGCGCCGCCTCGAAGCCTGGGAGTCACGCCGCGCCGTCAGGTCGCCAACTCCTCGACCAGCAGATCGATGAAGCGCCTGACGCGGGGTTCGAGGAATCGCTTGGTGGGGTAGATCGCCGAGATCTTCACATCCTCGACCTCAAGTTGGGGCAGCACCAGGCGGAGCCGGCCCGCGGCGAGATCGTCAGCCACCAGAAACTCCGGAAGGAAGGCGATGCCCAGTCCGGCGACGGCGGCGTCCCGAAGGGCCTCGCCGCTATCAAGCCGAACGCGACTTCGGCCCTGCGCCTTCACCCAGGATCCTTCCTTATCTCGGAAGCGCCAGCTCTGCTTCTGAGCTCTACTGCTGAAGATCAGGCAGTCGTGATCTGAGAGGTCATTGAGATTGAGAGGTTCGCCGCGCTCGGCGAGATAGGAGGGTGAAGCGCAGAGCATCGCCCTGTACCTGGCCACCACACGGCTGACCAATCGCGTGTCCGATGTCGTGACGCCAATCCGTATCGCCAGGTCGAATCCGTCCTCCACGACGTCGGACACGCGATCAGAAAAGCTCATCTCCACCTGGATCTGCGGCCAGGCCGCCAAATATTGCTTCAGCAGAGGAAGGACGACGAGACGCCCGAAGGCGTCGGGAACGGTCAGGCGCAGCAGCCCCCGGGGCGTGCCGGCGCGCCCGGCAACGCTGGCCTCGGCCTCATCCACGGCCGCGAGGATCTGCAGACCGCGATCATAGAACGCCCGCCCCTCGTCGGTGAGACTCAGGGTCCGGGTCGTACGATTCAGCACGCGTACGCCAAGCCTGTCTTCCAGACGCTTCACGGCCTTGCCCGCCGCCGATCTGGTCAACCCCATCGCCTGCCCGCCGACAACGATGCTTCCAGCGTCGGCGACGGCCATGAAGACGAGGATATCGTTCAGGTTCGCGCGAAGAATGGTGTGCTTCCTCGATTCCGGCGTCGCACGATGGATGGATCCGCCAGGGCCCTGGTCTGGGATTGACGATCCTGGCGCGGTGGGCTCGACGACACACTCCGATATCCGCGGCGGGGAGGCGAGGATGTTCTTCTCAGCGGGTCGCGTTTTGACCGTCCGAGGTGAAGTCATCGACAAGCGAGCTCCAGCCCCTTCGGCGCCTGGCCCGCGCGCCCGGCTTCAGCCAGGCGCGCAACCGATCATGTAGGCGGCCGGCAAGGGTGGGCTGTTGTCGCGACCCAGCTAAGAGGGCAACCGGACGGTCATCTCGACCTCGAGCTGCAGGTCAGGCCCGGCGAGAGAGGCGACGCCCACGCCGGTGACGCTGGGCTGAACACCATCGAAGAGCGCATGCATATGCGGCCACAGCTCTTCCAGGCGCTCCGGCGTCAAGTCGATCATGAAGACGCGCACCATGATCAGGTCTTTTGGCGTCGCGCCGATCGCTTTCAGCGCCGCCCGCGCGTTGCCGACAACGATTTCGGCCTGTCCCGAGAGTGTGGTCGGGACGGGCTCGCCGTTCGGCCGCCAAGCCACCTGACCTGAAATGTACGCGACCCTGCCTGGTTCGACGATCGTGATCTGGGAATAGCCCGCGGCGCCAGCGTCGGGCAGCGACGGCGGATTCATTCGGGTGAGTGGGTTTGTCATGGCTTTTGGCTCTTCAGGTTGCAGGGTCGAGGACACTTCGCGAGCCGGCGCGGGGGCGACGCGCGCCTCCTGCCCATGGGCGGCGGAGCTAGCAAGAGCTAAGATCAGGGTCGAAGCTGCAATGCCCCAACACAAATCTACGCGGAAACACTCCAATTTCAGCCCCTTACTTATCGTATTTACGACTTCTTCGGTTCGATGAGCATTAATACAAGAAATCTGCGCCGATATTCAGGACAGATATTCACGACTGTGTAGAAGAAGTTTCGACAGTATGTCCGTTAGCCTGGCGCCGAGGCTCTCGACGGCATGACGGAGGTGCATGCCATCGCGTGCGCCGTCTGCGTCTCCGCAGAGCGCAGCCGGGCGACCCACCACATAGTCGCCAGGCGCCGTGGCGGTAGGCGTCGAAAGTGAGCGCCAAGCCTTCTCCGGAAAGGTCGCGGGTCCCGCTTGTCGAAGGTCCGAGCGACTCGGACTGGCCTGGAGCCGAGGCGACATTCCTCGACGAATTCGCCGCTCAGGCTGGGCCGCGCGACTCGCGTCGAGTCATAGGGGCCGCGGGTGTCGCTCGAGCGCGCCCGACCTCGACTGGTCCGCGGTCTTGGCGTTCGGCCGGGCCTAAGGCGTCTGAGCTTGTCGAAACGTGGACCGCCTAGTTTTCCACCAATCATCCTAGGGGCGACCGCGCGAGTTGACTATCGCTATTGTTACGTCTAGGTCCGCTCGCTCGTAACGCCGCCCGCCCTCGGCACTCGCAGGCTAGCCTACGCCCGGACTGAATTCTCGGCTCGCGTGACACCGAGTCGCTTCGAGCATGATTTCCGTGTCTAGTGTTTGTCGCGTCCACTTCTCTGCAGCGCCGCGTCCACGAGCCGCCTCCCAGAGCTCACTCAGTCGCGGGGCGATCAGTTATTGACCATCTCTCCATTTGCTGTCGACACCCGGCGAAATTTCGGTAGTGTCACCGCGAACCGGGCCGCGGAGCTCGGATGATCGGGAGGGAAAGATGCACAGGGGAATCTTCTTGGGCGGCGCTTCGTTGCTGGCATTGTTGTCGGCGACCGCGAGCGCGCACGCCCAGAGCGGCGGCTCCGGGGGATATCAGCTCGAAGAGGTGGTGGTGACGGCGCAGAAGCGCGCGGAAGACGTCTCCAAGGTGCCTCTGGCAATCACAGCCGTGACCGGCGAAACGCTGGAGCGACAGCGGGTCGACACGCTGCAACAGCTACGCAACATCGATCCCAGCGTGAACTTCCGCCAGAGCACCGGGCCGCACAGCTCGAGCTTCCTTATCCGCGGCGTCGGCACCAGCAGCTTCTCGACCGGCGTCGAACAGAGCGTCTCGACCGTGGTGGACGGGGTGGTCCTGGGCGATCCGTCTTCGGCGCAGGACCTAGCCGACGTGGAACGGGTGGAGATCCTGCGCGGACCGCAGGGAATGCTGTTCGGCAAGAACGCCTCCGCCGGCGTGGTCTCGATCACCACCCGCAATCCGGAGCTGGACGAATTCGCGGGCAGGGTGCGCGCTTCCATCGGCGAGCGAGAAGATCAGCAGCTTCAGACCGTCCTCAATGTCCCGCTCTCCTCCACCCTCGCCGTCCGGCTGGTCGGCGGCTATCGCCACCTGCAGGAGAGCGTGGTCAATGTGCGTAACGGACGGCCAATCGACCCGATCGACATCCGTTCAGCGCGCCTGAAGCTGCTCTGGCGCCCCAGCGACGACTTGAAGGCGCTGCTGTCGGCGAACTACTCCTATTCGCGGCACTTTTGCTGCTCGCCGGCCTGGAGCCAGACTACGCCGGGCTACATCGTGGCCTATTCCAACGCGCTGCATGGCGTGGTGGCGAGCCCCGACAACACCCAGGCCGCCCTCGACTACCAGCCGATTGGCAACGCCAAGGTCTATGGCGCCTCGCTCGCCATCGAATACCAGCTGGGCGACTACGCCCTAGCCTCCATCACTGGATATCAAGAATCCCATCGCCTCGGGGTCTTCGATGGCGATCAGCACGCGTTCAACTATCTCAGCTTCAACGGGTCCACGAACTCGTACCGCAATATTTCCCAGGAACTGCGGATCGCCTCACCGATCGGCGAGCGCTTCGACTATGTGGCAGGCCTCTACTATTACGAAAGCTGGCTGAAGGGGATCATCTACCAGGCCGGCTACCTGCAAAGCATGGCGCCGCCGATGACCCAACCGACGGCGGCGGCGACCCTGCGCAGCAGCGCCAAGTACAGCGTCAACGATTCCCAGAGCGTGGCGGCCTTCGTCCAGGCCAATTTCCACCTCACCGAGCAGTTCAACCTGGTCGCTGGGCTCCGCTTCACCCACGACGACGTGACCCTGCTCTACGACAACGCCACCTTCATCCCTGGAAGCCTGCCGGTCTCGGCCACGATCCGCGGCCTGCGGCAGTCGATCGAGCACGACAACGTCTCCTGGCGCTTCGGACCTCAGTACCAGCTAACGCCGGACGTCATGCTCTATGCCAGCGTCGCGCGCGGCTACAAGGGTCCGGGGATGAGCGGCGTCACGGTGAACACTGTCGCCGACAACCAGGCGGTGCTCCCCGAAATCCCCACCGCCTACGAGGCGGGCATGAAGGGCAAGTTCTTCGACCGCCGGCTGCAGGTCGGGCTCAACCTCTTCCATGCCGAGTATAAGGACTTCCAGGCTCAGGTCTCCGACATATCCACCGCAAACTTCGCCACCGTGATCAAGAACGCTGGCCGACTGGAGACGCGCGGGGTCGAGGTTCAGCTTCAGGCGCGGCCGACCCCTGAACTCACCCTCGGCTTCGGCGGCGCCTATGTGGACGCCAAATACAAGGATTTCGCGGGGGTTACCTGCTACTTCCGCCAACCCGAGCCCCCTTGCGCCCCCCCGCCGCTGGCGCCCACCTCGGCCACCCGGCTCTTCAACGCCAAGGGCCTGGGGCTCGCCGGCGCGCCGAAATGGACCTATTCGGCGACGGCCGACTATCGGCGGCCCGACCTTGTCGCGGGATTCGACGGCTTCGCCGCGGCTGCCTGGAATTGGCAGGATGACGTCGTCTACTCGGTAAATGGCGATCCCGGCACCCGGCAGAAGGCCTTTGGCCTACTGAGCGGCGAGATCGGCATCGAGCCGCAGGGTGGGCCGTGGCGCTTCTCGATCTGGGGCAAGAACATCCTGGACGAGCGCTGGGCCTCGCAGATCAGCGCCTCTCCCGTCCCCTCGCAGAACCCTGGCGGCTACTATCGCTGGCGCAGCCCGGATTCGTTCCGACGGGTGGGCCTGCAACTCGACGTGCGGTTCTAGCGACCCTTCCGCGCGGGCCGCCTCCCCGGGCCGCGCGCACTTTGGCGAGGGGCGGGGGGCGGCGCCCGCCCCTCGCCGCTTCCTCGGCTCCAGGCGGAAAGTCCCTACATGCTGCAACAACCGAACCGCCCCTGGTTCCGCAACGCGCCCGCCACGGCGGCCGCCGCACCGGTCGTCGGCGGCGCCTATGCCTGGTACGTGGTCGCCGTCCTGGTGGTCGCCTACACCTTCTCGTTCCTCGACCGGCAGATCCTCAGCCTGTTGGTCGAGCCGATGAAACGCGACCTGTCGCTCAGCGACACCCAGATCAGCCTGCTGCAGGGGCTGGCCTTCGCCTCCTTCAACGCCCTCGCCGGACTGCCCCTGGGCCGGCTGGTGGACACTACGCGGCGGACGACAGTGATCGCCGCTGGCGTCGCGTTCTGGAGCCTGATGACCGTCGGCTGCGGCCTGGTGAAGAGCTACGCCCTGCTGCTGCTGATGCGGATGGGGGTTGGCGCCGGCGAGGCCACCCTGACGCCTGCCGCCCACTCGATGATAGGAGACTATTTCCCGCCGCATAAGGTCGGATTGCCGCTGGCGGTCTACAGCATGGGCATCTTCGTCGGCGGCGGGCTGGCCCTGGTGATCGGCGCCACGGTCATCGCCCAGGTGGCGGTGGAGTCCATCATCCTGCCGCTGGTCGGCACGATCTATGGCTGGCAGCTGGTCTTCCTTATCGTCGGGGCGCCCGGGCTGCTGGTGGCGCTCTGGGCGATGACCCTGCGCGAGCCGGCGAGGACCGGGCCCGTCCACGCCAGCGGCAAGACACCGATTCCCGAGGTCTGGGCCTATCTGAAGGACAACTGGGTGACCTTCGCCAGCCTCAACCTGGGCTTCGCCGTCCTGGCCATGATGTCGTACGGCCTGGCTGCCTGGATCCCGACCTTCTTCATCCGCGAGCATGGCTGGAGCGCGGTGGAGATCGGTCATGCCTATGGGCTGATCTACCTGGTGTTCGGACCGCTGGGCGTGCTTTGCGGCGGCCTGCTGGGCGATTTCACCGCCGCCCGCGGGGTCCGCAACGCCCGGTTGGTCGTGACGCTCGGCGTCGTGATCGCCACCGCGCCCTTCCTCACCTTCTTCCCGCTGGTCGCCGACGCGAAGCTCGCCCTGGCGCTGCTCGCGGGCGCGGTGTTCTTCAAAACCTTCATCAACGGCTTGGCGCCGGCCCTGCTGCTGCAGATGGTCCCCAATCAGATGCGCGGCCTGGGCGCCTCGGCCAGCCTGCTGATCATCAATCTGGTCGGCCTGGGTCTTGGCCCTACCTCGATTGCGCTGTTCACCGACCTTGTGCTGGGCGACGAGCAGAAGCTCGGCGTCTCGCTGGTCGTCGTGCCCCTCGCGGCCTCGGTTGTCGGTTTCCTGCTGCTGACCACGGCCTATAAACCCTATCTGAGGACCCTCGGGCGGCTGGCCGCTTGGAACGCCCGGGCCGAGCGCGCGGGAGGCTGAGGCTCAGCGCGCGGACATCGCCTCCAGGGACAAGGCATGCCGGCCACGGGCGACGGCCCGCAGGATCGCAGCCTTGAACACCTCGTGCAGTTGCGGCGGCAGGCTGTGGCCCATGCCGGGGACGACGAGCAACTCTGCGCCGGGGATCACCGCGGCCGTGTCGCGCCCACATTCCACGCGGGCCAGGGGATCCTCGGCGCCGTGCAGCACGACGGTCGGGGCACTGATGGTCCTGAGTTGCTCGCGGCGGTCGCCGGCGGTGACCACGGCCTTGCGCTGGCGACCGACGCCCTCGGGATTGAAGGCCCGCGCGGCCTCCTCCGTAACCCGCCGGCGAATCTGCGCCTCGGCCCAGGGGAAGCCGGGGCCCTCGATCGCGCGGGTCGCCTTCACCCCGGCCGCTACGAACGGCTCGCCGTCCTCCGGCCTCAGGTCGGAACGCTGAGTGGCCGCGATCGCCTCGGCCGTGGGCCTGGGCAGGTCGGGATTGCCCGTGGAGGACATGATCGAGGTCAGGGAAAGCGCGCGGTTGGGGTGTGTCGCGGCCAGCGTCTGGCCGATCATCCCGCCCATGGACAGGCCCACGATGTGGGCGCGATGGATGCGCAGGCCGTCCATCAGGCCCACGGCGTCCTGCGCCATATCCGCCAGGCTGTAGCGGGCGCCCGCCTCGAGCCAGGTCGACAGCCCTACATCGCGGTTGTCGAACCGGACCACCCGTAGGCCCTCCGCAGAAAGGCCTTGGCAAAACGGCTCCGGCCAGCGGGTCATCTGCGCGCCTAGGCCGTTGATCAGCAGCACGACCTCGTCTCGCTCTGCGCCGAAGCTCTCGTACTCGATGAAAATCCCGTTGGCGCCCAAACGCGGCATGGCGGTCTCGCTATCTGCTGATTGTGAGTGGACGCGACACCGGCCCCGGGATGGTCCCGGGGCCGGGTCTTCGCAGCGCTCCTGGCTCGTCGGCGTGGCGCTGCGCTACTCGGCGGCCACCAGGGCGGGCGCGCCGAACATCTCCATGAAGTTGCGGCTGTAAAACAGGTCCTTCGCCGCCTCGTCGACACCCTCGAAGGTCTTCTCGAACCGTCCGATCGGGTCGCGTGTGCCTTCCGGGTGCGGATAGTCGCTGGAGAACAGGAAGAGTTCGGCTCCGGCGTCGCGCATCATCCGGCCCACGTCCTCCCCAGGGAACGGCGTGAACTTCACCGCCCGCCGGATGTAGTCCGACGGCTTCAACGTCAGGAGCTGCAGGTTCGGATCGCTTTTGACGAAGCTCTTGTGACCGAGATCCAGCGCCCGCAGGAATTCCGGCACCCAACCGCCGCCGAGCTCGATCACCCCGCCGCGCAGAGCCGGAAAGCGTTCGAACACGCCATCGAAGACCATGGCGCTCAGGAACATCTGGGCCCCGAAGGAGATCACCATGTAGTCCTTTATCCGAATGTTCTCACCGCCGCCGAGCCGGTCGGTGGGACGCGGGCGGCCATTCTTCTCGTAGGCCTTGAGCAGCAGTCGCGAGCCGGCCCCGACGTGCAGAACGAACGGCACGCCGGCCTCGGACAGGATGTCCCAAACCGGGTCCAGGTCTGGGTGACCCGGGGACACTTCGCCCGCCGGGGCGGCGGGAATCCAAAACGCACCGCAGCCCAGGCGCAGGCCCTCACGCACCTCGTCCAAGGCGCGGGCCGGATCGGCCAGCGAGACCTGGCCGACGGCGATCAGCCGCGCATCGTGTTTGCAGAATTCGGTGATCGCTCGGTTGTGGGCGCGGATGCCGCCGTAGAGGATGTCGGGGTCCTTGGACTCCAGATACTGGGTGGCGGCGAAGGTCGAGAACACCATTTGCTTGGAGAAGCCAAGGTCGTCCAGCGCCTTGGTCCGCTCCGCTGGGTCGAAGGCGCCATAGGCGTACCAGCCCTTCGGGCCCTCGATCACATTGTGATCGATTTCGGCCGTTTTTTCAGCATCGGTCACCCGCGCCATGGCCTTGCTGATCGCCCGCTCGGCCTCGGCCCCGGCACCGCCGAGCTTGAGGGCCGGGATCTTGTCCTTGACGGCGGGATCGGCGAACCGGCTCACCCAGTCGAAGGTCTCCATGATGTGGCTGTCGGCGTCGCAATAGACGCGGCCATTTCCGTAAGGCATTCAAATTCCTCCTGTTTCAACTCTTGTGCGCCGTCACCCGCGGCAGGCGGACCTGGTCTTGTTTCGATCCGGACCACCGCGTCGGCGTTTCTGCCCGTCCGGCCAGGCTTGATCGTCCGTTCCGGTCGCGTCGGGCCGCGGTCCGCGGCCGGCGGCGACCTGCCAACCATCCGATTTTAGATTTGTATTAGAGGAATCGTCAATATAGCTGATAGCAAAGACCGGGCTGGACCGCCGCCTTGCGGACGCGGCGGTTTGGCTGTCGCGCGCCGCCGCGAGCCACGCTATGCAGATACCGATGAAAGCCGCCCGCCGACCATGAGCCGGACCCCCGACCCACCGCAGAGGCGCCAGCGGTTGTCGCCGGAAGTGCGCCGCGCCCGCATGGTCGAGGCCGCCGCCCTCCAGGCGCTCGAACAGGGGTCGCTGCCGATTTCACCGGAGGCCATCGCGCGTCAGGTCGGCGTTTCGAAGGCCCTGGTCTATTCCTACTTCCCCACCCAGCACGACCTCCTGAACGCCCTGCTGCTGTATTGCTTGCGCGACCTTGAGCAGGACGGGCTGGAGGCGGCGCTGGCGGGCCCCTGCCTCGAGACGGTCGCGGTGGACACGGCCCTGATCTATTTCGAGCACGTGGCCCGCCGTGGGGCGCTGCTGCACCTGCTGATGAGCGATCTCTACATGGCCGGCCACCTCAATCCCGAAGTGGTCCGGATACGCGACGGGGCCTATCTGCGGCTGGGGCGGCTGGTGCGGCGCGAGCTCCGCCTGGAGCCAAAGGCAAACCTGCTGGCGATCAATCTGGTGATGACCATTCCCGAGGAGGCCGGCCGAAGGGTCTTCTCGGGCGACATGGACCGAGAGGCCGGCCGCGCCCTGTGCCGCCAGCTCACGGCCAGCGCCGTCCGCGGCCTCAAGCCGGGCGGCTAGCCGCCAACTCCGACGCAGGGGCGTTGCGACGGAGGATCAGGTCGTTGGTGCAGGCCAGGATAATCCATAGGGATAGCTGCTCGACCGTCGCCAGCGGCGCACGGCTATCCGCCAGCTGTCGCCCGGCGCGCAGGGCTACGGCGGTCAGGATCACATTCGAACCCTGGGCCAGTTCCGCGGGAACGCCGTACTTCTCGACGATCTCGTTGGTCATCTGGCGCAGATTGAAGGTGCGGCGGCTCTCATGTTCGCTGCGCAGGGCCTTTCGCACCTCCGGTCGAGTCAAGAGCACCTGCAGCAGCGCGCCGCGCGCTTCCACCTGGCGCAAATAAGACAGGGTCGAGAGGGTGATGCGTGAGAGATAGTCCTCGCCACGCTGGATCTCCGACTGCTGCGCCAGATTGGCCGCCGCGTGCTCGGCGCGGGCCAAGGCGATGAACATCTCCTCCTGACTCGAGAAGTAGTTGTAGATCTGGGCCTCGCTGATCCCCACCTCGCGCGCGACGCGGATCATCGAGGCGGCGTGCAGCCCTTCCTTGGTGATGATCCGGCCGGCCGCGTCCAAAATCTGGGACTGGCGGGCGGCGGGGGTGAGCCGCGTGCGGCTACGCCGCGAGAGCGCCCGCGAGGGCGAGATCACGGTCTCGGCGTCGGCTCCCGGCGGCGCGGACGGCAAGGGCGGACGAAGTTGGAATTTGCCGGCGTAGACCTTCGACCAGTAGCCGCGAGACGGATAGGGCACCCCCATCCGATCGCAGACCTTGGCCAGGGCGTGCGCGCTGATCCCGAACTCGGCGGCGCAGGCCCCCATCGGACGCGTCCAGACACGCTCGAAGAGGTCCTCCCTGGAAATCTTGATCTCGTCTCCGCTCAAGTTTGATCCTTTGATGCGCGCGCCGCCGGAGGCTATCAGAGCGCCGCCCCGATCTCCACCAGACGCGCGATCTGCCCGGGATCGAGCCCAGCCTCGGCGAGCACCTCGGCCGTGTGCTGACCGAGGCTCGGAGGGGCTCCGAGAACCGGCTCCCACCCAGGGAAGCGCGCCGGGGTGGCTGGAGACCTGAAGCTTCCGCCACGGCCGTCAGGCGCCTCGACAAAACAGCCGGCCGCCTCGGCGAGCGGGTCTCCGGCCAATTCCTGGGGCGTCTGCAGCGGCGCCCAGACCAGGTCCGCCTCGGTCAGGCGTCGCGACAGCTCGGCGTAATCGACTTGGCCGAAGCCCTCGTCGAGCGCCGCCACCAGGGCCGCGGTATTGGCCTTCCGACCCTCGTCGTCGCGGAACCTCGGGTCGTCGATCAGGTCCAGCCGCCCGGCCGCGGTGGCGATTTTCGGCCAGTCCGTGCGCCGATCGCGCGGCATGAGGCAGACCCAGCGCCCGTCGGCCGAGCGGTAATAGTTGACCAAGGGTACGGCGGTCTCGGTTCGTTTGTGGGTGGAGGCGATCCGGCCCAGCCGTAGGAACACCGCAAGGTCCGAACTGATCGCATATACGCCGGAGCGCAGCAGCGACGTCTCCACCAAGCGGCCGCGACCGGTGCGCGAACGCTCCACTACTGCCGCCAGGATCGCCGCGGCGGTAGCGAGCGCGCAGGTGTGATCGCCGAGCCCCGTCCTCAGGGGGAAGGGCTCCTCGCCCTTAGGCGTCATCAGGGATGCAACGCCCGACCGTGACCAGAAGGCCGCCACGTCGTAGCCCGGCAGGTCAGCGCTATCGCCAAGCAGGCCGTAGCCGGTGACGCTGGCGTAGATCAGGGCGGGATTGGCCGCCCGTACGCTCTCCCAATCGATCCCGGCGCGCTTGAGGGCGCCGGGCCTGACATTGGTCAGGAAGACGTCGGCGCCGCGCATCAGCCGCAGCAGGGCCTCGCGCCCTTCGGGCTGGCGGATGTCGAGCATCGCCGAGCGCTTCCCGCGATTGTCCAGCTGGAAGGCCGGGCTCTCACCATCGGGCGACAGTTTTTCGAAACCGCGGCGTATCGGATCGCCGTCGGGGTTCTCCACCTTCACCACGTCGGCGCCCCATTCGGCGAGCATCCCGCCGGCGGCCGGCGCGGCGATGTGCGTGGCCAATTCGATCACCTTCAGGCCCTCAAGCATGCCTGAGGTCCTCGGCCGTCTCGACAACCACTAGTCCCAGCTCCGCGAACACCGAGGCTGTGTGCTCGCCCACAGCGGCTACCCTCGGCTGTCGCTCGGGCTCCGGCCCCATCCTGAAGGCCGGCCCAGGCACCGGCGCCAGCGGGCCGCCCCGCGCCAACTCCACATGCGAGACCACGCCGGAACCCAGGGCGACCTCTTCCTCATAGAGCTGCGAGACGCTGCGTACGACGCCGCAGGCGATCCGCCGGCCTTGCAGGTCGGCCAAGGCCTGGCCTGAGGTCCGCTGCGAGAACCAGCGCCCGGCGGTCTCCATCACCTGCGCCTTGCGCACGGGATCGGCGAGCGGATTGACGTTGTCGCCCCAGTCCGGACGGCCCAGCAGGTCGCAGAACGCGCGCCACATGACCGGCGTGATCGGAGCCAGGTAGACTGGGGCGTCCTGCGTCTGGAACATGTCGACAAAGCGGGTCGTCGAGCGCGCGCCCTGCCTAGTCGGCGCAAGACCGAGCGCCCCCTTGCTCGGAATGTGATGGCTGAGCAGCGACGTCATGGTCGCCAGCATGCTGAGCTCGACCTTTCGCCCACGGCCGGTGCGTCTCTGCTCCCACACGGCGCACATCACCGCATAGGCCGCGTGGGTCCCGGCGGCATGGTCGGCGACCAGCACCTGGCTCATCAGCGGCGGTCCCTCGGGTGCCCCGGTCAAGTCGGCGAAGCCGCTCATCGCCTGCACGGCGCCGTCGAAGGCGACGTAGTCCTTCCGCGATCCGACCGCGCCATAGCCTGTGATGTGGACCATCACGGCGCGGGAGTTCACTTGGGCGAGCCGTTCATAGCCGAATCCCAGCTTCTCCGGCACGCCCGCCGAATAGTTGGTCACCACCACATCCGCCCAGCGCAGCAGAGCATCGAGGGGCTCGCGCGCCTCCGGACTGCGCAGGTCCAATGCGACGCTGCGCTTCCCGCGGTTGTGGCAAGCGTAATAGTAGCTGTCGCCATGCGGACTGAACGGCGGTGCGGCCCGAGCCGGTTCACCCTCTGGAGGCTCCAGCTTGATAACGTCGGCCCCCTGGTCGGCCAGCATCATCGTGCAGTGGGGTGCGGCGATGTAGTGGCCGATCTCCAGCACCCGCAGCCCGGCAAGCGCCGCGCCCTGCTCCGCAGCCGTGCTCGACCCCGACGTCGTCATTGACTAATACTCCAATTATGTCTCCTCTTGTTTGGCAGTGAAGCGAGCGGTTCGCAAGCCCCATCACGACTCTGGGCAGGAATGTTCTGATGATCTGTCCACTATCAATTCCACAATCCGAAAGGAGAGACGTCAATGAGCCTGCAGGAGACATCCACCGATGTCGTGTCGTCGCCCGAGGTCGAGGTAAGAGCGCTGTCGCACCTCGCTATCGGCGTCGGCGATCTCTCCAAGTCCGCCGCCTTCTACCGAGACGTGCTCGGGCTGGAGGTGTTTCGCGACGAGAGTCAGGACGCGCGGGCCCCGCGCGTGTTCGGCCTGGTGGCCGGGATCACCCTCGAACTCGTGCAGGTCTCTGGGCCGGGCGCAGCCGCCAAGGGTCTGCGGACCGGCTTCTTCGGCATGGCCTTCGCCGTCGCCGATCTGGATGCTGTCTGCGCCAAGCTCCATGCCGCCGGGCTGGTGAAGGTCACCTCGCCCAAGGCGATCGGCGATGGCGTCCGGATTCTCTATGTGGCCGATCCCGACGGCTCCTATTTCGAGCTGATCGAATTTCCCAACGGCGCCTTGTCGCCGGCCCAGCGCGACTCGAAGCGGGCGTAAGGGGCCCCGCCTTGTTTGGCGGGAGAAGTGGCTATGACCAACGCCAATGGATCACCCCTGGTGCTCGGCATCGGCGGGGCCTTGCGCTCGGCCTCCTCAACGGAGGCCGCACTTCGGCTCTGCCTGCGTCAGGCCGAGCGTCTCGGGGCGCGCGTCACGGCCATCTGCGGCCCGGATCTCGACTTGCCATTCTATGCGCCTCAGCGGCGGGAGCGGTGTGATCGCGCGGAGCGGCTCGTGAAGGCGCTGAAGGCGGCGGACGCCGTGATCATCGCCTCGCCGGGTTATCACGGGGGCGTCTCGGGGTTCGTGAAGAATGCTCTCGATCACATCGAGGACCTGCGGAGCGACAACCGCCCCTACCTCGATGGATTGCCGATAGGTTGCATCGCCACCGGCGGCGGGTGGCAGGGTTGCGTGACGACGTTGTACGCGTTACGCGCCGTCGCGCACTCGGCACGAGGCTGGCCGACGCCGCTGGGCGTCGCCATCAATACAGCGGAGGTGAGTTTCGACCCCGAAGGCGTCTGCTCATCGGCCGCTGTCGAAGCCCAGCTCGATCTGCTCGCCGCCCAGGTGGTCAGCGGCGTCGCAGGCCGGCCGGTGGCTGCACAGTAGGTCGCCCTCGGAGTGACGGCGCCGCGCCAATGGATGGCCTGGAATGCACGTCGGCTTCAACAGCGCCTCCGGTCCTATCAGTTGCCCTGCATTCCAAGGGATCTTTCTGCGGTCGCAAAGGTTCTGGCCGATTCATGGTCCTTCATTTGACCCAGCCCCGAGCCCTGTCCTATCAGATCTCACGATCTAGTCTGCGCGCCGTCCGAGATGCGTTCTCTAATGGGTCAATAGGCGGCTGCTCAGTCCTGAGCTGATCGGCGCGGTCGGGTGTCTGCGTTCTCTACGCGCTCGTTTGGCGCTTGATGGGGTCAGCTGGGTGTGGATCGGCTCGGTTGAAATCGCAGTCGGTCCGTTGAGGTGGCCGCTGCTACAGAATCGGCGCCGTGTTCCACGCCCTCCCTTGGCGTCGCTCCGCTCTGGAGCTCGTTTCGTCCTCCCGGCTTGCTCTGGCGGTCGGCTGTCAG
>NZ_JAUYOJ010000230.1 GCF_030697925.1 Phenylobacterium sp. | reverse complement strand
AACGCCGATTGCCCAGTCACCTTGGACGCTCCTTGTTTCATGATTCCGTCAACCCAACCCGACCGGCCCAACAATTCGCAACCCGTCGTCGCAACAAGACGTACGTGGTTTGTTCTGGGTTCACAAGATGTTCTTTTTGGCGCAACGGCGGGGGTGCGTCCGATTTTGACGTATATCGCCTGGGGGTCGTGCGAGTTCAAACGAATGACCAGGAATTGCGTATGGCGCCGCCAGGGTTCCGAGGTTCACACACCCAGGACAACGGCTCTGCATGGTGACGTGAATCGGCGCAGGGACTACGGGGGAAAGACATGACGGCTTGGCGACGGTTCGTCGATTGGACGGCCGCTAGGACTGGAAGGTTCTGGGGAACAAGCATCGGCGCCGCAATCATGAAGGCGGGCGCAATGCTTGCAGCCTTTGCGCTGGTAGTCGGCGTTCTCCCAGCATTGGTGTTTGGCGTCGATCGGCTCGGCCGGACCATCGCCTTCTCTTGGTCCTGGGACTGGTGGCTAGGCGCTTATGTTGTCGTCGGGGCGATTGCAGGTGCCACAAGCGCCATTGGCCTCCTCGGCAGCTTCCGCCGACACGCGCTGCATCTGCTCGCGGACCCCTTCAGGCCCCAATCGCTTTAGGCTCACCTGGCCGTCATACACAGGTGGTTGGTCCCGATCGCGACCTTCACAGGCACGCCCTCCTTCATATACTCGCGCCCCCGCCGGTAGGACCAAGAAGGGCGGAGCTCAAGCTCCGCCTGTAACCTGGTCGGCCATGGAGTCAGAGAATGAAATTTGAGCTGCTAATGGAGTAGATGCTCCCGAGTTGAATCTCGAAGTCCGCCTGGCCATCGCCGTTGATGTCTCCTGATAAAGTTACGCCGGCATTTCCAGCCGTATAGCGCAGCTCACCCGCGGTCGATGTGAACGGGGCGGTGCCAATGTATGAAAAATGTTGGCGACCAAGCACGGTTGAGTTGGCGTCGACCATGCTTAGATCGAGCTTGTCCTGGGTCAAATTGAAATCGGTGATGGTGTCGCGACCTGTCGCCACGGAGCTGTCTGACAGAGCATAGTAGGCAAACACGTCGGAGCCCGCTCCGCCTGTCATTAGATCAGCGCCACCGTCTGACACAAAACGATCGCTAGACGTAGATCCAATAATTGTATCTGCCGCCGTGGTACCTACGATTTCTTCTATGTCGATAAGATGGACATTGGAGAAGTTCGATACCTGGCCGTCCGTTGGTATATACAACTTGACCCCTTCGTAGCCGTTTCCGCTGATTACCTCAACGTTTCGGATGGACTGGAACATGAAGTAAGCCCAGCTTTCACCGGCAAGGATCTGGTCATGTCCGGGACCTCCGTCGATTATATCGTAGTCCAGTCCGGCAAGGTCATAGTATAGGAAGGTGTCATTTCCCGACGACCCAATAAGTGTATCGGTTTGTGCGCTCCCCAAGATACCCGAAATGTTGGTAAGCGTAACATTTGAGAAGTCTAAATTTACCGCAACGGTGCTGACAATCTCAACTCCGACATGCCCGTTGGCCGAGATTGCTTCGATTCCACTCATGCCATTTAGGACGATATTTGCGTGATCAGTGGTCGCCATTATTGTGTCGGCGCCGGAACCACCATCGATAACGTCGCCTTTGTCGGGCGCGTCATCAAAGTAGAATACGTCGTTGCCGCCGCCGCCCGCGAGCGAGTCGGCGCCACTGTCGCCAAGGAGAGTGTCAGCCCCGTTCGAACCCACCAGGGTGTCGTTACCGCTGCCGCCCGAGACGGAAAGGATGTCAACAAGCTGCACGCCGCTAAGGTTCAACACATCCTTCTGGAAGGAGCCAGCCAGCGTAACGTTGGAGTGGCCGCCAGAAGTGACGACCTCAACGTTCGTGAGGCTCGAGACGGCAATGACCTGCCCATCGTAGGTTGCGCTGAGGGTGTCGGCGCCATCGCCGCCGTCGACTGCGTCAATACCGCCCGCCAGCCCTTCAAATCCTGCAAAGATGGCGTCGTTTCCAGCGCCCGCCGCGATGCTGTCGTCGCCGGGGCCGCCCGAAAGGTTATCCGCCCCGGCGGTGCCACTTACGTCATTGCCCGGAGAAGAGCTCATATAGGGCGCTAGACTGCTAACGTACTCGAATTGCAGGTTATCATAGTCGCCATCGGCAAAATGATAGACGTTCTGCGTCCCTCCTAGAATATAATCATAAAATGTATATTTAAATGTCACGAGATCAGAAGTAAACGCTAAGTCCACGTTTACGTGTGAATACGCATGTATGTAATCACCCGTCGATAGTATCTTTATCAGATACTCGGTTTGTCCAGCCAGCGTATACTGAACATACACCTTTAGGTCAGACCAATCCACGTCAGGAAACGAAAATTTTGTATAGTTGATCGTGTGACCTTAGATCACCCCGCTTCCAACTTGTCCTAAAAAATTTGCCCGTGCTGCGGGATTGTTTACGAACCCATCTCTATAGAAACCATCTCCCATGAAGTATGTATCGTGACCATCACCCTTGGCGAATACAATGGTATTGTTAAGTGGAGCAACATGGCCATCAACTGAATATCCGCCGCTACTCGGCGGCAAGAGTTCGATGTAGTCGTCGCCTGCGCCGCCGCTGATATAATTCTGATCACCTGTAACAACGATTATATCGCTCTCGTCACCACCCTGTACGACAGAATTGGAGGTCGTCACGATCAGAGTGTCAGCACCCTCATCTGCTTCGATAGTAACTGTATTGGCATTTACGATCAGGAGATCTGAGCCTGGCCCGCCAGATACGGTATCTGTGCCCTGGCTCGCATTGACCGTGTCGTTTCCATCGCCGCCACTGATGGAGTCATCGCCGTCACCGCCACGCAGCGAATCGTTCCCGTCGCCACCCTCCAAAGTATCCGCGCCGGCTTCGCCTAAGAGGGTGTCGGAGCCAGCCTCGCCAGCGAGATAGTCCGCGGCGTCACCACCGTTCGCACTGTCGTTTCCGCCGGCCCCGTAGGCGTAATCCGCACCAGCGCCCGTCGTAATCGTGTCATTGCCGCTCGCCCCAAAAATCAAATCTCGCGAACTGGCGTTTCCGTTCGGCGAATTGGAAGTGTCTACAATTTCGTTCGCCGTTTTTACAACTCTCGCTGCGTCAATTGTATTTCCAAATGAGTATGAGTAGTTGTCTACAAAACCTCGGCTGGTGTACGAAATAATACCAATGCCAGATCCATAGGAAAGCTGAACTTTACTGGATAGACCAAGTTCTAACGCGACGATGTTCTGTTGCTGTATTTGATATCCGTCGTAGTCGTATCCGTTTGAGTTCAAGTTTGAGGCAGTATCGGACGAATCCGGGTTTATACCAGGCCCGTTCGCCGTATCGACGTGCGCAAGCTCGTGCGCGAGCACCAATACGTCATCACCGAGAACCCATTTTCCGGTCGGGTTCAGGTAGTATTCCGCGATCGAAAAATCCAATGACAGGGCGTACCAGCCGCCGGTCGGCGAATACTGGGAATGGTTCGACGTTCCTATTCCGATGCGGAGAGGAGTTGACGCTGAGTAGCCTGATAAGAGCGCTGCTCCAGATGACGTCGACGCTAGCGTTGTCAGCGCATTTGAAATCGCGGTGATCTGAAAGGTGCTAGGGGTTGTAAGGGCCTGACCCCAGGTTACCGATGGCGAATACCACTCAACGAAGGACAGCGAGAAGGTCACGGCTGGATACCTTTCGAGCTACAAACTTGGTCGAGTTCGCCGGCTTCGGACTTGGTATTTGCTGATGCCGGACGAATCTCCATGATGTCCCGCGAGCCGCCATCAGATCGCGCAATTAGACGGCCATCGCGCTGCTTCGAGAGTATCCTGCACATTTTGTAAGATGATCCCCTCATCACGCAGAGGCGTCCGCCAGCGAAACTGTATGTCCCAATGTTCTGCTGGTTTCCGGCCGACGCGAACCAACGTCCGTCACTGCAGAATATCTCGACCTGGGGATGCGAGACCTGGACTTGAGAGCTCTCTATGATCAGCCATCGATCTTTGAGGTCGTTGAGCCATGATTGAGTAGATTCTTTGCTAGCTTCGCCATTGGCAGTACTTACTGATGCTGCAAGCGCCAGCCCCGCAAGGCCGAACACCACCCATGCGCCTCGATTCATCTCCCCCTCCGCTACTGTCCCAGCCGGCTAACGCACACAGGCTATAGTGGAGTGTTGATCAGCCGCTATGTCCAGTAGAATCACAGAACAATCTTGGTCATCTCGCTCATTCAAGGTCGACGCCTGATCGCTTGCGCCAGTGAACCAGTCCAAGCGGATACGAGCACGGGATATTCGGGATATTCGGGGACACTATACTAATTTGACTCCCCCACCCCGCCACGCCACGCTCCCCCAATGGCAAGGCTTGCTCGAGTCGTAGCGCCCGGCGTGGCGCATCACGTGACCCAGCGGGGCAACCGCCGCCAGACGACCTTCTTCTCCGACGCGGACTATGCGGTCTATCGCGACCTGCTGGCGGAGGGCTGCCGCGCGGCGGGGGTGGAGGTCTGGGGCTATTGCCTGATGCCCAACCACGTCCACCTGATCCTGGTCCCCTCCAGCGAGGACGGCTTGCGCGCGGCGCTGTCGGAAGCGCATCGGCGCTACTCCCGGCGGATCAATCAGCGCGAGGGTTGGACGGGCTATCTGTGGCAGGGGCGGTTCGCCTCGGTCCCGATGGACGGGGCGCACCTGCTGGCCTGCGCGCGGTATGTGGAACTCAATCCGGTGCGGGCCAAGCTGGTGAGCGCGCCGCAGGACTGGCCCTGGTCCAGCGCCCGGGCGCACCTGGCGGGGCGCGACGACGGGCTGGTGGCGACGGCGCCGCTGCTGGGCATGGCGCCGGACTGGCCGGACTTCCTCGCGGCCGGCCTGGGCGAGATTGAGCATCGAGCGATCCAGCGCGGAGAGCGCACCGGGCGGCCCCTGGGATCGGCCGAGTTCACCACTGACCTGGAGCGCCGGCTGGGCAGACCGTTGGCGCCTCAGAAGCGGGGGCGGAAGCCGAGGGCCGAGAAATTAGTATAGTGTCCCCGAATTAAGAGGCGGGCCATGGGCGAACCTGGGCGGCGTCGGCGGACGTCAATTTAATGCCCTGTCGTCGTAACCCTCGTTCTCACTTGACCATATTTCGATAATTAGCTAAATATGGACGATGAACAAAGTCTTCAAGGCGCTGGCCGATCCGACCCGCCGCAGGGTACTGGAGCTGCTGCGCCAGCGGCCGATGACCGCCGGGGAGCTGAGCGACCAGTTCGCGGTTTCGCGGCCGACCATGTCGGCCCACTTCGCCGTGCTGCGCGAGGCCGAGCTCATCGACGCGCATAAGCAGGGCGTTACGATCACCTACCGGCTCAAGCTGTCCGTCCTGGAGGACGCCCTCCTGGGCTTCTCCAGCATCTTCGGGATCGGCGTTCCGGACACCGGACCGGCGCCCACTATGAGCACGGTCCCCGCGAAAGAGAGAGCACCATGAAGAAGCGCCTGGCCTTCGCCCTCGGCCTCGCGGCCGTGCTCCTCGCCGCCGCCTATGGCCTACGCTACGCGGAGGACGCCGGATGGCTCGGTGCGGACGGCGCCAGGCGGGCCATGCAGATGCTGATCGGCCTCGGGCTCGCCGCCTACGCCAACACCATGCCCAAGCAGCTCGGCGCCGCCCGTGGCTCGCCGCGCGCGGAATCCAGCACTCAGGCTGCGCTCCGGGTGGGCGGCTGGTCGTTCGTGCTCGCAGGCCTCGCCTACGCCGCCCTCTGGGCTTTCGCCCCCCTGCCGCTCGCCGACGTCGCCTCCATGGCCATCGTGGTCGCCGCGATCGTCGCCACGCTCGGGTATGGCTTCTGGACCTTCACAGCCTGCCGCCGCGTTGGCCGCGGCCCGGCCAGCCGTTAGCCTGTCGTCCCTACGGCCTCCGCCTCTGGATATCCCGCCGCGGGTCTGCGTGAGGTTACGGTGACGGAGTTACGGTGACAGCGCATTTCATTTGGCCCCCGCCGCCTTCGGCGCGAGTCCTCGCTTGGCGAGCTTGAACGACCGACCGCTCTCGCGCTCCAGGCCCGCGATGAACGCCTCGTTCGATTTAATGCACCGTCACCGCAATTCCGGCGCCGGGTCGCCCCGGCGGAACTCGATGAGATCGCCGGGCTGGCAGTCGAGCACGTCGCAGATCGCCTCCAGGGTTTCGAACCGAACCCCCTTGGCCTTGCCCGTCTTGAGGATCGAGAGGTTGGCCAGGGTGATGCCGACCTTGCCCGCGAGTTCGGTGAGCGTCATGCGCCGGGCGTGCAGCATGTCGTCGATCTTGATGAGGATGGGCATCAGATCATCGCCCGCAGGTCGTCGCGCTGGCGCGCGCCTTGCTCGAACACGCTGGCCAGGACGAAGGTCAGGAGGACGGCGAGCCACCCCGCCAGGGAGAAATCCCACTCCATCGGCACATGGGAGGCCTGCACCTGATGGACCAGGAAGCCCAGGCCGACGTGCAGCACCTCGATCATCAGCAGGCACCAGGCGACCACGCGCAGGCGCGCGGCGTTCTCGGGCACGAAGGGATCCCCCGCACGGACCGTCGCCGTGATGTCCAGAAGGCGGGAGAGCAGCACGTGCACCAGGGCCAGCATGGGCGCGCCGACCAGGACCATGCCGCGGAGCGCCGGCAGCAGGCGGCCGACGTCGGCCTCCGGCATATGGGTCCGGTAATAGCCGATGAAGGCGTCCTCGTAGAAGAAGCTGGCGGCCAGCAGCAGGAAGAACCCGGACGCGGCGACGATGTTCAGCACGCGGCAGATCTGGAGCAGGCCCCGCGACATGCCGAGCGTGGCGTTGGTGACATCTGGCATCGGACGACCTCTTTGAATTATCGTCCGACGATATGGCATTTATCGTATTGCGGCAATTAAATTATTGCGTGGCGATATGCCGTGGGGATTTCGGGGACGCGGAGAAGCGGGTACAGTGTCCGCGAATTGAAGGAGCCCCCATGAGCCGCATCTTCGGCGCCGTCTGCCAGAACGGCTATGTCGTCCGCGATATCCGCGCGGCGATGGATCACTGGATCACGGTCATGGGCGTGGGGCCGTGGTTCTTCATCGAGGCGGTGAAGACCGACTATTTCCGGCACCGGGGGGCGGCGTCCGACGTCAAGATGAGCATCGCGCTCGCCAATTCCGGGGACCTGCAGATCGAGCTGATCCAGCAGACCAACGAGGCGCCCTCGATGTACAAGGAGTTCCTGGACGCCGGCCGCGAGGGGCTGCAGCACATGTCCTATTGGACCCGCGACTATCAGGGGCTCTACGACCGGGCGCTGGGCCTCGGCTACAAGGTCGGGCACGAGGGCCAGATCGGCGGGGAGCTGGGGCGGTTCGCCTATTTCGACACGGAGGCCCATCCCGGCACGGTGGTCGAGATCTCCGACATCAGCGGGAACAAGGGGCGGTTCTTCGAGCACATCAAGCGCGCGGCGGCGGACTGGGACGGCGCCGAGCCCATCCGGGCGGTGCGATAGGGCCGCAAAGGCGGTGACCGCGCCGGTTGCGACGTTCCGGAGCGCCACCTGGAGGCCTATGTGGTCCCGCCTTCACGCGCCCCGGCCGCCGAACTTCAGATCCTCAAGCCCAAGGGTGGCGACGTCTTCCGCCGCGCCCGCGACCTGGAATTGTCGCCGCGCAACTTGACGTAGGGCCTTGTGCGATAAGGCCTGCCGGACACCGGTAACCTCTGCGACAGAACGGCCGAATCGCCCGCGGTTTACGATCAGACAACACTGCCGCTTCAGCGTGGTGGAAACCGGGGGCGTTGCGTTGGGGCCGACCATCACCGAGGGACAGAGGGCGGTCCGCCAGCTGGTGACGATCGGCGTGGCGGTGATCCTGCTGGTGATCGCCGGGACAGCGGGCCTGCTCGCCTTCGCCTCGCACGCGCTCGACGAGCTGCAGGCCAGCGAGGACCGGGCGCTGATCTCCAATACGCTGAACCGCTCGCTGGCCGGGCTGGTGAGCGACGTGACCACGGCCACGGTCTGGGACCAGGCCTATGAGGAGCTGAAGCCCGGCGGCGACCAGGTCTGGGCCGACGAGGAGATCGGCACCTATTACGCCAACAACCGCGGCCACGACGCGACCCTGGTCCTCGACCGCGCCGACCGGCCCTTCTACGCCTGGACCGCCGGCGAGCGGACGGACGCCGCGAACCTGGCGGCCCTGCAACGCGACGCCGCCCCGCTGCTGCGCCGGGTGCGGGCCCTGGAGGCCGCGCGCAAGCCGCCGTCGCCCAGCCTGCGCGCCACCGACCCGGCCCTGGCCGAGACGGCGAGCGGCGTGGTGCGCTCGCGGGGCGCCTATTACCTGGTGGCGGTCTCGACGGTGACGCCGGAGAACGCCCTGTCGCCCCGCGCGCCCGGACGCGGCGTGATCGTGATCTCCGCCCAGCGGATGGACCGCCAGCTGCTGGCGACCCTGGGCGAGATGGGGATCGGCCGGCCCCGGCTGACGCCGCGCGCGCCGGCGGAGGGACAGGCCATTCCCCTGACCGACATCGACGGCCAGAGGGTCGGCAGCCTGGCCTGGGACGCCAAGCAGCCGGGGGTGCAGGTCCTGAAGACCGCCGCGCCGCCGCTGGCGCTGGGGTTCTGGCTGCTGTTCATGGCGGCGGGGGGCCTGGCCCTGCTGGTGCGCCGGGTCACCGGGCGGATGGACGTCCACGAGGCCGCCCACCGCCAGGCCATGGAAGAGCTGATCTCGGCCCGCAACCGGGCCGAGGACGCCAATCTCGCCAAGTCCCAGTTCCTGGCGAACATGAGCCATGAGATCCGCACGCCGCTGAACGGGGTGCTGGGCATGGCCGACGTGCTGTCGCGCAGCCCGCTCACCGCCGACCAGCGCGACAAGCTGCATGTGATCCGCGACTCCGGCGAGATCCTGCTGGCGGTGCTGAACGACCTGCTGGACCTGGCCAAGATCGAGGCCGGCCGCCTGGACCTCGACATCCATGATTTCGACATGGCGGCGGCGATCAATTCGGCGGTGCGTCCCTTCGCGGGCCTGGCCGCCCAGAAGGATGTCGGCTTCCGGCTGAGCCTGGGCGAGGGCGTCGCGGGGTTCTGGCGCGGCGACGCGGTGCGGCTGCGGCAGGTGCTGGCCAACCTCGCCTCCAACGCCGTGAAGTTCACCTCCGAGGGCGAGGTCGAGCTCTCGGTGTCGGTGGCGCGCGAGGGCCTCGCCTTCGCCGTGCGCGACACCGGCCTGGGGATTCCGGCCGACCGGGTCGGCGACCTGTTCGACAAGTTCACCCAGGCCGACGCCACCACCACCCGCCAGTTCGGCGGCACGGGGCTGGGCCTGGCGATCTGCCGCCAGCTGGTGGAGCTGATGGGCGGCGCGATCTCAGCAAGCAGCGAGCTGGGCGCCGGATCGACCTTCAGCTTCCACGTGCCGATGCAGCGAATGGGCGATGTCACCCTGGCGGCCGACGCGGGCCTGGAGACGCAGGCCGAGATGGCGCCGCTTCGCGTCCTGGCGGTCGAGGACAACAAGACCAATCAGCTGCTGCTCACCGCCCTGCTCGGCCCCATGGGCCTCGACATCCAGCTGGCCGGGGATGGGAGCGAGGCCGTCGTCCTGTTCGGCGAGGCGGAGTGGGACCTGATCCTGATGGACATCCAGATGCCGCTGATGAACGGGATCGAGGCGACCAAGGCGATCCGGCTGCTGGAGCGCAGCCTGGGTCGCCGGAAGACCCCGATCCTGGCCCTGTCGGCGAATGTGATGCGCGACCAGGTCGGCGAGTATCTCGCCGCCGGCATGGACGGCTTCGTGGCCAAGCCGATCAACGCCGCGGAGCTGATCCGGGCCATGCAGGAGGCCTTGGAGCCGGCGGAGGGCACGGTCCAGGCCGTGGGCCTGGGCTAACCCATAGACCGCTCATCCCGCCGCGCGGTGCGGCAGGGCGAAGTGGCGGATGTAGGCCCAGAGCTCGGCGATCTCCAGGGCGGCGGCGGGGTCGCCGGCCTCCTCGGCGGAGCGGCCGGTCTCCAGCGCGCTCTGATAGACCATGCGCGAGCGGATGAGGGTCGGCGCGATCGGCTGGGAGAGCACCGCCAGGGCGCGCAACGCCCGACGGACCGCGGGGGATTCGACCCCCTCGCGGGCGGGAGGCGCCTGGTTGACCACCAGCAGCAGAGGCTTCTTCAGGCGGCGGATAATGGCTACCGACTCGATGGCCGCGGCCAGGTCCAGGAAGGCCGGGCGGACCACCAGGAGGCAGAGGTCGGCGAGTACGATGGCGCTGGCCTGCTCCTCCGTGACGCCCGCGGCGGTGTCGATGATCATGACGTCGGTCCCGCGGCGCACGGCGCTCATCTGCAGGTCGTAGAGCTTGGGGCCGGCGATGGCGACGCGATCGGGACCGAGGCCGTGGCGCGCGCGCAGGGCCTCGATGGCGGAGCGTTGGGGATCGACGTCGGCCAACAGGGTGTGCCACCCGCGCAGCCAGGCGGCCAGGGCCAGGTGGACGGCGAGCGTGGTTTTGCCCGAGCCGCCCTTGCGGGCGACCAGCGCGATGGTGAACATCCGGCCCTCCCTCCCTGGGAGGGACCTGATTAACGGTCGGCGGGGGCTAAGCGTTGCGCTAGGCTGACCGCCGGCCCCTCTACGGCATGATCCTCATCCGCCGCAGGACGAACCAAGCCCCGCCCACGACCGCCAGGCAGAGGGTCGAGGCGACGACGAAGCCCGCGCGGTCGTCGGCGAAGGGGATGCCCGGCAGGTTCATGCCGAAGGCCCCGACGATCAGGGTGGGCGGGATCAGCAGGCTGGACATGACGGTGAGCGCGCGCATGCTGCGATTGGTGGCGCTGGTGATGCGGGTGTCGAGCTCCTCGTGCAGCAGGCGGGCGCGCTCCTGCAGGCTGACGGTCTCCCGATCGAGGTCCTCGGCCTCCTGCGCCAGGCGCGAGAGCTGGGCGGGGAGGACCGCGACCTTGTGGGCCTCGCGCGGGGTCATGGCCCGGTGCAGGGCGCTGCGCAGGCCGAGATATTCCCGGTGGTCGCGCGACAGGCCCCTGCGCAGGGGGCCGAGCTTGACCCCGTCCAACTCGCCCGCATCGGCCAGCATGCGGTCTTCGATGCGGTCCAGGGCCTCGGCGGCGGCGTGCAGGCGGGCCTCGGCGATGTCCACATAGCGTTCGACGAGCCGGATCACCGCCTCGGCCGGCGAGGCCAGGCATCCGCCCCGCTCGAGGTCGCGACGCACATCGTCCACCACGCACAGCGCCTGGCGGCGCGCGGTGATCAGCCGCCGCGGTCCCATGGCGAACATCAGCCGGCCGACTCCAATGGCGGCGCCGTCCAGGTCGCGCTCGAAGTCCGGCAGGACGCCATAGGCCCAGTCCCCGGCGAACTGGATCTGCACCCGCTGCTCGGCGCGCAGGATCAGTTCGAGCGCGGCGGCGGGCGGTTCCTCGAGCTGTTCGAGATGGAGCCGGGCGCGCTGGTCGCTAAGCGGGAAATGGATCCAGACCCAGTCATGGCCGGCCGGCGCGGGGGCCAGGGTCTGATCGGTCAGTGCGGTGGCCGCGCCGTCGCGGAAGGCATAGGCCCAGAGGAAGGCGCCCGTCTGGGCCATGATCAAGTCCCCCGCCGCATGGCGAAGGCCCATCCTGCCGGGGTTCTGTGACGATCCGGCGTCGGACGATAGCGCCGGCGACGCATCAGGCGCTATGACGGGGGAGTTCAGCGAAAGACCCCGCCATGCACACCGGATCCTGTCTCTGCCGCGCCGTCCGTTTCGAGGTCGCGGGAGACCTCGCGCCCGTCCAGGTCTGCCACTGCGGCGACTGCCGAAAGGCGCAGGGCGGGGCGTTCGCGACCAATATTCCGGTGGCGACGGCGGACTTCACCCTGCTGAGCGGCGAAGGCGAGCTGCGCGCCTATGAGTCCTCGCCGGGCAAGGAGCGGGTGTTTTGCGGGCGCTGTGGGAGCCCGGTGTTCAGCCGCCTCCTGGCCAAGCCCGAGGTGCTGCGCCTGCGCGCCGGGACCCTGGACGAGCCGGTGGCGACGGAGATCGGCTTCCACGCCTATGTGGCGTCGAAGGCCGGCTGGTGGCCGATCACCGACGACGCGCCCTGCTACCTCGGCGGGCGACCGGCTTAAGCGTCACCAGAACCCGACCCCGCGCTGACACGTTCCGGACCCCGACGGGAACGGAGGATATGATGCGAAAGCTGATCAGCATGGGGGCCGCGGCCACCCTGATCCTCGCCCCCGCCCTAGCGCTGGCGCAGGACGAACCGAAACCGGAGAAGGAAAAGCCCGGAATCATGGAGACCATCGGCGGAACCGTGGGCGGCGTGGCGGCCTCAGCGGCGGGAACCGCAGCCGGCGGCCCCTTGGGCGGCGCCGCGGCCGGCATGGCCGGCCAGAAGGCCGGCGGCCTCCTCGGCAAGCTGTTCAAGCGCAAGAAGGCCGAACCGCCGCCGGTGGAGATGGCGCAGGCCCCTCCCCCGCCGCAGGCCCACATCTCCTCGGCGCCGCTGGACGTGCCGCCGGTGGACATGCCGGCGGAGACGCCGGTGCGCGATCCGACGATGACGGCGCCCGACCTGGCGCTTATTTCGACGCCGGACTGAGCCGCGCCGCCCCGCCGCCCGGCAGGTGGGCCTCGTAGGGGCCGAAGCGCGGGTCTGGCTTCATATAGTCGGTGGAGACGTACTGGGCGCCTGCGGCGAAGGCGGCGTCCTGTCGGCTGCGGTCATTGGTTCGAGCCTCGGCGGTGTCGGCATCGGCTCGGGTGCGGACGATGAGGCCGGCCCTGACCGCCGCGGCGATGCGGTCGGCCTGTTCCTTTGGCTCGTTCAGGGTGATGTAGGCCGCGGCCGGCGAGGTCTCGTCGATGTTGACGAACATCACCCGGCCCTCCAGCGACTTGCGGGCGCCGCGATAGATGACGACCTGCTCGATGGGCGCGTCGAGGGCGAACATCACCTTGCCGCGCGCGGACTTGAGCTTCGGCCAGGCGTGGGCGAAGGCGGCCTCGCGCAGGGTGGCGCGGCGGCCCTGGACCTGGTCGGGGGTGATCAGCTCGCCGGGCTGGAAGACCGAACGGATCTCGCCGTCGACGGCGTCCATGGCCGCGGCGTCGAAGGGCTGGGCGAGCACGGCGCCAGGGATGTCCAGCTTGCCCTCCTTGAGGTTCAGCAGGATCAGCAGCGGCACATGGTCGGGGTGGGCCTTGGACCAGGCGCGAATCTCCGCCAGGCAGCCGGTGAACAGCGGGCAGTTGGAGCGGTAGTCCAGGTCCTGGACATGCATGACCTTGAAGCCCGGACCCTTTAGCGGCGCGAGGTCGTAGGGCAGATCGTCGGCGAATTTCTTGACCAGGGGATCGGCGTAACGACCGCCCTGGGGGTCGTAGAGGATGTCCAGCTCCAGTTGACGGGCGCCGGCGGCGAGCTGGTCGGTCAGGGGCGGATGGGCGTAGTCGAGGCCGGCCGCCTCCTTGGGATTGGAGCCGCGCAGCAGCTCAATCTGGGCCGGCGAGATCGCCTGCTTGTAGGAGTTGTGCGTGCCGATCGCCTGGATCTGGTTGATCCTGAGCGCGTCGACCCGGGGGCGGGCGCAGCCGGGTTCCCCGGAGGGCGCCTCCAGGTCGCAATTGGCGGCGATGGCCAGGGCGGCGGCGAACAGCGATGCGATCATGGGGTGTGCCTGGGTTTCGTGTTCAACACTACGGATGAGGGGTCGAATGTCCTATCCGGTTGGCGGCGGCGTAGCCGCGAACGTCAAAGGACTGAACCACGAACCACACGAACGGCACGAACGGTCGGCTTTACGGCCTATCGAGTTCGGCTCCGTTCGTGTGGTTCGTGTGGTTCGTGGTTCAATTTGGCTTCGCCGGCGTGACCTGAGAGTTCCGAGAGACCCCTCATCCGACCTTGCTCCGCAAGGCCACCTTCTCCCGCAAGGGGGAGACGGGACGCGAATTACCGCGACCTTGTGACTGTCTCGCCTAGGTCTTCACCCGCGTCACGGTGATCTCCAGCGGCGGGTCGGGATAGGCGCCCGCGGCGATGTCGGGGATCAGTTCGAGGAAGCGCTCGGGATAGATGCGTTCGGTCAAGCCCGCGAGATCGGCCGGGGTCCACCAGCGGATGTCGTCGATCAGTTCGGTTTCGTAATCGGCCCAGCCCGCGCGGGAGGGCTCGCCGCCGGGGCAGCGGCCGACGAAATAGTGCTCCCTGAACAGCACCTGCTCGCCGGTGACCAGGTTCCCCGCCCCGGACCGGGTCCAGACCACCGGGCCGAGATCGACCTCGGTGAAGCCGGTTTCCTCGGCGACCTCGCGGCGCGCCGCCTCGATCAGGGTCTCGCCGGCATCGACGCCGCCGCCGACCGTGTGCCAGGCCGAGCTGCTGGCCGGGCGGCCCGGCATCCGGCCGCGCAGCAGCAGGATGGCCCCGGCGGGATCGAACAGCAGCACTCGGGATGTCAGGCGCTCGCGCATGGGACGGATATAGCGCCATTAGGTCGCGGCTGGCGACGGGGAGCTGTCCGGGCGTCTCAACGCCAAATTAAGCCCAGCCGTTACAAGATGTTGGTCGCATCCAAGGGAGAGCCGCCTTGCAGCTCAGTCCGCAACGTCTGCTTGGCTTCGCGTTCGCCAGCGCGGACCTTCTCCTCGAGATCACCGCCGACAGCAGGATCGGGTTCGCGATCGGCGCCAGCGAGGCGCTGTCCGGCTCGGCCGAGACCGCCCTGGTCGGCCGCGCCTGGCGCGACTTCATCGATCCCCGCGACCGCCCGATGGTCGAGGCCCTGCTGAAGGGCCTGAACGAAGGCGGGCGTGGCGGGCCGGTGGTGGTGACCCTGGCGGGTTCGGCCGGCGCCAGCGAGCGCGCCGCCTCGTTCACCGCCTTCCGCATGCCGGGCAATGAGGGGGCGATCTCCTGCGCCTTCAGCCGCGCCGCGGCCAAGGTGATGCACGGCCTGCACGACAAGAGCTCCTTCGAGACCGCCACCGCAGCGCTCATCGAGACCGCCAAGTCGACCGGCCAGGAGCTGGAGATGGCCCTGATCGAGCTGGGCGGCCTGGGCACGCTGCGCAAGCTGCTGGGCCCCGAGGCGTCCAAGGACCTCGACGACCGTCTGGCCGGCGCCCTGCGCGCCCAGTCGCACGGCGGCGGCGCGGCCGCCATGCTGGGATCGGATCGCTTCGCCCTGGTGCGCCCCAAGGGCGACAGCGTGGACGCCCTGGTCCAACGGCTGATCCAGCTGGTGGCGATCGACCCCAAGCATGGCGTCAACCCGGATGCGCGGGCCATGAGCCTGATGGGCGACGCCTCTCCCGGCCAGATCCTGCGCGCCCTTCGCTTCTCGCTGGACAACTTCATCAAGGACGGCATGGACGGCAAGCCGTCCACGACCCTGAACGAGGCGGTCAGCCGCTCGGTGCAGCGCACCCTGGTGGAGGTCGGCGCGCTCGGCGAGGCGGTCAGCGAGAAGCGCTTCCGGCTGGTCTACCAGCCGGTGGTGAACCTCAAGGCCAACGCCGCCCTGCACCATTACGAGGTCCTGGTGCGCTTCGGCGACAACGCTAGCCCCTTCCCGATGATCCGCATGGCCGAGGAGCTCGACCTGATCGAGGCCCTGGACATCGCCGTGGTCGAACAGACCATCGCCAAGCTCGCCTCCGATCCGAAGCTGAAGCTGGCGGCCAACATCTCCGGCCGCACCATCACCAGCCCGGCCTTCGTCCAGGCGGTCAAGGCGATGCTGGTCAAGACCCCCGAGGCCTGCGGCCGGCTGTTGTTCGAGATCACCGAGAGCGCGGCCATCGACGACCTGGCCGTCGCCGACCGCCACCTGAAGGCCCTGCGCTCCGAAGGCTGCATGATCTGCCTCGACGACTTCGGCGCCGGGGCCGCCTCGCTCGCCTATCTGCAGCAACTGACCCTCGACATCGTCAAGATCGACGGCCGCTACATCCGCGAGCTGCAGCACGGCGGCCGCGAGAGCACCTTCATCCGCCACCTGGTGACCATGTGCGCGGAGCTGGGGGTCAAGACCCTGGCCGAGATGGTGGAGAACGCCAACGCCGAGGAGGCCGTGCGCCGGGCCGGCGTCGACTTCGCCCAGGGCTGGTTCTACGGCGCGCCCGCCGACACGCCGGAACAGCCGTCGGGTGGTCTGGTCGACACCCTCGCCCACGTGAAGCCCGCCGCGCGGCGGATGGGATCGGTGGAGGGCTGGGGCTAGCATTGCACGAGCCGAGCTTCGAGACAGCGCGGCTTGTCCTACGCTCGCGCATTCGCGCCGACCTGGATGCCTGCGTCGCCATCAACAGCGACCCCGAGGTCATGCGTTACCTGGGCGACGTCTGGCCGCCGGAGCGCCAGCGCGAGCATCTCGGTCGCCAGATCGACGCCGATTTCGGTCCGGACCTCGGCTACTGGAGCCTGTTCGCGAAGGCCGCGCCTAGTGAGCTGCTCGGCTGGGTTTTGTTGTCGCCCCTGCCGCAAACCGATGACATCCAGCTTGGCTATCGTTTGCGACGCGACGCCTGGGGGGCGGGTCTAGAGCGTTTCCCGCGCCTGTTGAATCGAATGTGATTGGGGTGTGGATTCCCGAGCGGGCCGAAGCGGTGGAGTCTCCTGTTGGCTTGGACAGGAGGTTTGGGTGGCGCGGGCTTATTCGGAAGACCTTCGGATCCGGC
>NZ_JAUYOJ010000105.1 GCF_030697925.1 Phenylobacterium sp. | reverse complement strand
GATCAGGTCGAGCTGCGCGCCCGAGAAGTCCACTGTCGTGTGCAGGGCGCCCCCGACCTGCCGCAGACGCAGCGGAAAATTGCCGATCCAGTCGCCATGATATTCGGGCTTCGCGTTCAGGTTCCGGTAGCCGAAGGCGTCGGTGCACTGGGTGTTGTCGACCCGATCGGCGCGCACCGGGTCACAGAGCACGAACGGCGAGCCCATCTTGAACGAGCCGAAGAAGCTCAGGGGCCCGGTTTCCGAGCGCGACCGCTCGCCTTCCAGCTTGAGGTTGAACCGGAGGTAGGAGGTCGGGCTGTAGGCCGCCTGGACGCGCAGCGCCGTGGCGTGCTGCTCGCCGATCCGCCGTGATCCCGGGGTTCCGTCGGCGAGCAGGTTGCTGCGCCAGTAGCCCTCTGCCTGCTGCACGGTCTTGCCGCTGACGCGGAAGGCGAGGTCGTCGCTGACCGGCAGGTCCACGGCGCCCGTGAGCTCGAAGCGGTCATAGTTTGCGTAACCCGTCTCCACATAGCCGCCGAACTCGCTCCCCGGCCGGGCCGACAGGATGTTGATGGCCCCGGCGATGGAGTTGCGGCCGTAGAGCGTGCCCTGCGGCCCGCGAAGCACTTCCACCCGTTCGAGATCGAACAGGCTCAGCCCCATCAGCGCCAGCGAGCTCAGCGGGACCTCGTCAACATAGACGCCGGCGGCCGGACTCACCGTGGTGCTGAAGTCGTCGATGCCGACACCGCGGATCGTCACCACCACGTTGGCGCCGGGGCTATTCGACTTGATATCGACATTGGGGGTGTAACCGGCCAGTTCGCCGACGCCCTCCACCCGCGTCGACCGCAGCTGTTCGCTGGAGATCGCCGTGACCGACGCCCCCACGTTACTCAGCAACTCGGACCGCTTCAGGGCCGTGACGATGACCTCGCCGACTTCGGTGTCGGCCGGCTCCGCCTGAGCTGCCCCGGCAAGGAGCATCGCGACGGGGAGAGCCGCGGCGCATCCCGTCAACAACGCACGCCGACGGCGCGCTCCGTACCCAAACTCCCGACACTGACTGTTCCCCACCTTCATGTCCTCCCTAGCGGCATCCGTCTTGTTCCCACCGGAGCGGCGGCGCGGTGCGCTTGCTTTCTGCGGCGACGCCGCGAGGAACGTTTGGAACATTTCGGTTGATTTGCCAACCGTAATGTTTTCTTAGTGGCCCGAGGCGGCCGAAACGGTTGGCGAAAGTCGACACGGGGTCGGCTCGCCAGGACGGGTGGAGGAGACGAAGATGAGCGCACCAAGAACTCGATACGATTTCCTGGCTGTGGAGATGGCCGCGTGACGCCGCACGGAACGAAAGAGGGGCAGAGCATGGCCCGTGGCGGTCCGCGCCTCCCGGTGCTGCGACTGGAGGAGCTCGATGAGGTGACGCGCGCTGAACTTGCGCCGCGGGTCGCATCGAGCCCCACGGCGAACATCCTGCTCACCCTGGCGCGCCATCCGCAGCTGATGCGCAGCTGGACCCCCTTCGTCGGCTATATCTTCGCCGAGACCCACCTCGAGCCGACGGAGGTCGAACTCATCATCCTGCGCACGACCTGGCTCTGCCGGGCCGAGTACGAATTCAGCCATCATGCGGTCATCGCCCAGCGGCGCGGTCTGGCCGCCGAAGATATCGACCGCTGTGTCCAGGGCGCCGAGGCGGCGGGCTGGTCGGTCAGGCAACGCGCCCTGCTGCGCGCCGTGGAGGCGCTGCTCGCCGAGGATAACATCGGCGACCCGCTGTGGGCCGAACTCGCCGGCCACTACGACATGCGCCAGCTGATGGACATCGTGTTCGTCTGCGGCGGTTATCGACTGGCGGCGATGACGCTCAACGCGCTGCGGGTCGGCCTGGAGCCGTCGACGCCTTCGCATTCCGCCTTCGCCAGCGGGGTGGCGGCATGAGGGCCCACGGCTATGCGGCGACCTCGGCGGGCGCGGCCCTCACACCCTTGGCCTACGACCTCCCGCGCCTGGAGCCGCACGAGGTGCGCATTGCGGTCAGCCATTGCGGCATCTGCTACAGCGACATCGACCTGATCGACAACGCCTTCAAGCGCACCCCCTTCCCGATCGTCCCCGGCCACGAGATCGTCGGCCACGTCGCCGAGCGGGGCTCGGCGGTGAAGCACCTGCAGGTCGGCCAGCGCGTGGGGGTCGGGCCGCAGCGCTCGGCCTGCCTGCAGTGCGCCTGCTGCGAAACCGGGCACGAGCAGCTGTGCGTTGACGGCTCGGCCACGGCGGGCGGCGGCGCGCCCGGCGGCTTCGCCGACACGGTGCAGCTTGATGCGGCCTTCGCCTTCGCCCTTCCCGACGCGCTGGCGTCCGCCATGACCGCGCCGCTCATGTGCGCCGGCCTGACCATGTACAACGCCCTGCGCAAGCACACCTCGGCGGGCATGCGGGTAGGCATGCTGGGGGTTGGCGGACTGGGTCACGTGGGCCTGCAGTTCGCCGCCAAGATGGGGCACGAGGTCACGGCTTTCACCCTGGCGCCGAGCCTTGAGGACATGGCCCTGGTGCAGCGGCTTGGCGCCCGGTCGGTGGTGGACAGCTCCGACCCCGAAGCGCTGGCCGCGCTTAGGAGTTCGCTCGACGTGATCATCTCCACCGTGCACGGCAAGGTCGACTTCAACCCCTTCATCTCGGCGCTACGGCCGAACGGAAAACTCTGCCTGGTCGGCAACAGCCCGGGCCAGATCAGCGTGCTCGGGCGGCTGGTGCTGGGCCAGCGCGCCGTCGTGGGCGTCGCGTCGGGCGGACGTCACGACGCCAACCAGATGCTCGCCTTCGCCGCGCAGCACGACATCGCCGCGGTGGGCGAGACCTTGCCGATGAGCGCGGTGAACAAGGCGCTCACCCTGGTCCGGGCGCAGGACGTGCGCTTCCGGATGGTCCTTGAAAACGAGGGCGCATGATGCCGCCTCCCCTCTTCAGCCGAGCCGCCACCCACCGCGACGACCTCGCGATCTCCGAGGACGGGGGCGCGACGATCACCTGGGGGGACCTGGAGGCGCACATCGCCGGCGTCGCCTCGGCCCTCCTGGCGCGATCGGAACGGCCGCTGAAGGTGGGGCTGCTCTCCGCGAACCGTATCGAATACTGGGAGGTCCTTTGGGCCGCGATCCGCGCGGGGGCGACCATCGTACCGGTCAACTGGCGGCTGGCGGTCTCTGAGGCCGCCTACATCCTGCAGGACGCCGAAATCGACCTGCTGTTCGTCGACGAGGTCTACGAGACCCTCGCCCGGGCGGCCGCGCCGGATCTGCCGCTGGTGGTGTTGGGGCGCGACTTCGAGGCGCTGCGCTCGACCGGGGCTGGCGATCTGCCGGCAGGACCGGCCGGCCGGCTGATGCTCTATTCGTCGGGCACCTCCGGCAGGCCAAAGGGTGTGCTCCATCCTGCAGCGCCATCCGCCGAGGCCTTCATCGCCGCCCTCGCCGGCCAGGCCCAGGCCTTCGATTTCCCGCCGGAGGGCGCGCACCTGGTCACCGGGCCACTCTACCACGCCGCGCCCTTGTCCTTCGCCGCTTCGGCGCTGGCAGCAGGCGAGAGTCTCCACCTCATGCGGCACTTCGACGAGGCCAGCTTCCTGCAGCTGGTCAGCGAGCGGGCCATCGCGACCAGCCACATCGTGCCGATCATGATGGTGCGGCTGATGCGTCTGCCGGCCGAGGCGCGTGCGCGTTCCGACCTGAGTGCGCTGAGGTCCGTCGTCCACGGCGCTGCGCCCTGCCCGCCCGCCGTCAAGCAAGCCTTCATCGAATGGGTCGGCCCGATCGTGCACGAATACTATGGCGCCACCGATGCGCCGGCATCGCTGCATGTGACCTCGCAGGAATGGCTGGCCAGGCCCGGGACCGTGGGACGCCCGGCCCCCGGCGTCGCCCTGGCGATCCTCGACGACGAGGGGGCGCCGGTGGCGGCCGGCGAGATCGGAACGGTCTATCTGGGCGGCGGGTCCTCCGCGCCAGAGTACCACGGCGATCCGCAAAAGACGGCGGCTTCGCGTCGACCCGACGGCCTGGTGACGGTCGGAGACATGGGGTACGTCGACGCCGACGGCTACCTGTTCCTCGTCGACCGCAAGATCGACCTCATCGTCTCGGGCGGCGTGAACATCTACCCGGCCGAGGTCGAGGCCTGCCTCTCTGAACACCCCAGAGTGACCGACTGCTGCGTCCTCGGCGTTCCGGACGACGAATGGGGCGAGCAGGTCAAGGCGCTGGTGATCTGTTCGGACCCGGACCTGACCCAGGACGCCTTGATCGCCTGGTGCCGGGAGCGGATCGCTCACTTCAAGGCGCCGCGAACCGTGGAATTCCGGTCGGACCTGCCGCGCAATGCCGCCGGCAAGCTCATGAAGAAAGACCTGCGCGCGCCCTACTGGGCGGGCCGGGACCGCCAGATTTGACCGGGTCGGAGCGCAGCATGTCCTTTGGTTTCGCAGGCAAGACCGCCCTCGTGACCGGAGCGTCGTCGGGGATCGGCGAGGCGTTCGCCCGGGCGCTCGCCAGCCGTGGCGCGAACCTCGTCCTGGTGGCGCGTTCGGAAGCCGCACTATCGGCACTCGCCGTCGAATTGCGCGCCAAGCATCGTGTTCGTATCGATGTCGTCGCGATGGATCTTGCAAAGGCCGGCGCAGCCGAACGCCTTCACGCCAGGACCACGGAAGCCGGCATAGGCGTCGATCTTCTGATCAACAACGCCGGCTTCGGCAAGTGGGGCGGGTTCCTCGAGTTCGAGCGCGTAACATATGCCGATATGCTGGCCCTAAACGTCCAGGCGCCGGTCGAGCTTTGCCACCTCTACCTGCCAGACATGCTGGGCAGGGATGGCTGCGGGGTCATCAACGTCGCGTCCACGGCGGCCTTCATTCCCGTGCCATGGGCGAGCGTCTATTCGGCGTCCAAGTCGTTCGTCCTCTACTTCACCGAGGCGCTGCACGGCGAGTACGCAGAGCGTGGCGTCCGGATCCTCGCCCTGTGTCCTGGCGGCACGAAATCCAACTTCGCGGCAGTGGCGAGCGATGCTGGTTCTCCCCTGGTTGGCGCCGGTCAGGCGCCGGACGAGGTCGCCGACGCCGCTCTCGAAGCCTTGAGCCGCAACAGATCGCACCTGGCGCCCGGTAGAGGCAACAAAGTGACGCCGCTGCTCGCCCGTCTGTTGCCGCGCGCCACCGTACTCCGGCTATCCGGGCGTGCGTGGCGGCGGATGATCGGACATGCCGAAGCTCAAAACGCCTAACTGGGCCGCCCTCGCCGCTGCCCGGCTCTCCACATGAAGCGGTCTGTGAGCGGTTCGACCCGGCTCCTCGCCATCGAACTGGAAACGACCCACAGGGTTGCCGCGACCGGCAGCTTTAGCGGCGCCGCGCGGGTCCTGGGCGTCCGGCTCAGCCAAAGGCTGGGTGCTGGAGAGCAGATGGGGTGGATGGCTCCCGCTCACGGCATCTGAGCGCCAGGCTTGTGGAAGTTGTCGAAACCACCACGAGCGAAGGGAGCCACCCAGATGGAGATTACAACGATCGGCCTGGACCTGGCCAAGAGCGTTTTCC
>NZ_JAUYOJ010000221.1 GCF_030697925.1 Phenylobacterium sp. | reverse complement strand
TACGCCCATGACGAGATCGTCGTGCTGCTGGGCCGACTTTCCGCCTCGACCGGCTTGTCGGTGGCTGAATTGTTGTACGCCTACGGCGATCATCTCTTTGACCGTCTGCGAAGCTTGTTCCCCCCCTTCTTCGAGGCGCCGCGCGACGCGTTCGAGTTCATCGCGACCATCGACGACGTTGTCCACGTCGAGGTGAGGAAGCTCTATCCCGACGCCGAGCTGCCGGAATTCATCTGTGGTCGCGTCGAAGATCGCACCCTGCTCCTGGTCTACCGCTCCCCGCGCGGTTTGGCCGACCTGGCGGAAGGGTTGATCGCCGGTTGTTGCCGCAGCTATGGCGAGGACGTCTCGATCACCCGCAGCGATCTTTCGGGCGGAGCGATGACCGAGGTCGCTTTCCTGCTGACGAAACACGGCGCCGTCGCCAGCACGGGCAAGGCGGCCTGACCGTGCCACGCGCGACATCCGGCTCCGAAGTCGCGTTGTTGGAACGCCGCGCCGAACGCGAGCGGGCGGCGCGCCGCCGCGCGGAAGCGCTGCTTGAGGACAAGAGCCGGGAACTCTACCTGGCCAAGGTCGCCGCCGAGCGCGCGAACCAGGAAAAGTCCGATGCGGAACTGCGCTATCGAGGCCTGTTCGAGACGGCCAAGAACCCTATCCTGCTGCTCGATCTACAAACCGGCCAGGTCACGGACGCCAACTCTGCTCTAACCACGATGCTGGGCCTTACCTCTCCACAGGTGCTGGGTCGCAAGCTGTGGGAACTGGAGCCGTTCAAGAATATTCCAGCTTGCCGGACAATAGTTCGCGACCTGGAATCCCAAGGACGCATCCAACATGACGATTGGGTCCTTGAGACCTCGGACGGATGCTCCATCCCCGTGGAGGTCGTCAGCCATGTCTACGAGATGGACGGCGCCAAGATTGTCCAATGCAGCTTCCGAGACGTCGGCGACGAGCGGCGGCGTGAGCAGGAGGCCGAAGAACTGGAGCGTGCCGGTGAGCTGTTGCGCAGAACCGCCGGCGTGTACCTCTGGCGATACAATCCGGAGGCCCGCGAATATGAGGTCGATCCGAACTTCTCGCGGCGCTTTTCGGAAGCGCCGCGGGACCGACGGATAGCCGCGGCCGACCTGCAGGCCGGGGTTCACCGTGACGATCGCGCCGCGGTCGACGAACCCTTCCAGCGCAGCCTGAACACGGGTGAGGCCGGCGCCGCCGAGTATCGCTATCTGGCTCCGAACCGGGATTGGCGGCGCGTGCGCAGCGCCTGGAGCGGCGCACAGCGCCTTGCC
>NZ_JAUYOJ010000218.1 GCF_030697925.1 Phenylobacterium sp. | reverse complement strand
GAAGCGCCGGCTGATGGTGGCCAAGGCCATGGTGCACAATCCCCCGGTGCTGATCCTGGACGAGCCCACCGCCGGGGTGGACGTGGAGCTGCGCCGCCAGCTCTGGGCCTATGTGGTGGAGCTGAACCGCAAGGGCGTGACCATCGTGCTCACCACCCACTATCTGGAAGAGGCTCAGGAGCTCTGCGACCAGATCGCCATCGTCAACCGCGGCGAGGTGGTCGCCTGCGAACCCACGGCGACCCTGCTCAAGCGCCTGGACACCCGCAATGTCGTGGTCACCCCCGAGGAGCCGCTGATGGTGGCGCCCGAGGTGGCGGGCTTCGAGACCAAGGCCCGCCCGGGCGGCGCCTTCTCGGTGACCTACCGCACCGGCCAGTCCAGCGTCGAGCAGGTGCTGGCCGCCGTTCGCGCCACCGGCCTGCACATCAAGGACATCTCCACGGAGGACCCGGACCTGGAGGACGTCTTCGTCTCGCTGACGTCCAAGGTGGCGGCCTGACGGCTCTTTCGTTCGGGGCCGCTTTCCGCTAGAGGAGCGTTCCCGCGCATATGCACCCGTAGCTCAGCTGGATAGAGCGTTGCCCTCCGAAGGCAAAGGTCACACGTTCGAATCGTGTCGGGTGCGCCATTTTCCACTGAAAAAGCAATGAGATATGGTGGTCGGGCCGGGGGCGGCGGCGACGCGGCTTTCGCGTTGCAACCATACTGCAACCACTCTGCCCAAGCCCCAGCCGTTTCGATCCGGGCCTGGGGTGGGCTAGAAAATTTCGCAGCCGCTCCTTTGTAATCCGGAGATCATCGGCCGGCCCCTGCATGTGGAGGGCCTTCCCCACGCAAGAGGATGGGGCGACTGAGGGATGGTGTGGGCGCCGTCAGGCTTCTCAATGCACGGTTCAGGACGCAACTGGTGTGGAACGGCCGGGCTGACGAGCGTCGGAGGCGATGACCGATGTCAACTTTCGCCGGAGAGCGCGCCCGCGGGAAAACTGCGCAAGCTCTTCTTCCATAACCAATGAGAACACTAGCTTGCTGGGTATCTCTACATCGGAAATTCGCTCGAGCCGGCCTGCAGCCAATTCGGACTTCGCGAAGGGCAAGGGAGCAAGAATGATCCCTCGTCCAAGCGTGGCCGCCTCAAGACCCGCAGCATAGGCGGAAAACCGGTGCGTTTGCCGAGGCGTGATTGTGGGTAGGGACAGCGCGGACAATGCCAGCGGCCAAGCCGCGTCGCTTATTTCCATCTTGATCAACGTCTGACGCGCCCACCAACTCGGATCGTGGGGGCTGGCGCTGGCGGCAATAGCAGGTGCGGCTGCGATGACGAGACTGACGCTCAGAATATCGACTGTGGCCAGTCCCGCCTCGCGCGCGACCCCCATCCGAATAGCAGCGATCGGACGGCGGGCGAAAAGATCGCGTTTTGTATCTGAGACATCGAGACGAATCCGTCGGTCTTCGCACCACTTCAGAAACTCTGGATCAAAAAGAAAATGCCGCGCGAAGAGGGGTGGCGCCGTTAGGGTCAGCGGCTCTTCTTCGGCGATTTCTATAGCCTGCGCGCAGGCAGCTTCGAGTTCGCGCATGGGCCGCGCAATCCGTTCCGCGAAGGCGGAGCCGGACTTTGTCGGCTCAAGCCGTCCGCCACTACGCTCAAATAGCCGCACGCCCATCCGGCCCTCGAGCAGAGAAAGCTGGTAGCGCACGGCTGAGGACGTGAGTCCCAACGCGGCGGAAGCGCTGGCGAAACTGCGCAAACGCGCGCAGGCCTCGAAAGCTCTCAATTGGCTCCACGAAAGGCCGGAATTGTCAGGAGCCGCCTGGGCGCGTCCACTCATTCCAGCCTCGCCGTCTCGCAAATTTTGATTGTAGGTTACAAACAGAATTTCCGAAAAGACTTTGATCGTAGGCACCAAGGTGATCCGCAAAACAGGAGCTGCGGGCTTGGCTGGCCATCAAACTACTTCCGACACGTCCGACGGCCGCTCGACGCGGCGCGCCGTGCTCGCCGCAGCACCTGTCCTCGCCATCGCTGCAGGCGGGGCTGCTGCGCCGCTGGTCAAATCCACAGGGCCAAGGCAGGCTCGCAACAAGCCGCCAGCAAGGACTATGAGGGCGCTCTTCGCGGGTGGCGGTGGCCCGCCTCACTTTCGCGCTATTGCGGCGCCGCGCATCGAAGGTGGCGTCGAGGCGATTGTTCGACCTCTCACGGTCGCGCTTTGCGATCTAGATGTCCCATACATCGCAAATCTGCTTCCAATGGAGCGTCCCTATGCGGTGGGGCATGAATTTACTGCCGAGGTCGTGGAGGTGGGCGACGCCGTCCGCACGCTGAAGCCAGGCGATAGGGTGACGGTGCCGTTCCAGATTTCCTGCGGAACGTGCTCGCATTGCCATTCGGCCCGCAGCCTGGATTGCACCAGCGTCGAGCCGCTATCCACCTACGGACTTGAGCCGTTTGGTGGCGGGGCCATCTGGGGCGGAGCGATCGCGGACTTGGTCAAGGTTCCGTTTGCCGACGCCATGGCGATGAAATTGCCGGAAGGCATTGACCTCGTCGCGGCGGCGGCGTTGTCCGACAACATAGCCGACGGATACCGTTGCATTGCTCCCCACGCGCTTCCGGGCGACGAGGCGCTGGTGATTGGGTCGGCGAGTGTCGGACTCTATGCGGTGGCGTTCGCCAGCGCCCTTGCTGTGCCTTGCACCTATATCGACACGAATGCCGCACGGTTGAAGATTGCCGAACAGCTTGGAGCGAAAACCGTTGCCACTACGCCCGATGGCCGAAGCTTCGGGGAATTCGCCCTGACCGTTTCCGCCAACTCGACGCCGGGCGGTCTACAGTCTGCGATCCGCTCGACCACAGGCGGAGGGATCTGCCAGGCGGCCGGCATTCACTTTCGCGGCGCCGAGCTGCCGTTGCTCGAGATGTACAAGCGCGGCGTGCGCTTCACCACCGGCCGCGCGAATGTCAGAGATGATCTTCCCGCGATTTTCGATCTCATCCGTCAGGGTCGGTTTCGACCGAAAGATATCGGCGCTTCCGTCTTCAAGATCGACGATGCACCCGAGGCGTTGAAGGGCGGGCTATCCTACAAGTCCGTGATTCAAATGCTCTAAGGGTGAAAGCAGAAATTCTGACCGCAAAGAGAGGGCTCAGTGGTCGGAGAAATCGTCTACAGCGCGGCAGAAGGTGTTGCGCAGTTCAAGATCAGCCGACCGGACAAGAAGAACACGCTGACGGCCTCCAGGTATGCCGCTCTCACCGAGGCGATCGTGAACGCCGAGGCACGACGCCCAGCAGAAAGTGTCCGGCCCATGACTTCTCCACCAACGGCGCCGGCCAGGAACCGCCCGGCGTCGATGCTTGCCGGACCTCCGCGCCCGTCACGAGCTGCCCGTCGCAACGATAGCGAGCGGGCAGCACCTGCGCTGGTCCTTTATAGGTCGCGCTGCGATGCAGCGTGCGGTCGTGAACGGGTCGCTGCCAAGTCGCTGCCCGCATCTTCGATCCCCGAGACCTGCCGCTGCCGGACGCCGTATCGCCTGACCACCCGAAGGTCCAGGAGCTGAGGTCGCTGTCGCTGTGTTCGGAGGGCCAGGTCTGGTGCGCGCTTGACATGTGCATATGGACGCCCATATCAATTCTCATGACCAAGCCACTGACCAGGGATCAGGCCGCCAACGCCTGCACCGAAGTCCTCGACACCGAGTTCTTCAAAGCGCTCTGCGAACCGGTGCGGGTCCAGCTCGTCCGCGCACTGGTGTTGAACGGCAAGGCCGACATCCAGACCCTCGCAAAGGACTTCTCGCAGGACCGGTCGGTGATCGCCCGGCACCTGCAATTGATGGAGCGAGCCGGCTTGGTGGTTTCGGAGAAGGCTGGCCGCCATCAATATTTCGAACTCGACGGGCCGACTATCGTCGAACGGGTCGAGGCGATCCTCGACCTGATGCGTGTCCTCGTCCCGATTTGCTGTCCGGGCAAGGAAGCTTAGCGGCGTTCCACCTCAACGCCGACCTGGGCCAGGGAGGGCCCTAGCGCAATGATCGACCTCTACACAGCCAAGACGCCGAACGGCCGCAAGATCTCGATCATGCTGGAGGAATGCGGGCTGCCCTACCGGGTCAACATGGTCGATATCGGCCGTGGTGAGCAGTTCCAGCCGGACTTCATCCGCATCAATCCGAACGCCAAGATCCCCGCGATCGTCGACCACGACAGTCGCGGCCAACCCGTTCCAGTGTTCGAGTCGGGCTCCATCCTGATCTACTTGGCGGAGAAGACGGGCCGCTTCCTTCCCGTCAGTCCGATCCCACGCTCGGCCTGTCTGAGCTGGCTGTTCTGGCAGGTCGGCAATGTTGGGCCGATGTTCGGCCAGGCCAACCACTTCGCGACCGTCGCCGGGGAGCGGCTCGCCTATCCGACCGAGCGCTTTGGCGCCGAGGCGGCGCGCCTGGTGCGGCTGATGGACCAGCACCTGGAAACGTCGGAGTTCCTGGCCGGTGACTACTCCATCGCCGACATGGCGTCGTTCCCCTGGCTCAGTGTCGCGCTGAGCTCGATCTGTCAGGCCCGGCCGCAGATCGCCGGCGAGGGGCACAATGTTCGGCGCTGGCTCAGCGACATCGCCAGCCGCCCGGCGGTCGTCCGGGGCATGGCGGTCGGCCGTGCTTTGGAACCGGCTGAAGCGCGGAATACGAAACTAGCGCCCACGATGAGCGACGGCGCGGCGTGACGGCGCTTGTCGAGATGGGCGACCGGGCGGCTGTCGAACAGCTCAATCGGGAGTGCTTCTGCATCACGCTCGACCGTGCGTCGCTTCATGACGCCCTGCGACGGGAGACGAACGATCCCGCGTTCGTGGCGACCTACATCGCCTCGCGACCGCATCTCTTTTCCAACGCCCCGGTGTTCCTATCCCGCGGTGAGATCACCGCCATGGCCGAGATCGTCGAGGCTATCGAGGCGGCGGCTCGGTTGCCAGGCTATCAGGCCGCGGCGCTGGCCGGCGCGCCGGAGATCGCGCTTCGCGACTTCGGCCCGGTCGGGGCGTTCATGGGCTATGACTTCCACCTTGGCGCCCAGGGTCCAAAACTCATCGAGGTGAACACCAACGCCGGGGGCGCCTTCCTCAACGCCTTCGTTGGCAAGGCCCAACACGTCTGCTGCGCCGAGGTTGGCGTGGCGATGGGCGGATCGCTAGCGGAGGATTTCGACGCCGCCGCCTGGCGCATGTTCGAGACGGAGTGGACCAGGCAGGGACGAACGGGGCGACCGCACCTGGCGGCCATCGTCGACGATGAGCCGGAGGCGCAGTATCTCTTCCCCGAGTTCGTGCTCGCCCAGCGCTTTTTCGAGCGCAACGGCGTGCGGGCCGTCATCGCCGATCCCCGAGAGCTTCGCTTTTCGGACGGGCAGCTTCTGTTTCAAGGTGAACCCGTCGACCTAGTCTACAATCGCTTGGTCGATTTCGCGCTCTCGAACCCGGAGCACGACGAGTTGCGCCGCGCCTATCTGGCCGACGCCGTGGTCGTCACGCCCAATCCGCGCAACCACGCGCTACTGGCCGACAAGCGCAATCTGACGCGGCTGTCGGAGCCCGCGAGGCTCGAGGCCTGGGGTCTCTCGCCACGCCATCGGCGTGCCTTGGCCGGCGTCCCGCGCTCGACCATCGTGACGCGTGAGAACGCCGATCGACTATGGGCCGAGCGCAAGCGCCTCTTCTTCAAACCGGCCGGCGGTCATGGCGGGAAGGCGGTCTACCGCGGCGATAAGGTCACCAAGGGGGTCTGGGCGAACATCGTCGACGGCGCCTATATCGCCCAGGCGTTCGCCGCGCCGAGCGAGCGCATGATCGACCACGATGGCGAGGTCAGACCTCACAAGCTGGACGTCCGCCTCTACACCTACGAAGGAACGCCGCTCCTCGCCGTCGCCCGCGTCTATCAGGGCCAGACGACCAATTTTCGAACGCCCGGCGGCGGCTTCGCGCCAGTCTTCGTGATCTAACGCCACCGCCGCGCCACGACTTCATCGTGGACCGCCAGCCATTGGGGTTGCGGAGCTTTGCGGTTCCATGGCCGCTCGGCGTCGCGCCGAAAAATCCGTGGATTGCTCGCGCCGAAGTCGGATCAGCAATTGATCGTCGCCATGCGCCACCCCCAGCGCGCCTGAGAACGGCGTGCTGGGCCGCCACGGCCCGGCAGGCGAGCCTCAGTCCTGGATCCGGTCGTCCTCGAACACCGCCTTCAGTTCGTTCTTGAGGATCTTGCCATTGGCGTTGCGCGGCAGGGTTTCGTGCCAGAACTTGACCCTTATCGGCACCTTGAAGGCCGCCAGGCGCTGGGCGACATGGGCGCGCAGCTCGTCCTCGGTCGCTGAGGCGCCCGGCTTCAGCGACACCACCGCGCCGGGTTCCTCACCGAGCACGCGGTGGGGAACGCCCACGACCGCGGCGTCCATCACCGCGGGATGGTTGTAGAGAATATTCTCGACCTCGATGCAGTAGATGTTCTCTCCGCCACGGATCAGCATGTCCTTGGCCCGATCGACGATGAAGCAGAAGCCTTCGTCGTCGAGCCGCGCCAAGTCGCCGGTCCGCACCCAGCCGTCCACGAAGGTCTGGGCGGTGGCCTGAGGCTGGTTCCAGTAGCTCCTCGCAACCTGCGGACCTTTGGCCCAGAGTTCGCCGATCTCGTTCGGCCCGAGCACGGTCCTTCCATCCTCCGGGTCGCGGACCTCGAGATCGCTGACCGGCACGGCGGGGCCGGAACTCTCCGGCCGGTTGGCATAGTCTTCCGCGCCGTGGTGGGTGACGGTGACGCAGGTCTCGGTCATGCCCCAGGTGATGCCGGGCGCCGAGTTGGGGAAGGCCTCCCCGATCTTGCGCACCAGCTCGACCGCCGCGGGCGCGCCCCCATAGGCCACCGAATCCAATGAAGACAGGTCGTAGTTCCGGCGGGCCGGATGTTCGATGAGCTGCCATGCGATGGTCGGAACCCCCCCCACCGCCTGGATTCTTTCCCGCTCGATCAGCTCGAAGGCGCGGACCACGTCCCATTTGCGCATCAACACCAGCTTGGCGCCGACGGCGAGCGACGGGTTCAGGACCGCGAAACAGCCGGTGACGTGGAAGAACGGCACCGACATCAGCGCGGCCCGCTGGGGCCCATCCGCCCGCGGCGTCGGCGGCGTCTCGCCGCGGCGCAGGAAATTGCGCGCCGCGGACGCCGCGGCGGCCATGATGTTGGAATTCACGCCCCGGTGCGTGGCGAGCGCCCCCTTTGGCCTGCCCGTCGTGCCGGAGGTGTAGAAGATGGTGGCGTCGTCGTCGGTGTCGATCCCGATCGGGGGCAGGGCCCGATCGGGCAGGCTGGCCCAGCTGTCGGGCGAACCTATCACCGTTTCGAGCTTGCTCACCAACGGATGGGCGATCTCCTCGGCATCCCGGCTGACATAGACATGCAAGAGATCAGGGCAGTTCCGCAGACGCCCGATCAGGCGCTGGTAGCATTCGGAGTCCAGGATCACGATCTTGGAGCCGGAATCGATCAGGCCAAACAGCAACTCCTCGCCCGTCCCCCAGGCGTTCAGCGGGGTTACGATCGCTCCCAGCGACGCCGCGCCATAGAAGGCGACCACCCATTCCGGCAGGTTGCGCATGATGATCGCCACCCGGTCGCCCTTGGTCACCCCACGGGTTTGCAATTCTCGCGCGAAGGCCGAGACCGCGCGGTAGAAGGCCTCGAAGGTGACGCGCTCATCCTCATAGACGAGGAAGGTCTTCTCGCCGTGGGCGCGGGACGCCTCGACCACCGAGCGCAGGGTGGGGGGCAGGTGCTTCCAGACCCGCAGCTCCACGCCACGGATGGCCTTGGTCTCCATCTCCAGCGGCGAGCCCTGGGCGGTCAGGGCGGCGTGCGCCTGGGCGATCGACATGGCCGGCCAACCGGCCGGCAGCGCAGCCTTGGTCATGGAGGGTCTCCCAATATTCCGAGCGGCGCTTGGCGCGCCTTGCGTGATCCGATGGGGCCGGTCCATTGACAGGCGGCCCAATTACATCCAATGGATGGTTATAGCTTGCATCCGCCGGATGCAAGCAGATCGCTTCGATTTCGGGACCGGTGATGATCAGGAACGCGACCCCAGGTGATGAAGGCCAAGGACCACGCCGCCGCCTTTTCGCGGCGGCATGTTCGAAGCGGTGCTCCAGGCTCCGCAGAAGGGCTGACCGATGATCGCCGTTATTTTTGAGGTTTGGCCCGCGCCCGGCGCGCGCGAGACCTATCTCGACATCGCCGCCGGCCTTCACCCCCTTCTGTCGCCGATGGACGGCTTCATCTCCATCGAACGCTTCGAAAGCCTCATGGAACCCGGCAAGGTGTTGTCGCTCTCCTTCTGGCGCGACGAGGCGGCGGTCGCCCAGTGGCGCAGCCTTGCGGCCCACCGCGACGCCCAGGCCCGGGGCCGCGCCGGGGTGTTCCAGGACTACCGGCTTCGGGTCGCCCAAGTCTCCCGCGACTACGGCTTGGACCGGCGCGATGGCGCCCCCGCCGATAGCCGCGAGCATCATGAGGCCGGCCGATGACCCGCGAAGAGATGATCGAGGTCATGACTCAACTGATGGCCGCCAAGCGCGACCACGACATTGATCGGCTGATTGCGCTCTACACGCCCGACTGCATCCTGGAGCAACCGAGCCTCGGGGTTCGCAGCGAGGGTCATGCCAATATTCGGCCCGGCCTCGAACTGTTTGCGCACCACTTTCCCGACTATACCCGCGCCTTCGAGGGCGCGGCCGTCGACGGCGATCGGCTGATCTCCTGGGGGACAGCCCAGATGACCCTCACCGGCGATTTCAAGGGCCACCGCCCGAACGGCCGGCGCGCCAGCGTGATGACCTTCGTGCTCTTCCGGTTCGACGGCGGCCGGATCGCCCACGAGGGCCACCACTGGGATCTGGCCAGCATCTGCCGTCAGTCGGGCCTGCCTGTCGAAGCGCTCGCGGCGCCTTAGGCAAGATCGGTCGGGCCGGCGCCGCGTCGCGGCCGGGGCTATGATCGGCATGTCCGGCGGCGGCTTCTCCGGACCGGACGTGGGGACCGCCGCAACAGGGTCGTTATGGCGCCTCGCGGGACCGGCGGTTGATCCTGGATTGCAAAATGTCCGAAATATCCTAGAAACATCCGTCGGATGTATGGTCCGGTGGTTGATGATCGGCGTCGGCCGGCAGGCGCGGGCTTAAGGCGTCGGCCTGCCTTTGCGCTTTGGAAGGACATGTAGTGACCGTAACGACAAGGCCTTCTCGCGATTCCTATCGTCACGGGAACCTCCGTGCCGAAGCCATCGCTGTCGCCCTCGATCTGGTCGTCGCGCAGGGGCACGAGGCGCTGAGCTTGCGCCGCGTCGCCGACGCCGTCGGTGTCGCGCATCGCTCGCTCTACAATCATTTCAGCGACCGTGAAGGGCTGTTGGACGCCGTGGCCGAAGAAGGCTTCCTGCGGTTCGGTCGTCTGCTGCGGGCCGCACGGACCCCCGACGAATATGTCGGGACCTATGTCGGCTTCGCCCTGGGCAATCCACGGCTCTACGATCTGATGAAGAGCCGGCCGCACGCCACGATGAAGCAGAAGCCTACCCTTCAGGCCGCGGTGCACCTGGGAATCACCGAGGCCTTGAGGCTATTCGCCAGGCCTCAGAACACCAGCGAAGAAAACCGGCGCGCCGTCATGAAGGTGATGGTGCTGCTGCACGGTGGTATCGCGCTACACCGGGCCGGCATTCTCGACGTGCCCGATGACGCCGGCTTGATCGAAGAACTTCAGGCGATGATCCGGGCAAGCTAGGGCGACAGCTTCATTTCGGCGTATGGTCCGCCGCGACGATCAATCTCCATCGGATCAGACCTTGAGAGTGGGTGTGGCGATGATGATCGCGGGGTGGAAGCGGCTCGCCGGACCGCGAGGCTTCCTCACGGCCACAGCCGCTGCACCGATAGACTCCAGAAACCGGCGTGCTCGAGTCCGGCGGCTGATCGACGTCGAACTCGGCGCGTCCGCTCCACTCGACGCACGGGCCATACTTGTAGCGCGCCATCGGGTCAGCCGCCGCTGTCGAGGAACGCGAGGGTGCGCGCGGCCACCTGGAGGGACCTGAGAATCTTGTTGTGGCCAAGCATCTCGGTCTTGAGAATCTGGGCCCCCGGCCAGCCCTCCGCGATGCGCTCGGCGTCGGCGTGCCGGACCCGCTCATCGTCGAAATCGTAGGCGAGGAGAAGCTTGCTCGCGCCAGCGGGTGCGTAGGCCGCTCCCGCCTCCAGTGACCGCCAATCGGTTTCGAACTGGGCGGCCAGGGTCGGCTTGACCAAGTCCAGGACAGGATCGCTCGCGCTAAACCTGCTTTTGAGCGTCTCCAGGGGAACATAGGGGAATCGCGGCGCGGCGATGCAGACATAACGGTCCGCCTGGACGCTCTTCAGCGCCCGCGACGCCATCATGCCCAATCCTCCCGCCGAATGGCCGATCCAGGCATGGACGGCTTCTCCGACATGGTCGCTCAAGGCCGCAGCGTCCTTGATGAAGGTGTCGAAGCCGATCGGCTCGCGTCGCGAGTCTCCGTGCCCGCCCGCGTCGAAGAAGACGCAGCGATAGCCGGCCGACGCCAGGGTGTTGGCCAGCGGGGCCATCTGCACGCCGCGGCCGCCCCAGCCGTGGACCATCAGGACGAGCGGTCCTTGGCCGACGGACCAGGCGCACCGGCTGTCGTCAGTCCCGAACCGGAAGGCTTCAGCGCCTTCGAGCAGGGCGGCGTCTTGAGGCCGCAACGGCATTGGAGCCGACGTTGAAAGCACCTGAAGGAGATGCTTCGCCATCTCGGCGCGGGGCATGTCTCTCAGAGCTGCGGCGGCATCGGCGTCGGCCATGGGGGCGCTCCATCAACTATCCAGGTTTCTTGCATCCGTCGGATGCTTATGTCCAGATGTAGGCGCCCGCTACCTGCACCGTAAGGGGCGTCCAACGGACTTCGCCGCGGTTCGGGCGTGGCTGGCCGTGGACGCCGAGCCTTGGCCGGGCGCTCGGCGGTGTAGGCCGCGCTCCAGCTCAAGCGTGTTGCATCCGCCCAGGAGTCTGCTAGTAAGCATCCAGTGGATGGATATAGGAGCCCTATCATGAGCCAACTCGTCACCTACGAACCCGCCGGGCCGTTCGCCCGGATCACGATGGACGACGGCAAGGTGAACGTTATGTCGCCGGACATGCTCGCCGCGTTGCACGAAGCCTTCGACCGCGCCGAGGCCGATGCCGCGATCGTCGTGCTGACCGGCCGGGAGAACATCTTCTCGGCTGGCTTTGACCTGAAGGTCCTCAGTCAGGGCAGCGCCGACGAGCATCACACGATGCTGAAGCGCGGCGCGGAGCTCGCCTTGCGCGTCCTGTCGTTCCCGACGCCAGTCGTTTCGGCCTGCAACGGCCACGCGCTCCCGATGGGCGCATTCCTCATGCTGGCGTCGGACGTCCGGATCGGAGCCGACGGCCCCTTCATGATCGGCCTCAACGAAGTGGCGATCGGCCTAACCGTGCCGCAATTCGCGATCGAACTGGCGCGCCAGCGGCTCACCCCGGCCTACTACAGCCGCAGCTTGATGACCGGCCAGCGGTTCGCGCCGCAGGAAGCGGTGCAAGCCGGCTACCTGGACCGGGTGGTCGCGCCCGACCAGTTGATGCAGGAGGCTGAGGCCGCGGCCACGGCTCTGGCCGGGATCCATCTGCCCTCCCATGCCGCGACCAAGAAGAAGGCTCGCAAGGAGGCGATCGAGGCGATCCGAGCTGCGATCGACCTGGAGCTTACGATCGAGAACGTGCGAAGCGCCGTCGAGCGCCGGGCCGTTCCCGCCTGACTCCAGCCGAGCCCAAGGCGCTCGGCCTCCCATTCAACCCCAGCATTGGATTGCGCCCATGAAGGCCGTGTTGTGCAAGGCGTTCGGTCCGCCCGAAGCCCTGACTATCGAGGATGTTCCGAGCCCGGAGCCTCAGGACGACCAAGTCGTCATCGCCGTGCACGCAGCGGCCGTGAACTTCCCCGACACGCTCATCGTCCAGAACAAGTACCAGTTCAAACCCGCTCTGCCCTTTAGCCCGGGCAGCGAGGTGGCGGGGCGGATCGTCAAGGTCGGCGCCAGGGTGACGAGCCTGAAGCCGGGGGACCGGGTGATCGGCCAAGCGATGTGGGGCGGCTTCGCCGAGGAGTTGGCGGTCCATGAGTCGGGCTGCACGCCTATTCCCGACCAGATGGACTTCAACACCGCCGCCGCCTTTTTGATGACCTACGGGACGTCGCACTATGCGCTGCGCCGGCGCGCGGCGATCCAACCCGGCGAGACGCTCCTGGTGCTTGGCGCGGCCGGCGGTGTGGGTCTCGCCGCGGTCGAGCTGGGCAAGGCGATGGGCGCCCGCGTCATCGCCGCGGCCTCGTCGCCAGAAAAGCTGAAGACCTGTGTCGAGCATGGCGCTGACGCCACGATCCTCTACCCCTCTCACACCTTGGGCGCTCCGGAGCAAAAGGCGTTCTCCGAGGAGATCAAGGCCAAGACGGGCGGCCAGGGTGCGGACGTGGTCTATGATCCCGTGGGCGGCGCCTATTCGGAACCGGCGTTGAGGGCGACGAACTGGGGCGGACGATTCCTGGTCGTAGGCTTCGCGGCCGGCGGGATACCGAATGTTCCCCTGAACCTGCCCCTCCTGAAAGGCTGTTCGGTGGTCGGCGTCTTCTGGGGCGGCTACACCGCGCGCGACCGCGCCCAGCACAAGGAGAACGTGGCCGAGCTCATGGCCATGTACCGCCACGGCGACCTCGCCCCTCACATCTCGAGCCTGTACCCGCTCGAAAGAGCCGCAGACGCCTTGGTCGAACTCGAAAGCCGGCGCGCGATCGGCAAGGTCGTCCTGACGGTCGAGCGTTCGGATGAGCTTGGGTCCCGCTCGATCGACCGCTTGGCCGAGGTCAGCCAATGACGGAATTTCCGACGCCCCGATACGTCGAACTGCCTGGCCTGAGCATGGCGGTCCATGAGCATGGACCCGGCGACGGCGTACCGGTGGTGCTTTGTCATGGCTGGCCGGAAATCGCCTATTCCTGGCGCCGCCAGATCGCCGCGCTCGGCGACGCCGGCTACCGGGTTATCGCGCCCGATATGCGCGGCTACGGCGGCACGGTGGGGCCCAAGGGCCCGCAGGCCGTGCCGCTCTACGACATGGCCCACCTGACGGGCGACCTGGTCCACCTTCTGGACGCCCTGGAACTCGAGCGCGCGGTGTTCGTGGGTCACGATTGGGGCGGGGCGGTCGTCTGGCAAATGCCGCTCCTCCACCCGGCCCGGGTCGCCGGCGTCATCGGGGTGAATACGGCCTTCATTCCTCGTACGGAGCGCGACCCGCTCGATGGTCTCCGCGCCAAGTACGGCGACGACATGTACATGCTCCGCTTCCAGGATTTCGGCCTGGCGGAGGCGGCCTTCGAACGCGATACCGGCCGAAGCCTCCGCTTCATCCACCGCCGCTCGCCGGTCACCCAGGCAAACTGGGCGCAGCGGCCTTCGAAGGGGCGGGGGCTGGCGTTGCTGAGCGCGTTGGAGCGGCCGGAAGAGGATTGGCCCGGAACCGATCTCCATACCGACGAAGAGCACGCCGTCTTCCGCGAAGCCTTCGAACGGTCCGGTTGGGAGGGCGGGGTGAACTGGTATCGCAACATCTCGCGCAACTGGCGCCTGAGCGAAGGCATGCCGCAGACGATCGACGCGCCGTGCCTGATGATCTTCGCGGAGAACGATGTGGTCCTGCCCCCGTCGCATGGCGACGGCATGGAACGATTCATCGGCGATCTGGAAAAGCACGTCATCGACGGCTGCGGTCACTGGACCCAGACCGAGGCGCCCGAGCAACTGAACGCCTTGATGCTCGACTGGCTGGGTCGCCGGTTCGGGCCGGACGCACGGCCCGCCAATGCATAGCGCACCCAGCCGACACGGCCGGCGCGACGTCGGCCACGATCGGGTCGGGGGCAGGGCGGGCGGCCACACCACACTTGGAAGTAGGATGATCCGACATGGCTGACACCGGCATGCCCTTCGCCGACCTGATGGGTTTGGAAATCGTCGAACGGGAGAAGGCCCGCCTAGTGGGTCGCCTAGTGGTGCGCGAGGATCTGTGCACCGCCGGCGGCATCCTGCACGGCGGCGCCTTCATGGCCTTCGCTGATGCGCTGGGCGCCATCGGCGGCGTGCTGAACCTGCGCGACGGCGCGCGCACGACGACACTGGAGAGCAAGACAAACTTCCTAGGCTCCGCGAGGATCGGCCAGACCGTCACCGGCGAGACCACGCCCCTGCACGTCGGACGGCGCTCCAGCGTCTGGCAGACCCGCATCACCGGCGAGGAGGGCCGCCTGTTGGCCCTGGTGGTCCAGACCCAGATGACGATCGAGGGGTAGGGCGGCCCAGCATTATGAGCCCCCAGGTCGCGGAGCGAGGTCTGTATCGTGTCGCGCGCGTCGAGCGGCCGCAACACTATGCTCCCTCCGACACGTTCCAGCGAAACCACTAGACCGATCGGTCTAGTCTTGATAGACGAGCGGCTCTGGAGGACCCAACGATGCGCCACGCGGTATTCGTCGAACCCGGGAAGCTGGAATGGCGCGAGACGCCCGAGCCGGTGTTGCAAGGGTCTGGGGAAGCGCTTGTTCGCCCCCTCGTGGTGGGCCGTTGCGATCTTGATGTCGCCTTCGTCAGAGGCCTCATGCCGATGCCCGGCGGATCGCCGATCGGCCACGAGATCATTGGCGAGGTGGTGGCTCTGGGGGATGGGGTCGAGGAATTCAGCCTCGGTCAGCGGGTGTTCGTCCCCGCCCAGATATCCTGCGGCGCCTGCGTCAACTGCCGTCGCGGCCTAACCGGGCGCTGCAACGCCGTGCCCTTCGCGGCCTCGTATGGCATGGGGCGGGAGGGCGGCTTTGGCGGGGGATTGGCCGATCTTGTCAGGGTTCCGTTCGCCGCGGCGATGCTCACCGCCGTTCCCGCCGGCGTCGATGCGGTGGGTCTTATCGGCATGGCCGACATGGCGCCTGACGCATGGCGCGCGGTCGCGCCCCATCTTCACCGCCACCCGGAGGCGCGCGTTCTCGTGCTCGGTGGGATGCCGCCGGTGATCGGCCTCTACGCCGTTGGGCTGGCGATCGCGCTTGGCGCGCCGGTCGTGGACTATGTGGACGCCGATCCCCGCCGCGCGGCCGTCGCCCGTGACTACGGCGCCCGCGTGCTGGAGGCCCCACCCCTGGACGAGCCGTATGACTTGATCGTGGTGGCCAATCCGACCAAGGCGGCCCTCGAGCAGGCCTTCAGGCTGGCGGCGCCTGGCGCCACCATCTCCAGCGTGTCACCGGCGGTGGACGGCGCGCCCGAACTCGACACACGCAGCCTCTACCATCGCGGGATCACCTGGAGCATCGGCCGACCCGACTGTCGCCACGCCCACGACGGCACATTGTCCGCCTGGGCCAACTGCGGCTTTTGCTCGGACCTCGTCCCGACCCACCAGGTGGCTTGGGACGACGCACCGGAGGCTTGGGCCAGCGATGCGCTTTACGTGGCCGCCGTGCGGTCCTAGCCGTCGGCGATGACCCCGCTTGCCTCCAAGGCGCCGCTGAAAGCGCGCCCAACCCGCGAGCGCATACTGCGCGCCGGCCTGCGGCTGTTCCAAGCCCAGGGCTACCACGGCACCGGCGTGGCCGAGATCCTGGCGCTGGCCAGGGCGCCGAAGGGCTCGTTCTACCACCACTTCCCGGGCGGCAAGGACGAGTTGGCGATCAATGCCCTGAGATGGCTCCAAGACGAGGTGTCGAGCTTCCTGGATGAGGTCGCGGGCTCCGGCGGCGGTTCGACCCAGATGGTGCAGGGGCTGGCCCGCTATTCCGCGAAGGGGGTCCAGCACGCCCAGATGATGCACGGTTCCCTGATGGCCGTCCTCGCACAGGAAGCCGCCCCGAGCTCGCCGCCCATCCACGCCGCTGTCCAGGCCTACGCCGCAGCGATCCGTTCCCGGCTCGCCGCGGCCTGTGAGCGCCAGGGACGCTCCGGGGACGCCCAGGCCTTCGCCGAGCAGGCGCTGGCGATCATCCATGGTGCGAGTTTGCTCGCGCGGATCGACGGCGATCCCCTGGTGCTGGAACGGATCGTGGCGTCATGGCTGGCGGAGTGGGAGGTCTCCTAGGTCACCCGTGTCGTCTCGCCGATGCGCCAGTCTAGTGCGAAGATCCGTCGAGCGGGCCGCCTGTCGCCGCGCCGCCAGCGGCTTATCCGTTGAATTCAAGGGTCTGTTTGACCAGAAGACAGTGACCGCCCGACACATCGCTGAGGATGACCATCACGCCATCTGAGTCCGGGCTCTTGTATGCCGACGAGCCGCCCAGCGCAGAATAGAAGCGCCATTTCTTGCCGACAGTTTCGCGAAATTCGGCGCAGGTCATTGAGACGTGGAGGATCTGGATGGCGGCGACATCGCACCCTCCGGCCACGTTCTTTGCCGCGGAGAAGGCGGTTATGGCGACGTTGTTTCCCGACCTGTCCGACGTGATCGTGTGAAAGGCGTGCCGATTGGGCGAGCCTTTATCCCAAATCCCGACGTGGGCGTAATCGGTATCGTCTTTCTCTATGGACCTTACGTACCTGTCGAGAGCTGGCGCGCAGTCCTTGAACCCGTGGCTGACGCCTTGCTCGACCGCTCGCGAGTAGGGGGCCTGGGATGCGCCGGGCGTCGCGGCCAGCAAGACTGAAACAAAAGCGAGGAGGGTGCTCATGCGGCCGCTCCGAGTGGCGCCAAGCCGCACGCCGAGGGCGCGACATTTAAAGGTGTTTTGCGGCGCCGTCGCCAGTTTTCCGGCGCCGCGCGCTATCGTTGCGGTGGCCTAATAGGGCGTCCCGTCCTTGTGACGGTAGCCCTCGGAACGGTCGGGGAGCGCCAGGTCGATGTCGGGATAGGCGCCGGCGTCTTCCATAGGATTTCTCGTGCCCATCTCGAGGATGACAGCTTCCTGCCCGGACCGGTTCTGCAGGTGGTGGCCGTTTGGCGCGCCGGCCGGGAAGCCGGCGCAGTCACCCGCGCGCATAACCTGCTCCCCGGCGTCCGTGACCAGGACGAGTTCGCCCTCCAGCACATAGACGAACTCGTCCTCCGCCGAATGCCAGTGGCGCTGGCTGGACCATTGGCCCGGCGGAAGACGCAGCAGGTTTACGCCGAATTGGGTGAGGCCCGCGGCGTCGCCTAAGGCCCAGCGTCGTCGGCCGGCGCACCGCTCGTCGAACGGCGGCGGATAGCCCGTGCCGAAGCTGGTGGGGGCGGCGGTGATGTCGATCTTGGGCATCAGCGTGTCCTGGGAGCATGGGATGGGCAGTGGCGCGCGCTAGGGGTGGTCTAGGAACCGGAGCATCGCGGCGTTGAAGGCCATCGGATCCTGCAGGTGGGCGAAGTGACTGGCGTTGCTGAGGATGATGAGTTTGGCGTGGGGAATGGTCCTGGCGAGGTACTCGGCGTGCTCGCGTTTGATCCCTTCGTCGTGGTCGGCGTGCGCGATGGTGACGGGGGCGGAGATGGCCACGAGGTCGCCCGTCGTGTAGCGCGGCTGGGTGGCCCACATACCCATGACGCCGCCCGCCAGGCCGGCGAAGCCGTCGGGCGTGGGAGACAGGCGCCTGTAGTCGCCCGCGGCGATCTGGCCGAACCGCGCCAGCGTCGGGTTGGTCGCCGCGTCGGGCCGCAGGCCGCTCGGATCAGAATTGGCGGCGAAGGCGAACAGCCGCCCCACCCGCCCCGGAGCCTTCATGGCCAGGGTCAGGCCGACGATGGCCCCGTCGCTCCAGCCGACAAGGTCCGCCCGTTCGACCTTCAGCCTGTCCATCACCCCGATCACGTCGGAGGCCATGAGGTCATAGCTGAACGGCTGACCGTCGCGGGTGCTACGTCCATGACCCCGGGTGTCGATGAGAATCACACGATGGGCCTTGGAGAGGGCCTGGACCTGGGCGCCCCAGGTCTCGCTGCTGGCGAGACCACCGTGCAGCAGGACGACGGGCGGTCCCGCGCCGTAGGCTCCGTACCAGAGCGTCGCTCCGTTCACCTTGACGAACCCGGAAGCCGCCGGCGGGGGCAGGGGCAGGGGCGGGGGCAGGGACTCCCATCGCTCGGCCGCCGCCGCTGGGGCGGCGAGGAGGCAGACCACGGCGAAGGCGAGCATGAACTTGCGCATGAGGCGCTCCGTGGACTGACGCTTGGGACGGGCGCTTGGGCTAGGACTTCCGAGCGCCGCCGATAACCGCGACGGCCGAGATTTCGCACTTCAACCCAGGCATCAGCAGCGCCGTGACGCCGACGGCGGTATGGGCGGGGAAGTTCTCGGGAATGAACTCCCGTTGCACCTTCTTGAAGCTCTCAAAGTCCGACGGATCGGTGTGGTAGGAGGTCATGGAAACGATGTCGGACATGTTGGCCCCCGCCGACGCCAGCACGGCCTTCAGGTGGCCGAACGCGAGGCGACACTGGTCTTCCTTGCCTTCGGGAATTCCCGCGGGGCCGTACCCGACCTGACCCGAGACATGGACGGTCTCGCCGACCTTTACGGCCTGGGAGAACTGGAAGGCTTGATAGGCGGCTTCCGAGCCGGGCGGATTGATGAGTTCCATGGTCATGGCGTCGATCTTTCTTGGTGAAAAGCGCTGTGTGGCGTCGCAATCGAAGCCTGGTCGTCGCGCGCGCAGCACGGTCAGGCCGTCAGCCTGGCGTCCATCCCGGTCGGATGGACCAGGCGGAAGCCGACGCCCACCCGGTTCCAGGCGTTGATCGCCGCGACGGCGATGGTCAGGCGAACCAGTTCAGCCGGGCTGAAGTGCTCGAGGGCGGCGGAGTAGACCTCGTCGGGTACGGGGCCGTCGGCCACCGTCGTCACCGCCTCGCACCATGCGAGCGCCGCGCGTTCCTTTTGATTGAAGAGCGACGAGTCACGCCATGCGGCGAGCAGGTGCAGGCGTTGGGGGTCTTGCCCCGCATCGAGCGCCTTCTTCACATGGGCGTCGATGCAAAAGGCGCAGTTGTTCATCTGCGACGCGCGGGTCTGCACCAGATCCACGATGTTCACCGGCAATCCGCTACCAGTTACATAAACGTCAAGCGTCATCAGGGCCTTGTAAGCGTCGGGAGCGACTGAGAACGGTTGGAGACGGTTGGCCATTACGGAACCCCTGAGCTGATTTCATTTATGGATATATTTTATCGATAAATAGTCAAGCTCAAGCTTGGTTCTCCTCGCCACTTCAGGGTCGAGCCGTGCCAACGGCCGCCGGGATGACCCGCCCTGAGGCCGCTAGCTTGCGGATTTTCCGCTCGTCTGCGTCGCGGCTGCCCCGCGGGTCCGCGGGACGACCAGTGCGCCGGACTCCAGATAGGCCTCGATTTCAGGCTCGGTGAACCCGACCTCGGCGAAGACTTCACGGTTATGTTCGCCCTGGAAAGCAGGGGGGCCAAGGGGCTCCAACTCATCTTCCGAGAAGCGCCACGGCCGGCCCGGCAAGCGGATGGCGCCGCCCTGCCGGTCGGAGACCTCCTGCACCGCGCCCCAGTATTCGCCCCATTCGCTGGCGGCGAGCTCACGCAGCGTGCGGATCTCGCCCATGGCGATCTTGGCTTCGTCAAACTGGGCGTCGAGGGCCGCCATGTCGGAGAAGGTGAGGATCCAGGCCTGGACGATGGCGTGCAGCGCCGGAAGATTTTGGCGACGGGCTTCGGCCGAGGAGAAACGAGCGTCGTGGGCCAAGTCGGCGCGGCGCATGGCGGCGAGATAGAGTCGGAAGGTCAGGGAGCCCACCAGGCTGGAGGCGACCGTGAAGGTCTGGCCCTGGGGGCCCTTGAAGAAGGGGCAATCCGTCGATCCCATCAAGGCCGGCTCGGCGCCGAGGTCGGCGTCCGACAGGTCGACATGGGCTCGCTCGTTCACGGCCATCAGGGTCGCCGCCATGGCGATGTCGATGCTCTGACCACGGCCGCTCTTCTCACGCGAATGCAGAGCCGCCAGGATGGCGATCACCCCCTGCAGGCCCGAATAGACGTCGGCATGCGAGAGACCGTCGGTGCGTTCGGCGATCAGGGCCTCCCCGTAGTGGCGCAGGCTGTTGGCGGTGAACCCCGCCTCGGCCTGGACGGTCGGCGCATAGGCCATGCGCGAACGCCAGGGACCGCCCTGGCCGTAGCCGGTGATGGAGGCGTAGATGAGCCGCGGGTTGCGGGCGGCCAGGGTCGCGTAGTCGAGGCCGAAATAGGCGAGCGCGCCGGCCCGGAAATTCTCCACGACGATATCGGCCTCGTCGCAGAGCCGCAGCGCCAGCTCGCGAGCGCCGGGCACGTTCAGGTCCAGGCTGACATTGCGTTTGCCGGCGTTCTGCTGGGCGTAGTACCCCGAAATGCCGCCCGCCGACGGCAGGGCGAACCGGGTGACATCCGGACGGGGCGGCTCCACCTTGGTGACCGTCGCCCCCAGGTCCAGGAGCGTGCGAGCGCACAAGGGACCGGCCAGGACGCGCGAGAAGTCGACGACCTTGACGCCGCTCAAGGGTCCGCTCATCTCAGCGGCCCACGAACTTGGCCATTCCGGGTCCGTTCTTGCGGAACGACGAGAGCCCGGCCTTGAGGTCTTCCGAGGCCCAGATCGGCTTCTGGATCTCCTCCATGGCGTCGTCGGCGGCTAGGACGCCCTCGTTGGCTGCGATGTAGGCCAGTTGCTTGGTCGCCGCGAGGGCGACGGTCGGCCCATTGGCGAACTCCTCGGCGATTGTGAGGGTGACGCTTTCCAGCGCCTCGTCGGGGACGGTCAGATTAATCAGGCCCCAACGCTCCAGGGTCGCGGGATCATAGCGACGGCCCAGCATGGACATCTCCTTGGCCCTGAGCGTCCCGGCCCGCTGCACCTGGCGCTGGACCGCGCCCATCATCGGCTGCAGGCCGAGCGTGGCCTCCACGGAACCGATCTTGGAGGAGGCCGCCGCGACGATGTAGTCGCAGGCCGACGCCAGTTCGAACCCGCCGCCCAGGCAGACCCCATGCACGCTCGCCACGATGGGGATGGGCAGCAACTCCAGGGTTCGCAGGAATTCCACTGTGGCCGAGTGCTTCTTCTCCGTCGCCGCCTTCGCGGCGGCCTTGGCGTCGGCGGACGCCGCGACCTCGGGCTCATCGACCCGGGTCTGGAAGACATCGAGATCGGCGCCCGCAGAGAAGTGCCGCAGGCCGCTTCGGATGACGATGGCGCGGCTTCCCGCCTCCTGCGCGGTCTTCAACTCGTTCCGCAAGACCCGCATGAGCTTCGGCCCGATCAGGTTGTAGGGCCGATAGACCATGGTCAGGATCGTCACGCCGCCCCGTTGCTCACGCAACACCAGGGCTTCCTCGGTTGTCGCGGCGACTGGCGCCGATGCCGTGCTCATGAATAAGGCCTTCGTTTGTGGGTTCAGCCGGCGAGGTCGGCGAGGGTGCGCTGGAGCAGAACCGAGAGACGGACCCCCCGGTGCTCGGCCGAGGCATGCCTATCGTCCTGGAACACGAGGTCCGACATCGCCGCCCCGATCACCTGGGCCAGGGTAGGGGTGTCGTGGAGGGCGAGGCCCCGGAGCCGATCCTCCAGGGCGGTCAGCCGCTGAGGATGCGTCAAGGCCCCGGAGGCGGCCAGCCGGCAGTCGGCGCACCGGCCGCTAGGGTCGATTTCAACCATGGCCGCGAGCCCTGCGATGCTCCAGCCGATGGCCGTATGCCGGACCTTGCGGTAGGCGCTCCCGGCTCCGGTGACCGGAAGGGCGATCCGCAGGGCGGTGGCGATCTCGCCGGGCTGCAGGCCGGTCTCGCGGGCGCCGGTGACGAAGTCCTGCATCGCCACCTCACGGAGGACGTCGCCGCGGCGGAGCTCGACGACGGCGTCCAGGACCAAGCAAGCGGCTACCCAGTCGCCGGTGGGATCGGCCTGGCAGATGGCGCCGAGCAGGGTGCCGCGGCGGCGCACCATGGGGTCGGCCGCGACCGCCGCCACCTCGATCAGCATCGGAAGGCGATCCTGTACGACCGGGTGTCGGGCGAGGTCGGCCTGGCTGACCATGGCGCCTATCCGAAGCGTGTCGCCGACCTGCTCGATCGTCCTGAGCGCATCGATGCCGCCGATATCCAGGACAAGCTGCGGCCGTCGGGTTCGCAGCTTCAGCTCGGTCATCAGGCTCTGGCCGCCCGCCAGGACCGCCACGGCGCCCGGTGCGGCCTCGACCAGAATGGCGCCGGCCACCGCCAGATCGGTCGGTCGGACGTAGTCGAAATCGACGGGGATCATGCCCGCTCCCTCCCAGCCGTGGCGGCTGCAATGGCGGCCAGCACCCGTTGCGGGGTCAGCGGCATGTCGAGTTCGCGGACGCCCAGCGGCCAGAGCGCGTCGAGCGCGGCGTTGACGATCGCCGGCGGCGCCCCCAGCGCGCCCGCCTCGCCGATGCCCTTGGCGCCAAGCGGGTTATTGGGCGACGGCGTACAGACGAAGTCGATCTCCATCCACGGCATCATGTCGCTGCGCGGGATGGGCGGGTCGGCGACCGGCATGCCTTCGGCGTCGATGGCGGCGTCCTCGTAGAGCGCCTGGCCGATGCCCTGTGCGAGGCCGCCCTGGATCTGCCCGCGCGCCAGCAGGGGGTTGATCACCACGCCACAATCCTCGATCGCCACATAACGGCGCAGCGCGATCTCGCCGGTCTCGATGTCCACCTCGACCAAGGCGATGTGGGCGCCATTGGGCGCCGACATGGCGTGGGGGTGGTAGAATTCGGTCTCCTCGAGCCCAATCCCCAAGTCGCGAGGGACGCCTTGGCCCGTCCAGGCGGCCCGTCCCAGCTCCTGGATCGTCAGGGTCGCGTTGCCGCCGGTGGTACGGAAGAGGCCCGCTTCGAGAACCACGCCTTCCAGGTCGGCCTGCATCATGTGCGCGGCGAGCTTGCGCATCTTGGTGGCCACGCGCGCAGCGGCGATCTTCACGGCGCTGCCGCCCACGGAGACCGAACGCGAGTTGAAGGTCCCGACGCCCATGGGGACGAGGTCGGTGTCGCCCTGGAGCACCTCGATGTGCTCGAACGGCACCCCCAGCTCGTCGGCGGCGATCTGGGCGAAGGTGGTGGCGTGGCCTTGGCCGTGACTGTGGGCGCCGGAGAGGACGGTGACCCGACCATCGGGATGGACCCGGACCAGAGCGCTCTCGAACCCGCCGCGGTCGAAGCCGATCGGTCCCATGAGCTCCGCCATGCCGACCCCGCAGGAATGGGTGTAGGTGGCGAGGCCGGCGCCGAGAAGGCGGCCCTCTTGTCGAGCGACGACCTGCTCAGCTCTGAACGCTTCGTAGTCCGCCTGCTCCAGCGCCTTGGCGAGCGTCGCCTCGTACTGGCCGCTGTCGAGGCCTATGCCCGTGGGATGGCGATAGGGCAGCTGATCGGCGGCGACGAAGTTCGTGCGCCTCACGTCGGCGGCGTCGAGGCCCAACTCCAGGGCGACGCGGCCGATGGTGCGCTCGATGATGTAGGCGGCCTCGGGACGGCCGGCCCCACGGTAGGCGTCGACGGGGGTGGTGTTGGTGTAGACGTTGGTGATCAGGACCTCGACATGGCCGATCGCATAGAGTCCCAGAACAAACAGCGCGACATTGACCGTCGGCACGCCCGACCCCATCGACGACAGATAGGCGCCGACATTGGCGAGGCTGTTGATACGCAGGGCCAGGATCTTGCCGTCGCTTCGCGCGGCGACCTCGATGTGGGTCACGTGGTCGCGGCCGTGGGTGGTGGCGCTGATATTCTCGCCGCGGGTCTCGGTCCACTTGACCGGGCGCTTCAGCCGCTGGGTCAGGACGGCCAGCACCACGTCCTCTGGGTAGAAGTGCATCTTCGGGCCGAAGCCGCCGCCGACGTCGGGGGAGATCACCCGCAGCTTCTGTTCTGGAAAGCCGATCGCCGCGGCGAGCATGCGTCGGAGCAGGTGAGGCAGCTGATGGGCGCAATAGAAGGTTAGGCGGCCCGTCGCGTCGTCGAAATCGGCGTTGACCGCCCGTGGCTCCATGGGAAAGGGCACCAGGCGCTGGTTGCGGAGCTTGAAGGCGACCCTGAGGTCGGCGCCTTGCGCCGCCTCGTCGAAACCCTTGCCGACCGGAAACCGGGTCGCGACATTGTCGGCGAGGTCAGGATGGATCCGCGGAGCGCCAGGCGCCATGGCCGCTTCCTGGTCCGCCAGCACCGCCAGCGGCTCATAGACCACCTCGACGCGTTCGGCGGCGTCGACAGCCTCGGCCAGGCTCTCGGCGACGATCACGGCGACCGCCTCGCCATGGTGGCGGATCATGGCGCGGGCGAGGGGAGGCCGGCCCTTTACCTTGGAGCCCGGGACAACCCAGTTGGGTGCGATGTCGCCCAGCTCGGCCAAGTCGGCGGCGCTGAAGGCGTCAACGACCCCCTTGGCGGTTCGGGCTAGGGACAGGTCCAGAGAGACGATCCTGGCATGGGCGTGGGGACTGCGAACGAAGTGGGCGTGGAGCTGACGCGCCAGGACGATGTCGTCCACATAGCGGCCGCGCCCGGTGAGGAAGCGCCGGTCTTCCAGGCGCGGGATCGCCTGGCCGGTAAGGCGGCCAACGGCCTGATCGAGTTTGGGGGGCTTGATAGGCAGGTTCATGGGGAGAGCCTCAAATGCCCTGGAGCGCCATGGCCGGGGCGGCCTGCGCCACGGCCTCGACGATGTGTTGGTAGCCTGTGCAGCGGCAAAGGTTGCCACGCAGCCCCGCGCGAATCTCGGTCTCGGTGGGCCGCGGGGTTTCCGCCAACAGATCCACGGCCGCGCAGAGCATGCCTGGCGTGCAGAAGCCGCACTGGAGGGCGTGGCGTTCGTGAAACGCCTGCTGAAGGGGATGGAGCACGCCGTCCTGCGCCAGGCCCGCCGCGGTCGTGATCTCGACGTCACAGACCTGCACAGCGAGCATCATGCAGGATTTCATCGCCTGGCCGTCGACCAACACCGTGCAGGCGCCGCAGCGGCCCGTCTCGCAGCCGATGTGTGGGCCGGTGACCCCGAACACTTCGCGAAGGGCTTGAACGAGGAGCATTCGCGGCTCGACCTCGCTCACGACCCTCCTGCCGTCGATGGTCAGAGAAATCTTGCGGTGATGCATGAACCGCCCCTCCGAGGAGCCGACGCGATTTCAGATCGCGCATCTTAAAATGATGGATAACATTTAATGCCTTGGCGAAGGGGCGTGTCAAGTCCGCTTGGAGGCGGGGAAAATTGGAAGTTTCTCGCCCGAAAAATCAGATGATCACATGAGGCATATCATGTGATATGGCTCGATGGGTCGAGACCGGGAGGGATTTGTGGTCGAGGAAATCATCTACAGCGCCGCGCATGGCGTTGCGCAGATCAGGATTAGTCGGGCCGACAAGAAGAATGCGCTGACGGCCTCCATGTACGCCGCCCTTGCCGACGCGATTGTCCGCGCCGAGGCCGATTCCGCGGTTCGAGCGATCGTCATCCTGGGGTCGCAAGGCGCCTTCACGGCGGGCAATGATCTTCAGGAGTTCCTGCAGGATCCACCCATCGGCCTGGACCGTCCTGTCTACCGCTTCATGGCTGCGCTGGCTGGCGCGGAGAAGGTCGTGATCGCTGGCGTCGCGGGGTTGGCGGTCGGCATCGGAACGACCCTGTTGTTACATTGCGATCTGGTGGTCGCGGGCCTTGGGGCGCGGTTTTCCCTGCCATTCGTGAACCTCGGCCTGGTCCCTGAGTTCGCGAGTTCGCTGCTGCTTCCGCAGCTTATCGGACGCCAGCTCGCCGGGAAGCACCTGCTCCTGGCCGAGCCCTTCGACGCGGCGACGGCTCTCGCCTATGGGATCGTCAGCGAAGTTGTCGACAATGCGGAAGTCGATACCGTCGCCCTCGAATGGGCCTCTCGCGTGGCGGCCAAGGCGCCGGGCGCCGTGCGCGAGACGAAACGTCTCCTCAAACCTGACGCCCTGCTGATCGCTCAGCGGATCACAGCCGAAGCGACAGTGTTTTCCGCACAGCTGTCATCCCAGGAGGCCAGGGAAGCTCTGAGCGCATTCGTCGAGAAGCGCGCGCCGCGCTTCGACGTCTAGGCGGCGCCTCCGGGGTATCCTAATTTCCCGCACCTGCCTTCGAATCGGCGCCTACGAGGAAACGCCACTGACTGTCGCGTTCGTGAGGTCTGCGCATGCTGTCACATATCCACATCGGCATCTCCGATTTCGATCGGGCCTACGAATTCTACTCATCCCTGATGCGGGAGTTGGGACTGCGCGAGAGGTTCTGCGACCCAGGTCGGTCCTGGGCCGGTTGGGAGCCAAAAGACGCCGAGCGACCGCTTTTCCTGATCGGTCGCGCCTTCGATGGTGAAGCGGCGACCCCAGGGAACGGGCAGATGGTCGCCTTGCTCACCTCGAGCCGCGCGGCGGTCGACGGCGCGTATGCGGTGGCCATCGCGAGTGGCGCGATATGCGAGGGGCCGCCTGGCCTCAGGCCACACTACCATCCCGACTACTACGGAACCTACTTCCGAGATCCGGACGGCAACAAACTCTGCGTCTGCTGCCATTCAGAGTCGTGAATACATTTCCAGTCGTGAGCCGCCCCTTGAGGATCCGCCTCCCGCCGGTTCGTGTTCAATGCGTGGTAGCAAGCTTCAAGCGGCGCATCAGGCCCGCGCGGGTGCTCGCAAGGATCGCATCTGACCGCTCGTGATCGGGCTCTGCCCGCGCCAGCGCGATGGCGCCCACAAGCGCCGAAATGACGGACTGCGCCTCGTCGTCAGCATCTGCGAGACCCAGCTCGGTGATCTTGCGCGCGATCGCTCGGCGCAGCTGTTCCATGCCCTGCGCGATGCGCAGGCGCGCAGCCCGGGGCAGGCGAGGGGCGTCGGCGACCAGATAGGGCAGCGGGCAGCCTTGGTTGCGATTGTCCCGGTGCGCGGCCGACAAGTACCAGTCGACATAGGCCGTCAGGGCTTCGGCGGGAGAGCGGGCCTCCATGTTCGGCAGCACCTGACCAAAGCTGTCAGTGAACATGTGGTCGACTGCGGCGGCCAGGAACGCGTCCTTCGAGGCGAAGTGGACGTAGAAGCCGCCATGGGTCATCCCCGCCTTGGCCATCACGCCGGCCACAGCGATCCGATGGGGTCCTTGCGTCCTGATCGCCTTGGCGGCGACCTTCAGCACCCGCGTGCGGGTCTTCTCCTTGTGCGCGGCGTCGTATCGCATGTTCGCGATCCCCGTTGGCGGCCCCGCATGCCTTGCGGATGGAATGATATTTATAATTTCACGCCGTCTCTCGCAAGGCCGGCCTGCGGTGCGATGGTCAGACAGCAGGGGCCTCGGCCCAGTAGGCCCGTACGAAGAAGACCACGGTTGTGATGATGGTGATCGTAAGGATCAGGGCGCGCAGGACCGGGGCGGGCAATCGCCAGCCGACGCGCGCGCCAATGTAGCCGCCGACCACACCCCCGCCCATCACGATGAGGCTTTCGCGCCAACTGACACTTCCGGCGGCCGCGAAGCATAGGACGGCGATCCCATTCGCCGCCGCCACCATCAAGGTCCGGAGCGGTGTCAGGACGCGCAGGTCGGCGGTCGTGGCGAGACTCCAGACCGCCAGCATCATCAGCCCCACGGCGCCGCCGA
>NZ_JAUYOJ010000212.1 GCF_030697925.1 Phenylobacterium sp. | reverse complement strand
TTTTCAGCCGGCTTGCCGCAGGCGGCGACGGAGAGGGCGGCGACGGCGGCGCCGGCGACGAGCAGCTTGCGAAGGATTTCGGTGGTCATGGTCCCTGGGTCCCCTGGAAACGGAGGTTAGAGCGTCATACGAAGCGACCCGGATAGGGAACGTCGCGTACGCAGGTCAGGAATATGCCGCGCTTCGCGCAGAGGGCAAGGCTTTAATTCACGCCCTCGTGATCACTTTTGATCCTGGGTCGACTTCCGCAGCGAAAACCGGGGCATTTGCTGGGTTTGGCGCATCGGCGTCGCGGCATGGCTCCAAGGGCCCGGCGGCGTATATAGGCGGGTCGGCGGAGGGAAATACATGGATTTGACGGTGAGCGACGCCACGCGCGGGCGGTTGATCGACCTGCCCGGGCGCGACGGGGCGATGGCGGGCCTCGAGTTCGGGCCGTCCGATCGGCCCATCGACATCGTCTTCGCCCACGCCAACGGCTTCAACGCGCGCACCTACCGCACCATCCTGGAGCCCTTGGGCGACAGGCTGCGGGTGCTGGCGGTGGACCAGAGGGGCCATGGACGCTCCACCCTGCCCACCGATTCGGCGGGCCGTGGCTCCTGGTACGACCTGCGTGACGACCTCCTGGCCCTGCTGGCGGTTCTGGACCTGCGCGGGGTGATCCTGGCCGGCCATTCCATGGGCGGCGCCGTCAGCGTCCTGGCCCAGGCCGCCGCGCCCGAACGGGTGAAGAGCCTGGTCCTGGCCGACCCGGTGGTGATTCCCTCGGTCAGTGAGGCCGAGGCGACCGCCAATTCGCCGCTGGTCCAAGGCGCCCTGCGCCGCCGGGCGGTGTTTCCCAGCCGCGAGGCGGTGATCGCCGCCTATACGGGCCGCGGCGCCTTCGCGTCCTGGAGCGCCGACATGCTGGCGGACTACGTCGCCGACGGCTTCCGTGACCGGACCGACGGCCAGGTTGAGCTTAGCTGCGCGCCGGCCTGGGAGGCGTCGAACTTCACCTCGCACGGCCACGACACCCTGGGCGCCTTCGAGGCCGCCCGGGTCCCGATCCGCATCCTGAGGGCGGCGGAGGGCTCGACCTGCCGCGAGCATCCCCGGCTGGACGCCCTGCAGGCGGCCGGCCGCATCCGGATCGAGACCATTCCCGGAACCACCCACTTCCTGCCCATGGAGCGCCCCGACCTGGTCCAGGCCGCCTTGCGCGAGGCGGCGGCGGCCTAGAGAAAAATCCGATCTGATTGGATCGGATTTTTCTCAAGCCTCTTTGAATTTAGACCATTTTCTTCGCCGAACCGGCGTCCACTTCGGCGGAAAATGGTCTAGCGTCCCAGCGCCACCAGGCTCCCGAGGACTAGCAGCGCGATGAAGGCCGTGGCGCCGACCAGCACCAGGATCGGCCGCCACCCCACGCGCGCCAGGTCGCCCAGGGCGGTCTTGGCGCCCAGAGCCGAGATCGCCGCCACCAGGCACCAGCGCGAGGCGTCCGACACCGGCCCGGTGATCGCGGCCGGAACCACGCCCGTCGAATTGGCCGCCACCAGGACGGCGAAGGCGATCAGGAAGGCGGGGACCAGAGGCGGCCGCGCGGCGCGGGCGCCGGCCTCGATCAGCGCCGAACGGTAGATCAGCGAGATGATCACCACGGCCGGGAGCAGCAGGGCCACGCGGAACAGCTTGACGATCGTGGCGGTGTCGCCGGCCTGAGGCGAGACGCTGTAGCCCGCGCCCACCACCTGGGCGACATCGTGGATCGTCGCGCCGAAGAAGACCCCGGCGGCCACATCGCTGAGGCCCAGCAGGGTCGCCAGCGCGGGATAGATCACCATGGCCACGGTCGAGAGCGTGGTCACGCCCACGACGGTCAGCACCACGTCGCGGTCATGGGTCTCGCTGCGCGGCAGGCAGGCGGCGATCGCCAGGGCCGCCGAGGCGCCGCAGATCGCCACCGCCCCGCCCATCAGCACCCCCAGGGGTCCGCGCAGCTTCAGCGCGCGCGCGAGGCTCCAGCCGACCAGGATAGTCAGGAGCACGGCCGCGGCGGTGAGCAGCAGGGTTTCAAGCCCCAGGGTTCTCACCTGGTCCAGGGTGATTCGCATGCCCAGCAGGGCGACCCCGATCCGCAGCACGTGACGGGCGGCGAAATCCAGGCCCGGCCGGCAGCGCGGGTCGTCGCCGGTGAAGTTCACCGCCATGCCCAGCAACAGGGCGAACAGCATCACAGGCGCCCCGTAGTGCTCGGACAGCCACTGCGCCGCCAGGGCCACCAGCCCGGCGATGATCAGGCCCGGCGCATAGCGGCGCGCCCGGGCCAGGAGGCGGGGCGGCTCGCCCTGCGGCTGCGCCGACCAGGGCGGCGCGCCCTCCAGAGAATCGAGGGACCGGAACGCCAGCTGGTCGAGGTCATCGCGCATCGGCGGGGGGCGACCTAGAGCGCAAGGCCCGGCGTCAGCCGGGCCACGAACGCCGCCTGGGCCTGGGCGCCGATGTCGATGATCTTGCGCTTGTCGAGGTCGAAGGTGATGGCGATGGCCTCCGAACTCGCCCAGGGGCGACCACTCAGGGGGTCGACCATCCAGTGGACCGCGCGACGGATGCGCGGGGTGCTGTCGGCGATTCCCGAGCGCAACTCTACTCGGTCCCCGGCCCTGGGCCAGTCGAGATAGAGTACCCGGTACTCCAGCACGGCGCCGCCCAGGCTGGGCGGCGGCTCGCCCGGAATGGGATCCGGCCCCGGTCGATCCTCGCCGAACAGCCGGGTGATCCCGTCGGAGACCCGGCCGATGAACCGCTCGGCGCTCATGCGGCCGAAAACGTCGCATTCCGACGGTCCGACGACGCCCAGGCCGATGCGCATCAGGTTGAGCTCATCGGCCCGCGCCAGGCTGGCGGTGGGCGTCACCGGGCCGAGGTCGACGCTGCGGGCCGCCGCATGGGCCGGGACCTCGACATGCAGGGCCTCGGCCCGCTGGCGTATCCGCTCGGGCCAGGGGAAGGGCCGAAGGTCGGCGGCGGTGGCGTGGTCGACCCGGAACTGGAAGGTGGCGGCGGGCTCCCCCGAAGCGTGATGCAGGATGACCAGCAGCCGCGCGTCGCTCTCGCCGATCTCGACCACGCCGCCGGTCGCCTGCAGCCAGGCCCCTGCGCGGGCCTCGCGCAGGAAGCGCATGTGCAGTTCACGGATGGCCAGGGTCGCTTGCCCGTGGGCGGCGAAGGCGTGCGGCATGCCCAGCGTCGCGGCCAGTCCCGCTAAGCCCTCCAGGGCCTTGGCCACCCAGAACCGGACGTTCAGGTGGCCCATCTCGTCGCATTCCCAGGTGTTGACGCCGCCGCTCCAGACCTCGACGCCTTGGCTTGTCACGTGATTGTCCCCCGGAATTGCGGCGGCGACCTTAGGGACGCTTGGACGGCGGCGCTAGCGCATCCGCTGAGCGATGGCGGCCGTATCTGCGTCGTGGCAAGCTCCACGGCCTGGAGGAACCTCGATGTCCGATCCCCCGTCCGCGGAGGCGCTGGTCCACCGCCATGCCCTCGTTACGCGGGTCACCCACTGGATCAACCTGCTGGCCATGCTGGTGCTGCTGGCGAGCGGCCTGCAGATCTTCAACGCCCACCCGGCGCTCTATTGGGGCGACGCCTCGGTGTTCGCCGAGCCCTGGGCGGCCTTGCAGGCCAAGGACCTGGGCGGGGAGCGGGTGGGGGTCACCAAGATCGGCGACATCACCCTGCAGACCACGGGCCTGTTCGGACTCTCAGGCGCCCCCCAGGCCCAGGAGGCGCGGGGCTTCCCCGCCTGGGCGACCCTCCCGGGCTACCGCGACCTGGCCTCGGGCCGCCGCTGGCACTTCTTCTTCGCTTGGCTCTTCGCCCTGAACGGCCTGGTCTACCTGGCGGGCAACCTCGTGAATGGGCACTTCAAGCGCGACCTGCTGCCGGAGCGCGACCAACTCAGGCCCCGCCACCTGCTGCACGAGATCGCCGACCATGCCCGCCTGCGCTTCCCCAAGGGCGAAGAGGCGCGGCGCTACAACGCCCTGCAGAAGCTGACCTATCTGGCGGTGATCTTCGTTCTGCTGCCGGCCATGGTCGCCACGGGGCTCTCCATGTCGCCGGGCCTGAACGCCGCCTTCCCCTGGCTGCCCGACCTGTTCGGCGGCCGACAGTCGGCGCGCACCCTGCATTTCATCTCGGCCGGCCTGATCGTGGCCTTCGTGGTGGTTCACGTGCTGATGGTGCTGGTCTCCGGGCCCATCAACAGCCTGCGTTCCATGATCACCGGCCGCTTCGCCATCCGCGTCGGAGCCCAGCCATGACCGTCTCCCGACGCCTGCTGCTGGGCGCGACCGGCCTCCTGCTCGGGGCCTGCGACCGGCTCAGCATGAGCCCCGGCGTGCAGCGCGGCCTGGCCACGGCCGAGGGCCTGACCCGCCGGGCCCAGCGCCTGGTCATCAACCGCACGGCGCTCGCCCAGGAGTTCCCGGAGGCGCAGATTTCCCCCGACTTCCGCGCCAACGGTTCCATCGGCCCATCCGATCCCGACTACCGCGCCCTGGTGAAGGGCGGTTTCGGCGACTGGCGCCTGGCCATCGACGGCCTGGTGGAGCGGCCGCTGTCGCTCAGCCTGGCGGAGCTGCGGGCCCAGCCCTCGCGCACCCAGATCACCCGCCACGACTGCGTGGAGGGCTGGTCGTCGATCGGCAAGTGGACCGGCGCCAGGCTCGGCCCGCTGCTGGACCGCGTGGGTCTCAAGCCGGAAGCACGCTTCCTCGTCTTCCACTGCGCCGACACCCTGGACCCCAACGCCACGGATGGGGCCAACAAATACTATGAGAGCATCGACCTGATCGACGCCTACCACCCGCAGACCATCCTGGCCTATGCCATGAACGGCCAGCCCCTGCCGGTGAAGTACGGCGCGCCCTGCCGCGTGCGCGTCGAACGCCAGCTCGGCTACAAGCACGCCAAATACCTCATGCGCATCGAGGCGGTGGCCGACTACGCCCACCTGGGCCGCGGCAAGGGCGGCTTCTGGGAAGACCGCGGCTACGAGTGGTACGCGGGGATCTAGTGAGGCCCCTTCGCCACCAGCTCGGCCTCGACGGCGCAGGACGCGGGCTCGGCCGTGGCGGTCTTGCGCAAGGCGGCGATCTCGGTGCGGGCGGCCTCCAGGTCGGCGCGGAACTGCGGGTCGCCGTGCAGGGTGGCGACCAGGGCGCCGCCATTGGTCCGGCCGGCCTCCACCGCGCTCACGGTGTGCACGCCGCAGATCACCCGGCTCTCGCCGTAGGCCCGTCCGCGGGCCAGGATCGGGGTCGCCCGGTCCGGCGCGATCTCGGCCAGGATCAGGCCGATGCTCCAGCCCCAGGTGGCGTGGCCGGAGGGATAGTCGGGGCTGGCCGCCAGACTGTCGGACCTGGGCACGCAGATATTGCCCTCGGTGATCAGGTAGGGCCGCTTGCGCTTGAAAACGTCCTTCACCGCGGCGACCTGCCGGCCCGCGTCCAGGCCGACCCGGCCCAGCAGGGCGTTCAACTTCGGCGCGTTCTGCGGGGTCAGTTCGACGCCGACCGCGCAGCTGAAGTTCTTCAACATGGCCTGGGGCAGGGTGGGGACGTCGTTCTGGGCCAGCGCCCAGCGCGGGGAGCCCTCCGACGCGCGGGTCGTCTTGAAGACCTCCTGGTCGCGGGCTTCGCGCGACGAGCCCGTGGCCGGCGCCGGCGCCAGGATCCTGGCCGCGTCGGGCCAGGTCTGCGGGGTCAGATAACCCATGGGCAGGCTGGGGGCGGGGGCGGCGGCCTGCTGCGCCACGGCCATGCCGGCGGCGGCCAGGGCCACCACCAGGGCGGCGCCCATCACTCTGCGATCCATCATCCCCTCCCGGATTTTTCGTTGGCGCGATCATGCTCAGGCCGGGTCCCCATTCAAGCGGTTTGACGCCTTGAAATTGAGATTCTTCATTTCGGGCTTGAGAAATTGAATATCTTGAGTCTAGGATTGAGAAATTCAACCCGGACCGGCCATCTTGACCCAGAAACCTCATCACGACTGGCAGGCGCTCACCGAGCTCACCCAGGGCAAGGCCTTCGTGGTCGAGCGGGTGCGGCTCGTGGAGTCCGGCGTCGCCATCGAGGGCGGCTTCGAGCCGCCGCAGCTGGCCAGGCTCTCGGCCGAGGACCAGGTCTTCGTCGCCGCCTTCCTCAAGAGCCACGGCTCGATCAAAGAAATGGAGGCGGTGTTCGGGGTCTCCTACCCCACCATCAAGGCGCGGCTCAACCGCATCGCCGGGGTGCTGGACCTGGTGGAGATCGACGTGCGGCCGTCGCGGGCCGACGTGCTGGAACGCCTCAGCCGCGGTGAGATCGACGCCGAGGCCGCCATCGCCGAATTGGAGGGACGCCCATGAGCGGAACCCCGATCCGGGCGCTCGCCACCCTCCAGGCCCGCGCCATGCGCACCGCGCGCCACCAGCGCCGGCGGACCTATGTCAGGTCGGGCGAGCGGCCGGTGATCCGTCTGTGGCTGCCGCTGACCGCCCTCTTCCTGGTCCTCTCGCCCTTCGCCTTCCTGCTGCTGATCGTGGCGGTGTTCGTGCCCTGGCCGCGCGGGGTCAGCCCGTTGGACGCGGTGCTGTCGGTGGGCCGCGTGCTGCTGTCCCTCGGCGGAACCGAGGTCGATGTCCAAGCCCCGGACGCTCTCGTCCGCATCAAGATCGTCTAGGAGACGCCGCCATGAGCGAAGACCGCCGCTCGATCCTGCAGATGCTGAGCGAAGGCAAGATCACCCCCGACGAGGCCGAGCGCCTGATGGCCGCCCTCGAGCGTGGACCCCAGCCGGCCTCCGGCCCCGCGCCCGGCGCGCGGCGCAATGTGAAGTACCTGCGGGTGGTGGTGGACACCGACGAGGGCCACGACGGCCCGACCAAGGTGAATATCCGGGTGCCGATGAACCTCCTGAGCGCCGGGGTGCGGCTCTCCAGCATCATCCCGCCCATCGCCCGGGAGAAGGTCAATGCGGCCATGGCCAAGAACGGCGTGCCGTTCGACCTCAACCAGTTGAAGCCCGAGAACCTGGAGGAGCTGGTCGAGCAGCTCGACGAGTTGACGGTCGATGTCGATCAGGACCGGACCAAGGTCAGGATCTTCTGCGAGTAGCGACGCCTCCCCGTCGCCGAACTCGGCCGTCGCCTTTGGGATAGGGGCGACGGCCGTCTTTTTCGGCCTAGGCGGGGGTCTTGTCGAACAGCTTGGCCCAGCGGGGCTTGGTGCGGTTCTTCCAGGAGCCCCGGTGGAAGGCGTCCGAGGCGATCAGCGGCACCACGGTGGTGGCTTCGGCGAACACCATCTGTTCCCAGGTGACGTCGACCTTGCCCCAGGAGCAGGCCTCCTTGAGCGTCGAGGACGAGCAGGCGCCGTCGCGCACGTCGGCCACGGTGATCTGCACCGCGTACCTGTGCATCTCGGCTTCGTGGCCCAGGATCTCGGCGCAGACCACGGTGTCCTGGGCGAAGTTCTTCGGCACACCGCCGCCGACCATGAACAGGCCGGTCGTGCCGGCCGCCAGCTTGATGTCGGTCAGCTCGCGGAAATCGGCCACCGTGTCGATGGTCAGGTAGGGCTTCTTGGCCTTCATCCGCTCGACCTGGTGCTTGACCAGGCCGAAGCCCGCCGATGAATCCACGAAGGCTGGGCAGAAGATCGGCACGCCCTCGCGATAGGCGACCTCGATCAGCGAGTCGGGCTTCTTGGCGTTGCCGGCCGCCAGCCACTTGCCCATCTCGTGGATGAATTCGCGCGAGGAATAGGGGCGGGCCTCGAGCTGCTCGCAGATCTCGTAGATCGTGCCGTCGCAGTTCTGCAGCTCTTCCTCGTCGATATAGGTGTCGTAGATGCGGTCGATATAGAGGTCGCGCAGGTCGCGGTCGTCGACATTGGACTGGGCCTGGTAGTGCTTGAAGCCCAGGGCCTCGAAGAAATCCATGTCGACGATGGAGGCGCCGGTGGCGACGATCGTGTCGATCATCCCGTACTTCACCATGTCGCGGTAGATGTGCATGCAGCCGCCGGCGCTGGTCGAACCCGCCAGGGTCAGCCAGGTCGAGCAGTCCTTGTCCTCCAGCGACATCGACCAGATGTCGGCGGCCCGCGCCGTGTCGCGGCTGGTGAAGCTCATCTTGCGCATAGCGTCGATGATCGGACGGGCGTCGTACTGGTCGATCGCCACGTGCTCGACGGTGTTGGCCAGCAGCTCGGCCTTGCGGTTCGTCTTCTGAACGTCAGCGTTCATTCTCTGCATCCCTTGAGAGTTTGAGCGCCCGTCCAAAAAATAGGGCGCGGCCGGGACGGAGCGACCGGCCGCGCCAATAACGAATGAGCCGCCGGCTTATTTCCGCCGACGCTTCTTCCCGCGCGCACGCGACAGCTTCACGACGTTCTGGTTCTCCTGCCGGGGCAGGGGGATCGAACGCCGCGCCAGGCCGAACATCGAGGCCATGGGCGCATCCTTGGCCTCGGCGATCTCGGCGTCGCCGAAGCCGTTGAAGCGGGTGTTCATGGCCACGCCATAGGCGCCCAGCATGCCGATCTCGATGTAGTCGCCCTCGCGGACGTCTTCCGGCAGCCAGAACGGGCCCGGCATATGGTCCAGCGAATCGCAGGTCGGGCCCCAGAACTTGAAGGGCTTCAGATTGCCTTCGACCTCGCGCGCCTCGCCGCCCTCGTTGCGGAGCAGCTTGACCGGAAAGGGCCATTTGGCGTGCGCGGCGTCGAACAGCGAGCCATAGGACCCGTCGTTCAGATAGAGCGCCTCGCCCTTGCGAAGTTCGACCTTGGTGACGATGGACGAACCTTCGGCCACCAGGGCCCGGCCCGGCTCGCACCAGAGCTCGGTGGTCTCGTGGACCATCATCTCGGCGAAGCCGCGGTCGATCGAGTCCACATAGTCGGCGAGCGCCGGCGGCACCATGCCCGGATAGACGGAGGGGAAGCCGCCGCCCACATCGACCACGTCGGCGAACACGCCGGCGCGGACCAGGGCGCGGGAGGCCTGGGTCATGGCCGCCTGGTAGGCGGTCGGACGCATGCACTGGCTGCCCACGTGGAAGGAGACGCCCATCAGGTCCTGGGTCGCGCGCCGCGCGGCCAGCAGCAGGGCCGGCGCCTCATGGGCGTCGACGCCGAACTTGCCGGACAGCGAATACTGCGCGCCCTCGGCGGCCACCGCGAGGCGGACGATGAGGTTCAGGTCCTTGGCGTCGCCGGTCGCGGCCAGGATCTTGGCCAGCTCTTCATGAGTGTCGAGCGCGAAGGTGCGCACGCCGTGGTCATGATAGGCGGCGGCGATCGCCGCGCGGCTCTTGACCGGGTGCATGAAGGCCATGCGGGAACCCGGCGCGAACTGCGCGATCAGCTCGATCTCGGGGATCGAGGCCACATCGAAGGAGGTAACGCCATTCGCCGCCAGGGTCTCGATGACCCAGGGCGAAGGATTCGCTTTGACGGCGTAGAAGACGTCGCCTCGAAAATTCGTCTGGAACCAGCGCGCCGCTGCGGCCACCGCGTCCGGTCGCGCTATTGCGACGGGACGTTCCGGGGACCGCTGACGGACCAGGTCCAGGGGCGTATGGTACGTGTGCAATTCACGTAACCCCCATTGGCAGTTGAACCTAGCCGGCGTTAGCAGCGCTTTTCAGGACATCGGGTCCGCCGGAGCGGTGCGAAAT
>NZ_JAUYOJ010000211.1 GCF_030697925.1 Phenylobacterium sp. | reverse complement strand
AATGTCCGCATAGGCCATCGACTTGGCCCCGCCCGTCTTCGCCAGCGTAAACGTGATCGCCGCCGTCAGCGTCGTCTTGCCATGGTCAACGTGACCAATCGTGCCGATGTTGCAATGCGGCTTGTTGCGTTCGAACTTTTCCTTGGCCATCGGGGTCCTGCCGGCGTTTGAGGTTTGGTTGGAGCGGGTAGCGGGAATCGAACCCGCATATTCAGCTTGGAAGGCTGCTGCACTACCATTGTGCTATACCCGCCGAAGATGCGCGGCGTCGCGCCAGTCTCCTTGAACAATTCGCTCCGAGGCGTGGTGGGGGAAGTAGGACTCGAACCTACGAAGGCGTACGCCAGGGGATTTACAGTCCCCCCCCTTTGCCACTCGGGACATTCCCCCAGCGCGCTCGGAACCACATCGAAAGCCTGGACAAAAGTTCCGTCGCGTGAGCGAAGGAACCGTCCGGCCCCCAATTTGGAGCGCGTCTTATAGTGTCCTCATCCCGCGAACGCAACGCGCCCTGGAAGGCGGGCAAGAAGGGCGGCCCCAGACCCTTCAACCGCAAGCCCGACAACGTCTCCGACGACTGGCTGTGGGGCTGGCACGCGGTAAGCGCGGCCCTGGCCAACACCGCCCGCGAGCATCCGATGCGCCTTCTGGCCACCGCCGAACGGGCCAAGGAGATCGAGCAGAGATTCGGCCGCCAGAAGATCCTGGAGACCCTCGACCCCCAGGCGATCGGTAACAACCTGCCCGCCGGGGCCGTCCACCAGGGGGTGGCGCTGCGCATCCCGCACCTCCAGGCCTGGGGCCTGGACGCCTTCGAACCCAGGCCCGGCGCCGTGCTGCTGATGCTGGACCAGGTGACCGATCCGCAGAACGTCGGCGCCATCCTGCGCTCGGCCGCGGCCTTCGGAGCCAGCGGCGTGATCCTGCAGGACCGCCACGCGCCCAAGTTGGCCGGGGCGCTCGCCAAGGCCGCGGCCGGGGCGGTGGACATGATCCCCTCGGCGCGGGTGATCAACCTCTCGCGGGCCCTGGAAGAGCTGGCCGAGCTGGGCTGGCGGGCGGTGGGCCTGGCGGGCGGGGCGGACAAGACCCTGGAACAGGCGCTCGACGGAACCCCCACCGTGCTGGTGCTGGGCTCCGAGGGAGAAGGTCTGCGCCGGCTGGTGGCCGAGCACTGCGACGACCTGGCCCGGATCGACATGCCCGGCGGCTTCGAAAGCCTCAATGTGTCGGCCGCGGCGGCGGTGGCGCTCTACGAGGCGGCCCGTACCCGAGGCTAGGGCGGGAATTTTCGTCGATCCGCCCCCGTAGGCGGTTGCGGAGGTCGGCCGGCTGTCGCATTCAGGGCGCGATGTTGGAAACCCTGTTCGCACCCGGCGCCTTCACCGCCTTCCTTTCAGTCCTGATGATCGACCTGGTCCTGGCCGGCGACAACGCCGTGGCCGTTGGCCTGGCCGCCGCCGCCCTGCCGACCGATCAGCGCCGCAAGGCCATCCTCTGGGGCCTGGCCGCGGCGGTGACCATGCGGATCGGCTTCGCGCTGATCACCACCCAACTGCTGGGCATTGTCGGCCTGCTGTTTGCGGGCGGCCTGCTACTGCTCTGGGTCTGCTGGAAGATGTGGCGGGAGCTGAAGGAGCAGGCCGAGCCCGAGGAGGCCGCCGCCGAGGCGGCCATGGACGACGACCCGTCCACCGAACCCTCCGCCGCCATGGCCGCCAAGCAGCCCAAGACCTTCAAGGCCGCCTTTATCCAGATCCTTGTTGCTGACGTCTCCATGTCGCTGGACAATGTCCTGGCGGTGGCCGGCGCAGCGCGCGAACACCCCGCCATCCTGGTGTTCGGCCTGTTGCTCTCCATCGCCCTGATGGGCATGGCCGCCAGCTTCATCGCCCGCCTGCTGCACCGCTATCGCTGGATCGGTTATGTCGGCCTGGCCATCGTGCTCTACGTAGCCCTGCACATGATGTGGGAGGGGCACCAGGACGTGGTCCGCGACCTGGGCCAGACCGCGGCCTATAACGCCATCGTCCCCGATTTCATGGACATCCGGCCCAAGGCGCCCGCCGACCACTAGCTTCAGCTTGCGGTCGGGGGTCGAATTCCTCGACAATGGGTCGGTGACAAAGCTCATCATCGATTGTGATCCGGGCGTCGACGACGCCGTCGCGCTCTTCCTGGCCTTCGCCTCGCGTGATCTCGAGATTCTCGCGGTGACCACCGTGGGCGGCAATGTCGGCGCGGATCTCACCGCCCGCAACGCCCGGATCATCCGTCAGATCGCCGGCCGGGAGGACGTACCCGTCCATGCCGGCGCCGCACGCCCCCTCTTCCGCCCGCCGGTCGAGGCCGACCATTTTCACGGCGAATCCGGCCTGGGCGACCTGACGGTGTTCGAACCCGCCGCGCCGCTGGCGCCGGGCCACGCCGCCGACGTCATCATCCAGACCGTGATGGCACAGGCCGCCGGCGGCGTGACCCTGGCCGTCACCGGGCCGATGACCAATGTGGCGCTCGCCTTCATCCGCGAGCCGGCGATCGTCGGCCGCCTGGCCCAGGTCGTGGTCATGGGCGGGGCCCGCACCGAGGGCGGCAACATCACCGCCTCGGCCGAGTACAACATCTATGCCGACCCGCACGCGGCCCAGGTGGTGTTCGCCTCGGGCTGCCGCTGCGTGGTCCTGGGCCTGGACGCCACCCACCAGGTGCGCGCCACCGCCGAACGGGTCGCCGCCCTCCGCGCCCTCGCCACGCCCGCGGCCCAGGCGGCGGCCGAGGTCATCGATTTCTCCAACGGCATCGAGCGCGACATCGTGGGTGGCAAGAGCGCGCCGCTGCACGACCCCTGCGTCATCGCCTACATCCTGGCGCCCCAGCTGTTCACCGCCCGGCCCTGCAAGCTGGAGGTCGAGACCGGCTCGGCCCTGACGCTGGGCCACACCGCCGTGGACTTTCGCCTGGCCGATCCGGGCGCGGCCACGATCCAATGGGTGACCGAGGTCGACGCCGACGGGGTCTTCGACCTGCTGAACCAACGGCTCGCCGGCCAATGACCGGGCCCGCTATCACCGTCGTCGGTTCGGTGAACCTGGACCTGGTCGCCACAGGCAAGACCCTGCCGGCGCCGGGCGAGACGGTGACCGGCGCGGTTCTCGCGCGCCATCCCGGCGGCAAGGGCGCCAACCAGGCCTTGGCAGCTCAGCGGCTGGGCGCCGTCGTCGCCCTCATCGCCCGGGTCGGAGAGGACGCCATGGCCGACGAGGCCCTGGCGATGCTGGCGGCGGGCGGGGTCGACCTGTCCGGTGTCGCGTGGGACCCAGAGGCGCCGACCGGGGTCGCCCTGATCGCGGTCTCGGAAACCGGCGAGAACCAGATCGTCGTGGCGTCCGGCGCCAACGCCGCCTTCACCCCCGAGCGTCTGGGCCCGCTGCCGGTTGGGGCCCTGATCTGCCAATTGGAGATTCCGCTCGCCACAGTGGAGAAGGCGGTCGCGGAGGCCGAGGGCTTCGTCTGCCTGAACCTCGCCCCGGCCGCGGGCATCCCGGACGCCCTCCTCCAGCGCGCCGACCTGATCGTCGTCAATGAGACCGAGGCCGCCTTCTACGGCGACCAACTCCATCAAGCGCGCGGCCTGGTAGCGGTGACCCTCGGGTCGCGTGGGGCGGAGCTGCGGCGCGGAGCCGAACTGCTGGCCTCGGCGACCCCGCCCAGGGTCGAGGTGGTCGACACCACCGGCGCCGGCGACACCTTCGTGGCTGCGCTGACCCTGGCCCTGCTGGAGGAGCGTCCGTTGCGCGACGCCCTCGCCTTCGCCTGCGCGGCCGGAGCGCTCGCAACCACCCGGGCCGGCGCCCAGCCCTCCCTGCCCCTTCGCTCCGAGGTCGAGGCCCTGCTATGACCCGCCACGTCCCCGAACTCAGCCTGAAGGCCTTCACCCATGGCGACGCCGCCGAGCGCGCGCGGTTCTCCGACCAACTGATGGCCGGCTTGAAGGATTACGGCTTCGTCATCCTGAAGGACCACAACGTCCCGGTGGAGCTGCTGAGCCGGGCCTATGGCCTGGCCGAACAGGTCTTCGCCCTGCCGGAGGCGGAGAAGCGCCGATACGCCAAGGGCTTGCGCGGCTACACGCCGTTCGGGGTGGAGCACGCCAAGGACAATCCCCACGCCGACCTCAAGGAGTTCTGGCAGATCGGCCGCGAGCCGCGCCCCGACCTGGCCGAGGAGCTGCCCCCTAATGTCTGGCCGGACGGCGCGCCCGAGTTCAAGGCGACCTTCGCGGCCCTGTTCGCGGGCCTGGACGAGACCGGCCGCCTGCTGCTGCGGGCGCTGGCCCCCAAGCTCGGCGTGGCGGACGACTATTTCGGTCCGCTGGTGACCGATGGGACCTCGATCCTGCGGGTGCTGCACTATCCGCCGATCCCCGACGACGCGGACCCCGAATGCGTCCGCTCGGCGGCGCACGAGGACATCAACTTCATCACCATCCTGGTGGCGGCCAAGGGGGCGGGCCTGCAACTGCTGGACCGCGACGGGACCTGGCTGCCGGTGGAGACCGCCCAGAGCAACCTGATCGTCGATAGCGGCGACATGCTGCAGCGCCTGACCAATGGGGTGATCCCGTCCACGACCCACCGGGTGGTCAATCCGGAGGGACCGAACGTCAGCCGCTATTCGATGCCGTTCTTCATGCATCCGACATCGGCCACGTCGCTGGAAGTCCTGCCCTCCTGCGTCGGCGAAGGGGCGAAGTTCCCACCGATCACCGCCGGCGAATTCCTCGACGAGCGGCTGAAAGCCATCGGCCTGGCCAGGTGAGCGAGGCCTACGAGGTCCAGGCCCGCGCCGAGCTGGCGGCCTGGAAGCGGAAGATCCTGAAGAAGCCAGGCGTCCTAGGCGAGGCCGCCCGCGCGGTGCAGGGCCGGATCAACCGCGCCATCCCTGAGAAGATCCATCTGGCGATCACCGGGGTCATCGAGCAGATGACCCGGGGCATCATGACCGGCGCCGACATCACCACGCCCGAGCCGATGCAGGGGGCGAGCCTGGCCGAGCGTGAGGCCCTGGTCCGGGAGAAGATCGCATTCTACCGCACGACGGCGGCGGCCGAAGGCGGGGCGGCCGGCGCGGGCGGCTTCCTGCTGGCGGCGGTCGACTTCCCGGCCCTGATCGGGCTGAAGATCAAGCTGCTGTTCGATATCGCCGCGCTCTACGGCCACTACGGCGACCGGCCGGCGGAGCGGCTCTACATCCTGCAGATCTTCCAGCTGGCCTTCTCCAGTCCCGGCCACCGCCACGCGATCTATGAGGCGATGACGCGGACGGGGTCGACCCCCGTCTCGTTGGAGGATTTCGACTGGCGGAAGTTCCAGCAGGAGTATCGCGACCACATCGACCTGGCCAAGCTCGCCCAGCTCATCCCCGTCATCGGCGCGCCCGTGGGCGCCATCGTCAACTACGCCCTGATCGACAAGCTGGGCGAGACGGCGATGAACGCCTATCGGCTGCGGATTTTCGGTTAGGCGTCCTGCGTCTCCTGCATGACGAAGCCCTTCCAGGTGTTCATGTAGTCGAGGAAGGCCGGGCCCAGGCCCTCGGCGCGAAGGTGCTCGCGGGTGACCGGCAGTGAGATCGGCCGGAAAGCGGCGTCGGCCGCCTGCTTGGGGAAGTCGTGGTGCAGGATGGCCGCGCGGCCGATTATGACGAAGTCGGCGCCGGCCGCCAGGCAGGCGGCGGCCTCGGCCGGGGTGGTGATCTTTCCGGCCGCGCCCAGGCGGACGTTCCCGCGCGGCAGGTCGGTGAAATAGGACATCAGGCTGCGGCCCTGGAATGCCTCTTCCACCGGCTCCTTCCTGTGGTCCCACAGGGACATGTCCAGATAGTCGATCTTGCCCTCCGCCATCAGCTGGCGGGCCAGGTCGACGATGTCGGCGAGCTGCAGGCCGAATCGTTCCGGCGACAGGCGCAGGCCGAGGTTGAAGTCCGGTCGGCAGCGGGCGCGCACCCCGTCGATGATCTCGTGGATGATCCGCGCCCGGTTCTCGGCCGAGCCGCCGTAGCGGTCCGTGCGCTTGTTGATCTCCGGCGAAAGGAACTGGCAGAGCACATAGCCGTGGGCGCCATGCAGCTCGACGCCGTCGAAACCCGCCTTCTCCGAGCGCACCGCCGCGGCGATGAAGTCCTCGATGAGCAGGGCCACCTCGGCTTCGGTGAGCGCCCGGGCGCCGAACTCAGCCTCGTCCGACGGACAGACCGGCGCCTCGCCGATCAGCTCCTTGGGCGAGCGCATGCCGGCATGGTGTAGCTGGACCACCGCGACGCTGCCGGCCGCCTTGATGGCCGCGGCCAGCCGGGTCAGGCCCTCCAGGTGCTCGTCCCCGAACACCCCGAGCTGGCCCGGAAAGCCCTGGCCGATCCGCTGGACATGGGCCGCGCAGGTCATGGTCAGGCCGAACCCGCCCTCAGCCCTCATGGTCAGCCACTTGAACTCATCGTCCGACAACCGCCCATCCGGATGGCTCTGCAGGTTGGTCAGCGGCGCCAGCATGAAGCGGTTCTTCATGGCCGGGCCGCGGGCGAAGCTCATCGGCTGGAACAGATCGGACAAGGCGGTCTCCTGGGAAGAATTCAGACGGCGGCCTCGATGGCCTTGGTCACTTCGGCGATACGGGCGTCGTTGCGGCGGTAGAATGTCCATTGCTTGATCTTGGTGGGCGTCACCAGGCCCGCCTGGATCAGGACGCGCATGTGTTCGCTCAAGGTCGGGTGGCTGATGCCCAGCTTGTCGGCCAGCCAGACGCCGCACACCCCGTCGGCGATCAGGTCGCCGTGGACCTGCGGCGGGAAGTTCCCCACCGGGTCCTTCAGCCACTCCAGGATCTGCAGCCGTCGCTCGTTGGCGAGCGCGCGGAAGATGTCGGCCAACTCCATTTTGGGACTTTGCCAATCGACGAAGTTATGTCAAGCTTTGTCGCCTCCCAGCGACGGAATGTCCGATGCCCGCCTATCCCTTCGTCACCCTCGATGTGTTCACCGACACCCGGTTCGGTGGCAATCCCCTGGCCGTCTTCACCGACGCTCGCGGCCTGACCGACGGCCAGATGCTGTCCCTGGCCGCCGAGATGAACCTGTCGGAGACCACCTTCGTCCTTCCGCCGGAAGATCCGGCCAACACCGCCCGGGTGAAGATCTTCAACCGCACCGCGGAGATGCCCTTCGCCGGACACCCCACCATCGGCACCGGCTGGATGCTCTCCCAGATGGGCCACGGCGCGGACCTGCGGCTTGAGGTTCCGGCCGGCATCGTCGGGGTGACGGTGACGGAGAACGGAGCCACCATCGCCGCGCCCCGGCCGCTGTCCCTGGGCGCTGAGCTTCCGGTGGACATCGCCGCCGCCTGCGCCGGCATCGCCCCCGGCGACATCCTGGTTTCCAACCACCGGCCGGTCGAAGCCACGGTGGGCGTGAACTTCATCTTCGCCGAGGTGACGGGCGAGGCCCTGACGCGCGCGGCGCCGGACCTGGCCGCCTTCCGCCGGGCCGGCGACGGCGATCCGGACTTCGGCGACCGGCTCTCACTACACCTCTACGCCCGGGACGCGGATCGTATCCGCGCGCGCATGTTCGCGCCCAACTCGGGCACCGTCGAGGATCCGGCCACCGGCAGCGCCAACGCCACCCTGGCGGCGCTGCTGCTGTCGCTCTCCGGCGAGGCGAGCGGCGCCTGGGACATCGTCCAGGGCGTCGAGATGGGCCGTCCCTCGCGCCTGCGCGCCACCGCCCATCGCGCCGACGATGGCGTCAGGGCCACGGTCGGCGGCGGCTGCGTCCCCGTCCTGCGCGGCGAAGCGACCCTCTGAGCGGCGGCCGCGAGCCGCTCGGTCGGCTGGGGCGACCGGTTCGCTCTGGGCGGCGGCGGATAGCGCCCGCCCCCTACTGCCCCTCGGCCCCGCCGAAGCGGGCGATCCATTCGGTGACCTGTTCGTTCTCGACCTTCTTGAACAGCACCTCCGGCGCGGCGACCTTGCGGCCGGCGGGCAGGATGTCGAGGGCTGAGCTCCCCGTCGGCCAGGCGCCCGGAAACGGCTCGCCGACGGCGAGCGCGATCTTCTCCGCGGCGAAGGGGATGAAGGGCTCCGAGACCTTGGCGAACAGGGCGACCAGGTTGAGGCCCATGCGCACCGCCATGGCCGCCCGCTCCGGATCGGTCTTGATCGCCGTCCAGGGCGCGGCCTCGGTCAGGTACTGGTTGCCCAGCACCCAGAGCTGACGCAGCGACTGGCAGGCCTTGCGCATCTCGATGGCGTCGAGGTTGTCGGTCAGCTCGGCCAGCTTGGCGGCCACGTCGGCCTGTAGCTTGAGTTCCAGTTCGCCCGGCGCGCCGCCTTCGGGGACCACGCCCTCGAAGCGGGTCTCGGTGAATTTCAGGATGCGGTTCACGAAGTTGCCCAGCACGTCGGCCAGGTCGGCGTTCACCTGGGCTTGGAACTGCTCCCAAACGAAGCTGGCGTCCGAGCTTTCCGGGGTGTTGGCGGTGATCCACCAGCGCCAGTAGTCGGGGGGCAGCAACTCCAGGGCATGGTCCATGAATACCCCGCGCTGCTGCGAGGTGGAGAACCGGCCGCCGTAATAGTCGAGCCAGTTGAAGCCCTTCAGCCGATCGACCAGCTTCCAGGGGGCGTTGTTGGCCGGCCGCCAGGCGCCATCGGCCTCCAGCCGCTCGTTGGAACCGATCAGGGTGCAGGGGAAGCCCACGGTGTGGAAGGGCACGTTGTCCTTGCCCATGAACTCCACATAGGTGACGTCGGCCGCGGCGGGCCCGCGCCACCAGCGCTCCCAGTCGGAGTCCGGCGCCGGGCCCCTGCCCGCCTCGGCGGCCTGGGCGTCGGCCCATTCCCAGGTGGCGGCGATATATTCGATGGGAGCGTCGAACCAGACATAGAAGACCTTGCCGGCCAGGCCTTCGATGTCCGGCAGCTCGCCCTTGGGATTGGAACCCCACTCGAAGGCGTTGACCGGCACGCCCCATTCCAGGTCGCGGGTGATGCCGCGGTCCTGCAGGCCCTCGTCCAGCCACTTCAGCGCGATCGAGGTGACCAACAGCGGCCAGTCGCCCTTCTTGCCGTCGATCCAGGCGCGCAGCTTGTCGGAGAACAGGCTCTGGCGCAGGAACAGGTGCTTGGAGTCGCGGATCTCGATGTCTTCCGAGCCGGAGATCGCCGAGCGCGGATTAATCAGATCGGCGGGGTCCAGCACCCGCGTGCAGTTCTCGCACTGGTCGCCGCGCGCCGCGCCGTAGCCGCAGTGTGGGCAGGTCCCGATCACATAGCGGTCGGGCAGGAAGCGCTTGTCGAACTTGGAATAGACCTGCTGGGTGACCCGCTCCTCGATGAAGCCGGCCTCCCAGAGGCCCTGGGCGAAGCGCTGGGTAAGCCGGTGGTTCTGCGGCGAGGACGAGCGGCCGAAATGGTCCCAGGAGAGGCCGAACCTGCGTCCCAGGTCGTGCTGCACCTGGTGCTGCTCGGCGCAGAAGCTGGCCGGATCCTGGCCGGCCTCGGCGGCGGCCAGCTCGGTGGGGGTGCCGTGCTCGTCGGTGGCGCAGATATAGAGGGTCTCATTGCCCCGCGAGCGCTGGAACCGCGCATAGACGTCGGCCGGCAGCATGGAGCCCGCCAGAGTCCCCAGGTGCTTGATCCCGTTGATGTAGGGCAAGGCCGAGGTGATCAGGATGCGGGACATGAGGTCTCTCGAAATGGGGAGGAGCGGCGGCTTATAGGGCGCCCCATCTGGTTCGCCAAAGCGCTCGCCGCAAGGCCCGGCACAATCGCCGCTGGCCTTTTGAATGGTTAAGCTTCAATCTACCCTTACGGAAGGCGGCGCTTCGCCAACGAAAACAACAGGCTGCCTCCGCAACAACAGGGAGAGACGCATGTTGAAAGGTATCAACTGGATCGCCGTTCTCGTGGCGGTGGTGTTGCTCGAGGCCTTGGGCTTCCTTTGGTACGGTCCGCTGTTCGGTGAGCGTTGGACGGCCGCCCTGGGCAAAGAGCCCGACATGTCCAACTTCGCGGTGAATATGAGCCTCGGCGTGGTGAACACGATCATCATCGTGCTGGGCCTGTCATGGCTGCTCCGCCACCTGGGCGCGACCTCGCTGCAGGCCGCGGTGCTGGGCGCCCTGGCGGCCTGGTTCTTCTTCAATTTCACCACCATGGCCGTCGAGTACATCTATGTCGGCCACAGCGCCGAGTTCGTGCTGATCAATATGGGCTTCCAACTGGTCTCCTACGTGCTCGCGGGCGCCGTCCTGGGGCTCATGAAGCCCAAGGCGGCTTAGCAGGGTCCCCGGCGCTTTCATTCGCCGCCGTGGCTCGCCTATAAAGTCCACCGATCCGGGGGATGGAGGGCGGCATGCGGGGATGGGTGACGGCGCTGGGGCTCAGCGCGATGCTGGCCCTGGCGGGTTGCAGCCAGCAGGGCGGCGGCGACAAGCCGCAGACACTGAAGATCTACAACTGGTCGGACTATATCGACCCGGCGATCCTGGCCGACTTCACCAAGGAGACCGGAATCAAGGTCGTCTACGACACCTTTGATTCCAACGAGATCCTCGAGACCAAGGTGCTGCAGGGCCAGACGGGCTACGACATCGTCACGCCCTCCAACCACAATGTGCCCCGCTACATCGCCGCCAAGGCCATCGCGCCGCTGGACAAGGCCAGGCTGCCCAACGCCAAGAACCTGTGGCCGGACGTCATGGCCCATCTCGAGCCCTTCGATCCGGGCGCCAAGTACGCGGTCCCCTACATGTGGGGCACCATCGGCATCGGCTACAACGTGGACGCCGTGGCCAAGCGGCTGCCGGGCGTGAAGATCGACAGTTGGGCGGTGGTGTTCGATCCCAAGAACCTGGCCAAGCTCAAGGACTGCGGCGTCTACTACCTGGACGCCTCGGAGGACATGTACGCGGTCGCGCTCAACTACCTGGGTAAGGACCCCAATTCCAAGAACCTGACCGACTACCAGGCGGCCACCGACCTGATGGTCAAGGCCCGGCCCCATGTCCGCAAGTTCCACTCGTCGGAATATATCGAGGCCCTGGCCAACGGGGATATCTGCGTGGCCGTGGGCTATTCCGGCGATGTCCTGCAGGCCCGGGACCGCGCCGAGGAGGCCAAGAACGGGGTGAAGCTCGCCTACGTCATCCCCAGGGAGGGCAGCCAGGTCTGGTTCGACGTCTTCACCATCCCGATCGACGCGCCGAACCCCGACGCCGCCTACAGCTTCCTCGACTACATGCTGCGGCCGGAGGTGATCGCCAAGGCGTCGAACTTCACCCAGTACGCCAACGCCAACGCCGCGGCGACCAGGCTGGTGGACGCCGAGGTGCGCGACAATCCCAACGTCTATCCCACCCCCGAGGTCTTCAAGCGGCTGTTCGTGACCAAGGACAAGGACCAAGCCCTGCTGCGCGAGGTGACGCGGATGTGGACCAGGGTGCAGACGGGGCAATGACGCAACGCTCGCGCCCGCGCCTGAACATCGGCGCGGTCCGTTCGACCTTCGCGCCCTGGGCCGATCCGGCGGCCAGGCCGCTGGTGCGGTTCGAGAATGTGGTGAAGCGTTTCGGCGGCGAGACCGCCGTGGCCGGGGTCTCCCTGGACATCTACGAAGGCGAGTTCTTCGCCCTGCTGGGCCCTTCGGGCTGCGGCAAGACCACCTTGATGCGGCTGCTGGCCGGCTTCGAGGACCCCGACGAGGGCCGCGTGACCTTGGCCGGCGAAGACCTGGCCGGACGCCCGCCCCACCGGCGGCCGGTCAATATGATGTTCCAGTCCTACGCCCTCTTCCCCCATCTCAGCGTGGAAAAGAACATCGCCTTCGGCCTACGCCAGCTGGGCCTGGCCAAGGACGAGGTCGCAGCACGGGCCGCCGAGATGCTGGCCCTGGTGCGGCTGGATGGCCTGGCGCGACGCAAGCCCCACCAGCTCTCCGGCGGCCAGAGGCAGAGGGTGGCGCTGGCCCGCGCCATCGCGCCCCGGCCCAGGATGCTGCTGCTGGACGAGCCCCTCGCGGCCCTGGACCGGAAGCTGCGCGAGGAGACCCAGTTCGAACTGATGGCCCTGCAGCAGAGCCTGGGCATGACCTTCCTGATCGTCACCCATGACCAGGAGGAGGCCATGGTCACCGCCGACCGCATCGCCGTGATGCGGGAAGGCCAGATCGTGCAGATCGGCCGGCCGGCGGAAGTCTATGAGGCGCCCAATTCCCGCTACGTGGCCGACTTCATCGGCGACGTGAACCTGTTCGAGGGCAAGGTTGAGCGCGCCGATGGCCAATCCGTCCGCCTGGCGAGCGACGAGGCGCAGGGCGGGTTCGAGGCGGTCGAGGACGATGTGATCGCGGTCGGCGCCACGGCCTGGCTGGCGGTGCGACCCGAGAAGATTCAGGTCCATCTGGACGCGCCGCCTCCGGGCCCCAACCGGCTGGCCGGCAAGGTGGCCGACATCGGCTATCTGGGCGACTGGACCACCTATCTGGTCGAGCTGCCCAACGGCCGGACCCTACGCGCCGCCCGCGCCAACGCCGCGCGGTTCGTCGAACGGCCGGTGGACTGGGATGACCAGATCTGGCTGACCTTCGCCCCCGACGCCGGCGTGGTGCTGACCCAGTGAGCGCCCGGCGCGACAGGACGGGCCTGGCCGCCATTGCGCCCTTCCTTTGGCTGGGCGTCTTCTTCCTGTTCCCGTTCCTGCTGGTGGCCAAGCTGTCGCTGTCGGACACGGCGCTCGCCATGCCGCCCTATGCGCCGCGGATCGACTGGGCCCTGGGGATGGCGGGACTACGCGCCTTCCTGGCCGCCCTGGACCTGCAGACCTATGGCCGGCTGACCTCCGACCACCTCTATGTGGCGGCCTATCTCTCCAGCCTCAGGTTCGCGGCCGTCGCCACCGCGATCCTGCTGCTGCTGGGCTATCCGATGGCCTACGCCATGGCCAGGTGCTCGCCGGCGGTGCGCCAGGCCCTGCTGATGGCGGTGATCCTGCCGTTCTGGACCAGCTTCCTGATCCGGGTCTATGCGCTGATCGGCATCCTCAAGCCCGAGGGCCTGCTCAACGCCGTCTTGGCCGCCGTGGGCCTGGGTCCGGTCGCGCTACTCAACACCGACGCCGCGATCTATATCGGCCTGGTCTACGCCTACCTGCCCTTCATGGTCCTGCCGCTCTACGCGGTGCTGGAGCGCCAGCATCACGACCTCCTGGAGGCCGCCGCCGACCTGGGCTGCACGCCCTTGCAGGCCTTCTGGCGGGTAACCTTCCCGCTCTCCCTGCCCGGCGTCGGAGCGGGCGCCCTGCTCTGCTTCATCCCCATGGTCGGCGAGTTCGTGATCCCCGATCTGCTGGGTGGTTCGGGCACGCTGATGCTGGGCAAGACCATCTGGACGGAGTTCTTCGCCAACCGCGACTGGCCCGCCGCCTCGGCCGTGGCCATCGCCCTGCTGGCCACCCTCGTCGTCCCCATCGCCCTCTACCAGCGCCAGCAGGCGAAGCTGATCGGGGGCGCGAGGTGAGGGCTTCGGCGAACAGATCCTCCCCCAGCGCGCAGCGCGATTTGGGGGAGGTGGATCGTCGCCTCTTCGTGACGAGCCGGAGGGGGTTTCATCCACGGCAGGACGAGTCAAAGTCCCCCTCAGTCAACTTCGCTGACAGCTCCCCCAGAAGGGGAGCATCGACTTGAGGCGCGGGCTCACGGCGTTCAACCGCGTCTCCCTGCTGTTCGGGTTCGGCTTCCTCTACCTGCCGATCTTCCTGCTGGTGGTCTATTCATTCAACGCCAGCCAGCTGGTGACGGTGTGGGGCGGGTTCTCCACCCGCTGGTACGCCTCGCTGTTCCGCAACGAACAGCTCTTGGACGCCGTCTGGGTGACCTTCCGGGTGGGCCTGATCTCCGCGACCGTGGCGACGATCCTGGGGACCTTCGCGGCGGTGGCCCTGGTCCGCGCCGGGCGGTTCAAGGGCCGGACCCTGTTCTCGGGCTTGGTCTATGCGCCCCTGGTCATGCCCGAGGTGGTGCTGGGCCTGTCGCTGCTGCTGCTGTTCGTGGCCTTCGGCCTGCCGCGCGGCTTCTGGACGGTGGTGATCGGCCACGCCACGGTGACCCTCTGCTACGCCACCGTGGTGATCCAGGCCCGGCTCGCGGCCTTCGACCGCCAGCTGGAGGAGGCCGCCCGGGATCTGGGCTGCCCGCCCTTCAAGGCCTTCTTCCTGGTCACCCTGCCCAATATCGCGCCCGCCGTGGCGGCCGCCTGGATGCTGGCCTTCACCCTCTCGCTGGACGACCTGGTGATCGCCAGCTTCACCTCGGGCCCCGGCGCCACCACCCTGCCCATGCGAATCTACAGCCAGGTGCGGCTGGGGGTGAACCCGGAGATCAACGCCGTCTCCACCCTGCTGATCGGCCTGGTGGCCACGGGAGTGATCGCCGCCTACCTCATGCAGTTGCGACGACGCCAGGATGCCTAGAAGGGCGGCGCCTCCCCCGGTGTCATCCCGGAAAGCGCGAAGCACTTATCCGGGACCCATACGCGTTTGAATCTCAGAGCGCGGCGAGACCCTGTTGCAGCCTGCGCCATCAGGTGTTCATGGGTCCCGGTGTTGCTTCGCAAACCGGGATGACAGCTTGGGCTAGAGCGGCGCGACGCGGTCGAACCAAGGCCGCGCCTGTTCCAGCTGCCCGGCCAGCCGGAACAGCCCCGCCTCCTCCCCCATCCGCCCGACGAACTGGAGGCCGATGGGCAGGCCGCCCGCGCTCCAGGCCAGGGGCACGCTCATGGCCGGCTGGCCGGTGTTGTTGAAGGCCTGGGTGTTGGGCATGAAGGCGAACAGACGCGGAGTGTACTGGCGCAGGTCCTCGGTGAGATGGCCGATAGGGATCGCCGGGCTGCCCAGGCTGGACAGCAACAGCACGTCATAGCGTTCGAACAGTCCCGCCACCGCCCGCCCATAGGCATGGATCGCCGCCAGGCCGCGCACGTAGGTGGATCCCGCAACCCCCTTGCCGCGCTGGTACATGGCCCAGGTCAGCAGCTCGACCTCGTCCTCGCCGATAGGCCGGCCGCGCCGGTCGCCTTCGGCATCCAGGTTGGCGGCGATGCTGGCGCCGATCACGTCGCCGGCCGCCTGTTGCATGGCCGCCAGATTACCCGGCACGGTGACCTCCTCGACCACGTGGCCCAGGCTCTCGCAGAGCCGGGCGGCGTCCAGCACGGCCGCCTTGCACTCGGGGTCCAGGGCCTCGGAGGCCAGGGCCGCGGTGGTGAAGCCGATGGCCAGCTTGCCCGGCTCGCGCCCGACATCGTCGGCAAAGGGCCGTTCCGGGGCGCTGAGGAAATAGGGATCGCCCGGCTGCGGCCGGCACACCGCGTCCAGCAGCACGGCGGAATCGCGCACCGAGCGGGTGACCGCGTGCTGGATCGAGGCCCCGCCCCAGCCCTCGCCCAGCGGCGCGAAGGAGACCCGGCCGCGCGAGGGCTTCATGCCGAACAGGCCGCAGGCCGAGGCCGGGGTGCGGATCGAGCCGCCGCCGTCGCTGGCGTGGGCCGCCGGCACGATCCCCGCCGCCACCGCCGAAGCCGCCCCGCCCGAAGAGCCGCCCGGGGTGCGCGAGACGTCCCACGGGTTGCGGCAGGGCCCCAGCAGGGCTGGCTCGGTCACCGGCATCAGCCCGAACTCCGGGGTGTTGGTCTTGCCGAAGATCACCAGCCCCGCCTGCTTGTAGGACGTGACGATGGCGCTGTCGGCGACCGCCAACTGGTCCTTGAACACCGCCGAGCCGGAGCTGGTGGCCGAGCCCGCCAACAACGCGCCCAGATCCTTCAGCAGGAACGGCACGCCCGCGAGCGGTCCGGGGGTCGGGTCGCGCTTCACCTCCGCCCGGCCCCATTCAGTGAGGTCCATGGTGACGGCGTTGACCGCCGGATTGACCTGCGCCATCCGCGTCACGGCGGTTTCCAGCAGCTCGGAGGCGCTCACCTCACCCTTGGCGACCAAACCGGCCAAGCCCACGGCGTCGTGCCGGCGATAGTCCTCGAACTTCATGCTGGTCCTCCCGGCGTTTTGACCAAGGGACCACAGCCGACACGCGAGGCCAACGGGGACCTTGCGTCATCCTAGGCCTTCGCTTCATAAGCGGGCCGTCCAAGGGCCGGATTAGCTCAGCTGGTAGAGCAGCGGTTTTGTAAACCGAAGGTCGCGGGTTCGAGTCCTGCATCCGGCACCATGGAACGCCAGGCGGCTCTCGCCTCGAACTCAACCCCGGAAAACGCCCGTCATGGGAGCAAAACGCGCTTCGGGGCCGTCCCGCGAGTTGAGTGTGTTTGACCCTCCGGCGAGCGTGGGGAAAGGTCGCTCGGTTGGAGGCGCCCGATGTTCAAGATCCTACTACCGCTCGCGGCCGCGGCCGCGGCGTTCCTGTTCAGCGTCGGAAACGCTAAGGCCGCCGCATCCGCGTCGAGCCCGTCGCCCGCGCATCACCAGGAACTGCGCCCCTAGGCCGACGGTCCTCGGAAGCGCCACGCCATCTCCCAGGCGTCGTGCGGAATCGCGATCGCCAGTAGAATTGCGCCGACGATCACGCCGACGGCGAATACGAGCGCCATGTCTTCGTGGTGGCGCGATAACCTGGGGACCATGGAACTCTCAGTGCTTGGGATTTCGGATCGTAAGTCCCTAACCCCCGATCGCGACACCCGCGTTCCAGTTTTGTGACATTTAGTTCCGCCGCCCCGGCCAGCAACAGTTCGACCTTGCAAGTCTTGGCGCTAGGTTAGACGTGGGGCAGGCGACGAATTCAGGAGCGATTCGGGATTTGGAACGGCCACAGATCCAGGAGGAACCGGTCGAAGACGGGCGCGACACCGCGTCCCGGCGGTTGGTCGACGGTCTGGACGAGGCGCTCGAGGCGCTGGTCGCCGAGGGTTACGAGATTCGCTGCATCTTCACCTCGCCCGAGGGCGCGGCGCGGCTGTTCCTGGAGGCCGGCGAGGACGCCATCAACCTGGACAGCGATCCGGAGCAGGACCGCGCCTGGTATGGCCCCTTCGAACTGAGCCCGACCACCGATCGCGAGACCCTGATCCTGTACTGTCTTGGCGAGGAATGCTGGTTCAAGACCCTCGAAGGTCTCTGAGCCGCATGACGGCGGCGATTGTCGCCAAATCTCCCAATCTCCAGAGCGCGAATCCCTGCAAGACCCGGCGCAACCCCGGGTTGGCACGCCCATTGCGAAGCTCGCTCGTGAATCTAGATCACATCCCTTTTGGAGACTCCAAATGAACTACTTCGGAAAGGCCCTGGCCGTATCCGCCCTCGCGGCGGTGACGACCCTGGCCGCGACCGCGGCGAACGCCGCGATCGTCATCAAGCCCTTTGGCAGCTATCAGTCGGCCCTCAATCCCGGCGAGACGCTGGTTACGAACTTCAACAACCCTCTCGTCCTGGCTCCCGGCTTCACCATCGGCGGCACCTACTCGCTCCGGACCGGCACCACCGGCCAAGGCGCCGCCCCTGCGTTCGGTCCTCTGGATCCCGCCGACGACGACCCCAGCCGCTATCTGAGCGTGCGCGCCGGCGAAATGGCCCAGTTCACCGCGCCCTACGTGTCGCGTCTGAGCTTCTACGTCGGGTCGCTGGACGACTACAACTCCATCACCTTCCACCTGAAGGGTGGCGGTACGCAGACCTTCACCGGCACCGATCTCGGCCTGGTGTCGGGCGCGGCGAACGGCAACCAGACGGCGGCGAACACCAACGGCCGCTTCACCTTCTGGTCCGACACCGCCATCACCGGCTTCGACCTGGCCTCGAACAGCAACTCGTTCGAAGTCAGCAATATCGGCTCGGCGGTTCCGGAACCGGCGACCTGGGCGATGATGATCATCGGCTTCGGCAGCGTCGGCGGCATGGTCCGCAGCAGCCGTCGCCGTCAGGCCGCCGTCTTCGCCTAAAAGTCTCAGTGCCAGTAGCGTAACAGTAAGCGTAAGCGTCGGATGCGCCGCCGGTCCCCACGCCGGCGGCGTTTTTCGTTGAGGCCCGCCGCCGTCGTGGGCATGAAGGGCTCCGCCCGCCAACGGAGCTTGCGTGTCCGACAAACCCATCGAGGTCTTCATCGACGCCGACGCCTGTCCGGTGAAGGACGAGGTCTACAAGGTCGCCGCCCGCTACGGGCTGAAGACCTGGGTGGTCTCCAACGCCTTCATGATGATCCCGCAGTCGCCGATGATCGCCCGGGTGATCGTGGACGCCGGACCCGACGTGGCCGACGACTGGATCGCCCAGCATGTGGCGCCGGGCGACGTGGCGGTGACCAACGACATTCCCCTGGCCGAGCGGGTGCTGAACGCCGGCGGCCATGCCGTGGCGCCAAATGGCAAGCCGTTCACCGAGAACTCCATCGGCGCGGCCATCGCACAACGGGCCCTGATGGAGCAACTTCGCTCCACCGGCGACATCCTGGGCGGCCCGAAGCCCTTCGACCGCAACGACCGTTCGCGGTTCCTGCAGGCGCTGGACGAGATCATCCAGAAGGAACGGCGCAAGCGCGCCTTGCAACGCCGCGATCGTTGACTAGCTTCCCATCGAATTCATTGCAGAGGTTTGGCTCATGATGCGCGCGGCGACGATGTTGATAGGGGCCTGCGCCCTGCTGGCCGGCTGCGGCCAGAAGACCGAGGCGCCGCCCGCCGCGGCGCCGCAGGAGCTGACGGCCGAACAGAAGGCGGCCGTCCTGGCCTCCCTGCCCGCCCCGTACAACACCGCCGACCTGGCGAACGGTAAGAGCAAGTTCGGCCTGTGCAAGTCGTGCCACACCATCGTGCCCGGCGGGGCCAACATGACCGGCCCCAACCTGCACGGGGTGTTCGGCCGCAAGGCCGGCGCGGTGGCGGACTACAAGTACTCCGACGCCGTCAAGAACGCGGGCTTCGTCTGGGACGCCGAGCACCTGGACAAGTGGCTGGCCGAGCCCCGTACCTTCCTGCCGGGCACCAAGATGAGCTTCGCCGGCCTCAAGGAGGCCAGGGATCGCGTCGACCTGATCGCCTATGTGAAGGTCGAGTCCGGCTACAAGGCGCCGTAGGGGGGGCTTATTCCGCGGCGTTGGCTGCGCGGGTCTGCTCGGCGTCCTCGAAGGCCTCGATTCGCCGGGCGGTGGCCTGGGGCGACTTCGTGAACCGGGCCAGCATGTTGTAGAACACCGGCACGATGAACAGGGTCAGCAGGGTCGCGAAGATGGCCCCGAAGAAGATCACCACGCCGATGGTCTTGCGGCTCTCGCCGCCCGCCCCGCCCCAGACGATCAGCGGTATCGAACCCGCCGCCGCCGAGATCGAAGTCATGATGATCGGGCGCAGACGCAGGGAAGCGCTCTCGATCACCGCCTCACGAATGGTCAGGCCGTCGTCGCGGAGCTGGTTGGCGAACTCCACGATCAGGATGCCGTTCTTGGCGGCGATCCCCACCAGGATGATCAGTCCGATCTGGCTGTAGGTGTTGATGGTCGAGCCGGCGATCAGCAGGCCGAACAGCCCGCCCAGCGCCGCCACCGGCACCGTGAGCATGATGACCGCCGGGTGGATCCAGCTCTCGAACTGGGCGGCCAGCACCAGGAAGACCAGGATCAGGGCCATGCCGAAGGCAAGGCCGACGGCGCCGCCGGCCTCGAGGAAGTCGCGAGCAGCCCCGCCCCACTTGATCTGGAACCCGGGCGGTTGCTTGGAGACCTCGGCCTCGAAGAACTTCACGGCCTCGCCCACCGGATAGCCGGGGTTGAGCTGGGCCGAGAGCGAGATCGCCCGCAGGCGATCGACTCGAGCGCGGTCGGGAGTGTCGCCGCGCACCTTGGTGGTCACCACCGAGGCCAGCGGAACCTGGGCGCCGCTGGCGGTGCGGACATAGAGGCTCTCCAGGTCGGACTCCGTCTGGCGCCGCGCCCGGTCTGTCTGCAGGATGACGTCGTATTCCTGGCCGTTCTTGATGTAGGTGGTGACCCGGCGCGAGCCGAACATGGTCTCTAGCGCCCGACCGACCGCCTGGGCCGAGACCCCGAGACTGGCCGCCTTCTCCCGGTCGATCTCCACCAGCACCCGCGGGCTGGTCGGTTCGTAGTCCAGGCGGGGGCGGGCGAGACCTGGATTGGCCTGCGCCGCCGCCAGGATCGGCTGGATCCAGCGTTCGATGTCGGCGTACTCGTTGCCGACCACGATGAGGTCGACGCCGCCGCCGCCGCCGCCGGGGCCACCCCGTTGCAGTCCGCCGCGCACCGATGCGATGGCCCTCACCGAGGTGATCGAGGAGAACTCCCGGTTCAGTTGGGCGGCCAGCTCGTTGGAGGTGATCTCAGAGTTGTCGGGCAGAGCCGCATTGCCGCCGGCTGTGTTGAAGGAGTTCGCGCCGAAACGGGGGGCCGACAGGATGTAGCGTTCGATGACGCCCTCCTTCAGCAGCTCGAGTAGTCGGGCTTCGACCGTTTTTGTCGCGACATCGACGTAGTCATAGCCCGCGCCTTCCGGGCCGCTGATGTTCATCTCGACGCGCCCACGATCTTCGTCGGGGACCAGCTCCCGGGGGAGGACCGTGAAGAGCGCGAAGGCGGCCAGCGCCAGCACGACCACGAGGCCACCCGTGGCGATCGACGCGATCCGGCGACCCAGCAGCCAATCCAGGGAGGCATGGTAGGAGTTTCGAAGCTGGTGCATCGCCGCGTCTACCCGCCGGGCGATGAAGCCCTGGCCGCGGGCTGGGCGCAGCAGTTTGGAGGCCAACATCGGTGATAGGCTGAGCGCTAGCAGGGCCGAAAAGGCCACGGCCGCGGCGATGGCCACCGCCAACTCCACGAACAGCTTGCCGATGTAGCCGGGCAGGAACATCAGCGGCGCGAAGACCGAGATCAGCACGATCGTCGTGGCCACCACGGCGAAGAACACCTGGCGTGCGCCGCGCTGGGCCGCGACGATCGGCGGCTCGCCCTCGTCGATTCGCCGCTGGATGTTCTCGACCACCACGATGGCGTCGTCGACGACGAGGCCGATGGCGAGCACCAAGGCGAGCAGGGTCAGCAAGTTCAGCGAGAAGCCCAGCGGCGCCAGGACGATGAATGTCGAGAGGATGCAGATCGGGGCGACTACGGACGGGATCAGGGCCGCGCGCCAGGTGCCGAGGAAGATGAAGTTCACCAGGGCCACCAGGACGAGCGAGATGCCCATGGTGATCCAGACTTCCTCGATGGCGTGTTTGGTGAAGACGGTGAAGTCCACCGCCACTTCCAGCTTGGTGCCCTTCGGCAGCGACTTGTTGATCTCGGGCAGTTCGGCGCGGACGCCTTCGGAGATTTCCAGGTCGTTGGCCTGGGACTGGCGCCGAATGGCTATGCCCACCTGCTCGCGGCCGTTCGAGCGGAACATGCGCCTGCGCTCGTCCGGCCCCTCCTCAACCCGCGCGATGTCGCCCAGCCGGGTGATGTATTCCGCGCCGGGCGCCGGCGTGACCGCGGCGTTGGCCGTGGCGCCGGCCGCCGCGGCGGCCGTGGCGCGGGCGGTGGACGAGGTCACCGGCAGATCGGCGAACTCTTGCGGGGTGGTGTAGCCGCGGGCCACGCGGATGGTGAAGTCCTTGGAGGGCGCTTCCAGGGAGCCGGCCGGCAGCTCCAAATTCTGGGCGTTGAGCGCGGTCTCGACGTCGTCGACGGTGATGCCTCGCGCCGCCATGGCGTCGGCGTCGAGCCAGATGCGCATCGAATAGAGCTGGCTGCCCCCTACCCCGACATTGGCGACGCCCGAGACCGTGGAGAACCGCTCCACCAGATAGCGATTGGCATAGTCTGAAAGCTGCAGTCGGTTCAGGGTCGTCGAACTGAACGACAGGAACAGAATTGGCTGGGCGTCGGCGTCGGCCTTGGCGATTTGCGGCGGGTCAGCCTGCAGGGGAAGGTTGGCCGAGACCCGGCTCACGGCGTCGCGCACGTCGTTGGCCGCGTCGTCCAGGTCGCGGTCCAACCGGAAGGAGATGTTGATCCGCGACTGGCCGTCCCGCGACGACGAGTTGACGCGGTCGATCCCCTGGATGCCGGACACCTGGCGCTCGATCACCTCGGTGATCCGCTCCTCGACGACCTCGGCCGAGGCGCCGCGATAGGTGGTCGAGATCGAGACCACCGGCGGATCGACGCTGGGCAGCTCGCGCACGGTGAGCGAGGCGAACGAAGCCAGGCCGATCACGCAGAGGATGATCGCGGCCACCGCCGCGAACACCGGCCGACGGACGGAAATGTCCGACAGCATCATGGGGCGGGCCGCGCGCCCGGCGGGCGTGCTCTCGCCTGGCCGCCCGCCGCGGCCAGCACCGGGCGAACCGGCTGGCCGGGCTGCAGCTTGTTCAGCCCGTCGGCCACCAGGCGATCACCGGCCTGAACGCCGTCGAGGATCTCCACGAAGCCGCCCTGCCGCGCGCCGGTGCGGACCGGCCGTTGCTCGGCCGTCAGGCGCTCGCCCTGGCCGTTGAGGACATAGACGAAGGCGCTGTCGCCCTGGACCGAAAGGGCGGCCTCTGGAATGGCCAGGCCCTGGCGCTGGCCGCGGGCGATGGCCACCCGCATCATCATGCCGGGCTTCAGCTTGCGACCTGGATTGGGGAACTCAGCCCGGGCGGTGATCGCGCGCGTGCGCTCGTCGATGCGGGTGTCCAGCTTGGCGATCCGCCCCTGGATCGTCTCGCCCGGATAGGCGTCGGCCTTGGCGTGGATCGGCTGGCCCTCACGGAGCGAGGCCAGGTAGCGATCCGGTATCTCGAAGTCGACCCGAACGGTGCTGATGTCGTCCAAGGTGACGATGGCCGACCCCGGATTGATCAAGGCCCCGGGCGCGATGTCGGACAGGCCGACCACCCCGGCGAACGGCGCGCGGATGGTGCGGTCGGCCTGGCGGGCCTGGGCCGCCTGCACGTCGGCGCGGGCGGCGAGATAGGTCGCTTCGCGCTGGTCGAGCGCGGTCTTGGAGGCATAGCCCTGGGCCGCCAGGGCCTTCCAGCGGTCGAAGTCGCGCTGCGCCTGGACCAGGCGCGCCTGGGCCTGGGCCAAACCCGCGTTCTGCTCGGTGTCCTTCAGCTCGACCAGCACCGCGCCCTTGGCGACCGCTTGGCCGTCGCTGAAACGCACGCGATCGACCAACTGAGTCGCCGCCGCGGTCAGGGTCACGGACTGGCGGCCCTTGGCCACCCCAATCACGTCGATGGAATCGATGAACACCCTGGACTGGACCGCAGTCACGCTGACCGGCGCAGGACCGCCCATGCCGCCGCCGCCACGGCCTCCGCCGCCCTTGCCGGCAGCTTGACCGCCGCCCTTCGGCGCCGCCATGGCCGCGCCGGGCGCGCCCCCCGGTCCCTCCTTCTTGCCGAGGGTCAGCTTCCAGCCGCCGGCCACGACCATGAGGACGAGGACCAGGATGGCGCCAACGAGGAAGAAGTGGCGTCTGAGCAAGCGACTGAAACTCCGGGAGCGATTGAATACAGACAGGAACACCGACTAGTCCCGCCCGTCCTATGGCGTCCAGATAGGCGCCGTCCAGTGACAGAACGATGGCTCCGCGTGTCGGCTTTGAAATAGAGCCGCGCGCGCCGCGTACTTGCCCCTCAATCCGTGAGATATGAAGACTGTCAGCGCCGAGCCGCAAAGAAAATGGGCGCCCGGCCAGGGCGCCCATTCTGTGGAATGACTGTCGTTCGACTCAGGCGTCGTAGCCCGGGAGCGCCCGATCGAGCTGGCGCAGGGCGCCGGGCCAGGCGAGGCTGCCGCCCAGACCGCGCGACAGCTGCATCTTGACCTCGTCCTGGGCGTGCTGGGGGGCGAACAGCACGTTCTCGCGGCCGGCCGACAGGGCCATGACTTGCTGCTTGCAGGCGCGCTCCAGATAGAACATGCGGATCCAGCAGTCGGCGGCGCTGGCGCCCACAGCCAGGGTTCCGTGATTGCGCAGCAGCATGACGTGTTTGTCGCCGATGTCGGCCACCAGGCGCTCGCGTTCGTCGAGGTTCAGCGCGATGCCCTCATAGTCGTGATAGGCCAGCATGGTCCGCACGATCAGCGCGTGCTGGGCCAGCGGCAGCAGGCCCTCGGACTGGGCCGAGACCGCCACGCCCTGGTCGGTGTGCAGGTGCATGACGAAATGGGCGTCTTCCCGCGCGGCGTGGATGGCCGAGTGGATGGTGAAGCCCGCCGGGTTGATGAAGTACGGGGTCTCCTGGAGGACGTTCCCATCCAGGTCGATCTTCACCAGCGACGAGGCGGTGATCTCCCCGAAGTACATGCCATAGGGATTGATCAGGAAGTGATGCTCGGGTCCCGGGATGCGGGCGGAGATGTGGGTGTAGATCGCATCGTCCCAGCCGTGCAGGGCGACCAGCCGGTAAAGGGCGGCGAGATCCACCCGGGCCTGCCATTCCTCAGCGCTGACCTTGCCCTTAAGCGAACTCACGCCCGCGAGCGAACCATCGGCCATGGCGGCCTCCCTGTCTGAACCTTGGGCGGCAGAGTCGCGCCGCGGGGTCGTAGCGTCAAGGCGCAACCTCAAACGCCTGTTCGAAATCGCTTCACGGAAAAGTTCGTTAACGAATACTGCATTTCTGCAAGTATGCGACCCGCCTGAATTCGTATTCGATGTCGTAACAGCAGAGCTTGTTTCGTCGCCAGCCGAACGATGGCTTCAACACTTCCTAATCTATTGTGACACGTTCCCATTCAACAGAGCCGGAGGCTAGGATGTCTCGTAGCTTGCTTATGGCGACGGCCGCCGCCGCGCTGCTCTTCGCCGGCCGGGCGGAAGCGACCACCTATGTGTTTGAGACCGTCCTATCCGGATCCAACGAGGTTCCCGTGGCGGTGACCCCCGGTACGGGCTTCGCGCGCGTGACGATCGACGACCTGTTCGACACCATGCGGGTCGAAGCCAATTTCTCCGGGCTGCTGGGCACGACCACTGCTGCGCATATCCATTGCTGCGCGCCGGTCGGGACCAACATCGGCGTGGCGACCACGACCCCGACCTTCACAGGGTTCCCGAGCGGCGTCACCAGCGGGACCTATGACCACACTTTCGATATGACGCGCCGGCAGCTACAACGCCGGGTTCATCGCCGCCAACGGTGGAACGGTCTCAGGCGCGTTCGCCGCCCTTTTCGGGGGCCTTCAGGCGGGCCAAGCCTATTTCAACGTTCACAGCACGACCTTCCCAGGCGGAGAGATCCGCGGGCAGCTCAGCTATGTTCCCGAACCCGGGACCTGGGCTCTGATGATCGCGGGCTTCGGGCTCGCGGGTGTGGCGCTACGCCGGAAGACCCGGCCCCACCCAGCCTGACGGCCTGGGCGGACGGTTCCCGATCTCAGCCCGTCCGCACCCGCGCCACCGCGTCCAGCCAGCGGGCATAGGCCTGCTCGCGGCCGTGGCCGTCCAGCCCGGGTTCGAAGCGCTCGGTCTTGGCCCGGGCGGCGGTGGCCTCCTCGGCGTCGGCGTAGATCCCGGCCCCGATGCCCGCGAACAGGGCCGCGCCCAGAGCGGTCATCTCCTGGAAGCTGACCCGGCCCACCGCCACCCCGGTCAGGTCGGCCAGGCGCTGGCTGAACCACTTGCTGCGCGCCATGCCGCCGTCGATCCGCAGCTCGACCTGGGCGCCGAAGGCGCCGGGCGCGTCGGCCCGCATGGCCTCGATCAGGTCACGGGTCTGCAGGGCGCAGGCGTCGAAGGCGGCCTCGGCGATCTCGGCCAGGCCGGAGTCCCGCGTCAGGCCGAAGATCGCACCGCGCGCGCCGGCGTCCCACCAGGGCGCGCCCAGTCCGGTGAAGGCCGGGACCAGGACCACGCCGTGGTCGGGCTTGGCGGTCTGGGCCAGGGCCTCGGCCCCGGAGCCGCCGCCCGCCACGCCCAGGCCCTCGTTCACCCATTGCAGGGCCGCGCCGGCGATGAAAATCGAGCCTTCCAGAGCGTAGGTCGCCCGGCTGTTCAGCCGCGCGGCCACGGTGGTCAGCAGCCGCGAGCGCGATGGCGCCAGGTGCTCTCCAGTGTTGACCAGCATGAAGCAGCCGGTGCCGTAGGTGGCCTTCATCTCCCCGGCCCGAATGCAGCCCTGCCCCATCAGCGCCGCCTGCTGGTCGCCGGCCACCCCTCGGATGGGAACCGCCGCGCCCAGCAGGTCCGGCAGAGTCGTCCCGTAGTCGTCGGCGCAGTCCAGCACCTTGGGCAGCAGGGCCGCGGGCACGTCCAGCATGTCCAGCATCTCGGTCGACCAGGCCTGGGCCCTTAGATCGAACAACAGGGTGCGCGAGGCGTTGGTGGCGTCGGTGGCGTGGACCGCCCCGCCGGTCAGCTTCCAGATCACCCAGGTGTCCATGGTGCCGACCAGCAGCTCGCCGGCCTGGGCGCGGGCCCGGGCGCCCGGAACTTCGCCCAGCAGCCAGGCGATCTTGGTGCCCGAGAAATAGGGGTCCAGCAGCAGGCCGGTGATGCTCGTGACCTTCGGCTCCAGCCCCGCGGCGCGCAGCCGCTCGCAGGTGGGAGCCGTGCGGCGGTCCTGCCAGACGATGGCCTTGTGGATCGGCTTGCCCGTGGCCTTGTCCCAGATGACCACCGTCTCGCGCTGGTTGGTGACGCCGATGGCGGTGACCTCGGACATCGACCGTCCGGCCTTCTCCACCGCCTCGCGCAGCACCTCCACACAGGTCTCGAAGATCTGCTCGGCATCGTGCTCGACCCAGCCGTCCTCGGGATAGAACTGCTGCAGCGGGCGCCCGGCGTCGGCCAGGGGCGCACCCTTGGCGTCGAACAGTATGGCGCGGGTCGAGGTCGTGCCCTGGTCCAGGGCCAAGATCAGCGGATCGGCCATCCTCGTATCGCTCCCTCAGGCGCCCACGGCCCTTAAGGGCCTTTCATGGTCAGAGCCTTCTAACCATGTTTTCATTCAGCCTCAGCAGATTCGCCAGCTTGGGCGCCGGGAGTTCCGAGTTTGAGCGTGGCCGCGAAAGCCGACGAGATTTTGGGCCTGGCCAAGAGCAAGGCGCCTGCCGACCGCGAACGCCTGCTGCTGGCCATCGTCGATCTGTGCGACGCGGGCGAAGGCGCCCAGGCGGTGATGAAGGCGCCGCCGATCCAGGCCCTGCTCAACTCCATCTTCATGAGCCTGGTGGTCGAGGCCGAGCGCGATATCCGCGCGCGCCTGGCGGAGAAGCTGGCCGGCGCCGACTGGGCGCCCGTGGCCCTGGTCAACGTCCTGGCCCTGGACGACATCGAGATCGCCCGTCCGATCATCGCCGGCAGCCCGGTGCTCAAGGACCACGATCTGGTCCGGCTGCTGGTCGAGGCCACCATCGAGCACCAGATCGAGGTGGCGCGGCGTCCCAACCTGGGCCCGCCGGTGGTCGCCGCCATCCTGCAGCAGCAGGAACCGGCGGTGCTGACCGCGCTGGCCGGCAATTTCACCGCCCAGGTCAACGCCCACGACATGAGCCGGCTGGTCACCGCCTCCGAGCGGATCGTCGCCCTGCGCGCCCCGCTCTCGCATCACCCGGCCCTCACCGACGATCTGGCGCGGCAGCTCTATATCTGGGTCGGCCAGTCCATGCGCCAGGCCCTGGTCGCGCGCTTCCGCCTGGACGGCGCGGCCCTGGACGCGGCGCTCGGGGCCGCCGTCCGCGAGGCCCACGGCGGCCTGGCGCCGCCGACCGGCGAACTCGTCGTCCGTCGCGAGGGCGAACGCGAGGAGATGGAGGAACAGCTTCTGGCCAAGCTCAACTCCGCCGGCCAGCTGCGTCCCGGCTACCTGTTGCGCGCCCTGCAGGACGGCAAGCTGTCGCTGTTCGTCGGCGGCCTGGCGACCCTGGGGCGCTTCGACCTGACCCAGGTGCGGCGGGCGCTGAACTCCGACCGGCCCGAGCTGCTGGCCCTGGCCTGCGCCTCGGTCGACATCGACCGCAGCGTCTTCCCGACCATCCTGGAGCTGGTCCGCAATCTGAACGGCGGGCGTCCCGGCGGCGGGGACGAGGCCGCGCGCCGGGCCGGAGGCGCCTTCGGGCCCCTGGGCGCGGACATCGCCGGCGCCGCCTTCCGCCGGGCGGTCACGCCGCGGTGACGCTCCTAGTTTACGACCCTGGTTGACGGAATGGGCGATCCAGGAGCTTTTGACCGCCGATGTTCAAACCCGAGCCTTTCGTCACCCGCCTGGCCTTCACCGCCAGCGACCGGCCCGAGGCCCAGGAGGCGTGCGCCGCGCTGATCGCCCGCTATGGCCAGGCGTCCCCCGCCGACGCCCAGGCGATCGTGGCCCTGGGCGGCGACGGCTTCATGCTGGAGACCCTGCACGAGAACCTGACGGGCGACCGGCCGATCTACGGCATGAACCGCGGCTCCGTCGGCTTCCTGATGAACGAGTACAGCGAGGACGCCCTGCTGGAGCGGATCAACGCCGCCGAGCGCGCCGTCATCCACCCCCTGCAGATGGTGGCCATCGACGCCCACCATCGCGAGCACCGTGCCGTGGCGATCAATGAGGTCAGCCTGCTGCGCCAGACCCGGCAGACCGCAAAGCTGCGCATTTCCATCGACGGCAAGGTTCGGCTGGGCGAACTGTCCTGCGACGGAGCCCTGGTGTCCACCCCGGCCGGCTCGACCGCCTACAACCTCTCGGCCCACGGCCCGATCATCCCGCTCGACGCCCGCGTCCTGGCGCTGACACCGATCAGCGCCTTCCGCCCGCGCCGCTGGCGTGGCGCGCTGCTGGCCCACACCGCGCGGGTCAAGTTCGAGATCATGGAGGCAGACAAGCGCCCAGTGAGCGCCGTGGCTGACAATTTCGAGGTCCGCGACGTCCTGGAGGTCCATATCGCCGAGGATCGCGACGTCGCTCTGCATATGCTGTTCGACGCCGGCCGCAGCCTGGAAGAGCGGGTGTTGGCGGAGCAATTTTCCGTTTGATATCAATCAGATTTACACTCCATTCGTTGTTAACGGATGCGCCTTAGTCTGTTGACGACTATTTAGGAGGCGCCTCGTGAGCCAGCAGAATCCGGGCCAGGTCATTCCCGCCCCCACAAATCTTCGACTCAAGGTTGGCGGTCGCTTCGGCGCGATCGATCCCAGCGCCATCGCCAAGGCCGAGGCCGCGCTGAAGAGCCTGTCGGGGAACTTCTCGCAATGGCTCGCCGACGAGGTGGTCAAGCTGGACGCCGCGCGCCAGACCGTGCGCGCCCAAGGCGTCTCCCCCGAGACCATGGAGACGCTCTATCTCCGCGCCCACGACCTCAAGGGCCTGGGAACGACCTACGAATTCCCGCTGATCACCCGGATCGGCGCCTCGCTCTGCCGGCTGATCGACGACAAGGACAAGCGCCTGACCGTCTCCATGCCGCTGGTCGACGCCCATATCGACGCGATCAAGGCCGCCGTCCGCGACGACATCAAGACCGACGAGCATCCGGTGGGGAAGATCCTCATCGAGGAACTGGAACGCAAGGTCATCGAGACCGGCGCCTAACGACTCCGAAGCTACCGCCTCACATCACGTTGGCGAGCGGCTCGGCCACCACGCCGTAGCCGGCGTCCGGCGGCAAGACCAGCACCTTGCCGCCCGGCCCGTCCTGAATCTGCGGCTCGACAGTGACCAGGGTGCGACCGACCGCCCGGGCGATGCAGTCGCTGGCGCTGCCGGCCTCGGCCAGCAGCTGGACGTTCATCCGCGTCGGGAAGATCACCTTGCGCTCCCCGGCCGCGGCCAGGCGCAGCACCTCCTTGGGCTCGATCCACTCGGCGTCGACGGTTTCGTGTCCGTCGCAGGCGGCGAGTTGATCGGCCGGGGCGTCGGCCACATAGAACCAGGTGTCGAACCGCTTCGGCGTCAGCGGCGGCGTGATCCAGCGGGCGAAGACGGTGAGCGCGTTGAGGTCGAGACGCACGCCCAGGTCCTTCACCACATCCAGGAAGGCGGTCTCGCCCTTATCCACGGCGCGGCGCACGTCCATCGGACAGGCCTCGCCGCCGATCGGCGATCCGTCCAGCCGCGCGCCGAACAGGATGCCGGCCTCCTCGAACACCTCGCGGATGGCCGCGATCCGCAGGCCCCGCTGGTCGGCGTCGAAGTCGTCCCAGCCCAGGACGTGGTTCGCCCAGGCCGGATCATGATCGCCCGCATGGCTCTTGCCGCCTGGGAACACCAGGGCGCCGGAGGCGAAATCGATCTGGTGGTGGCGCTTGACCATCAGCACTTCGAAGGTCGGATCGTCGCGCAGCAGCAGGATGGTGGCGGCGGGCTTGATGTCCTGGGTCATGGCGCCAGCTTGAAAGCCCCGGCGCGGCCACGCAAGCCTGACCCTAGGTCAGGCGCTCTGTTCGGCGCGGAACGACTTGCGCGTTTCGCTGGAGATGCGGTCCATCTTCTCCAGGAGGTAGTCCACATCCTCGCGCGATGCGGCGGTCGGCTGGGTCAGGAACCGCTGCAGCATCTTCTCCTGGAAGCGCTCGCGATCGCGCGCGCCGCCGTCGAACTCCATGGAATGGAAGGTGTCCACGCCCGAGCGGAACGCCGGATAGAGCCGCGCCGGCAGGCCGGCCCGCTCGTAAATCGCCCGCAGGCCCAGCGGGCCGGCGTCGTGGATCATCAGCCAGGTGCGGTGATGCGGCACCCCGGCCAGTTCGGCCAGGCCCCATTCCAGGAAGGTCATGTGGCCGTGCGCCATGCCCCGCAGCAGCAGCGAGGCCGACAGGCGCTGGTTCTTGTTCAGGTGCGCGACGAAGGCCCTCACGTCGCTAGTGCGGCCGGCCTGGTCGACCAGGTCGATGGTCGCGCGCTCCTTGGCGCCCATGACGATCTGCAGGGCCAGTTCCGGCGAGACCGCGTGGTGGTTCAGCAGGTGGTCACGAACCGCGTCGCCGACCATGTCGATCAGCCGCTCGGTCACCGAGACCGGCAGGGCGTCGCGATAGGCGACCGCCGCCAAAACCCGCTCGGACTGCTCGAAGCGCTCGATCACCCGTTGCAGGGTCAGTTCGGCGAAGTCGGCGTTGTCGTTGGCGCAGGCGGCCTCGACGGCGCGCTCCACCCCGTGCTCGACGATGGCGGCGGTGACGGCCTGGGACACCCGCGGCCGCTTGGCGATCACCACCTGGCGCACCGGGCCGCCTAGCCGGATGATCTCGGCGAGATCTTCGTCGGTGAAGGCGGGCGAGGCGCCCAGGATCGGCAGGGCGACGCTTTCCACGTCGCGGGCCAGGGTCAGGGCGACGTCGCGGGGCACCACTGAGGAGTTCTTCAGGGTCACGGCCACGGCGCGGCGCACCAGTTCGGCCGCGTCGGCGGCCATCACCCGCAGGATTTCATGGGCCTGGGCGCGCTCCTCGTTGGAGAGGGTCGCGGTCTCGATCGAGCGGCAGAGCCGGTGCGCGGCGACGGCGCGCTCGTCGGGCGTCGCACCCTTCACGAGCGTGCGAATATCGTCGTCCGTCAGCGCCGCACGCGTGGTCGCCATCTCCGCCTCACCCCAGCTCGGAACCGAAGGCTCCGAGCGCCATAGTGGACGGTTAGGCTTAATGATCGGTTGCCCTGGAAGGTGTGGATTGGCGGGCGACGTAAACCCCTCGCAAACCCTGCCGCGGCTAGACTTGCGGTTCGTCGCCGAGGAGCTCGATTTGATGATTGGCCAGACCGAGCAGACCCCCGAGCAAACTCGGGACCGCGGCGGGCTCTCGGTCACCCAGCAGGCGCTCGACGCCCAGACCGCGCTCCTCCCCTATGCGCTCGCCGTCTTCTCGGTCAGCTTACCGGCCTATGTCTGGGCCGGCTCGCATGCCGAGAACGCGGTCTGGATGAGCGGGACCTTCGCCATCTTCGCCGCCGCCTGGGGCGCCTTCTACGCCGTGGTCAACTGGCTGAAGCGGCCGGAGGCCCGGACCAATCTGGCGCTGCGCGGACGGCTCCAGATCCTCAGCGGCCTGCTGTGGGCCGCCGCCGTCGCCCAGATGTCGGCCTTCGCCGATGGGGCCGGCCTGGCGCGTGAGCCCCTGCTGCTTGTCTCCTTGGCCGCCGCGATCGTGGTGATCTTCTTCGCGGCGTCCTGGTTGCCCAGCCTGCTGATTCTGGGATCTGCCGCGGTGGCCGGCCCGCTGTTCTTCCTCTTCTCCAGGGCCGAGACGCGTGAGCTGGCGAATATCGCCTGGGGCGCGGTGGCGCTGGCCATGGCGCTCGCCCTCATCGTCAATCGCATCTTGCGCAGCCAGTTCGCCCTGGCCGTGGAGCGCGAGGCGCTGATCGCCGACCGCGCCGGGATGGTGGACGCGGCCAACAAGCTGGCCCGGTCCAAGTCCGACCTGGTGGCCACGCTGAGCCACGAGATCCGCAACGGCCTGACCGGCGTCGCCCACGTGCTGTCGGCGGCGGTCGGCCACAATGGGCGCTCGGCTCCCTCGCGCGAACAGCTCGCCGCGGCCCTGGACGCCGCCAACGACCTGATCTCGGTGCTGAACACCACGCTGGATTCCGAGACCGCCGAAGCCGGACGGCTTTCGGTGGACACCCGCCCTTTCGATCCGGTCGCCCTGATCCGCGACCTGGTGCTGCTCAACCGGCCCAACGCCTCGGCCAAGGGACTGGAGATCAACCTGCACGTCTCTCCCGAACTGGCCATGGCCGAACGCGGCGCCGCGATCGCCGACGTGCATCGGGCCCGCCAGATCCTCGCCAACCTGCTGGGCAACGCGCTCAAGTTCACCGTCCGCGGCCGCGTCGAGGCGCGGATCGAACTGACGGCCTCGGGACGCCTGGCTGTCGAGATCGCCGACACCGGTCCGGGACTGGCCGCCGACGAGCTGGAGCGCGCCTTCGAACCCTTCAACCGCATCGAACGGACCAGCGCCGGCACCTCCGGCGCGGGGCTCGGCCTGTCATTGTCGCGCCAGCTCGCGCGGCTGATGGGCGGCGATCTCACCGGCCACAGCGCGGTCGGCGTCGGCTCCTGCTTCCGGCTCGAACTGCCCTACGACGTCAACGCCCTGCCCGACCGTGACGGCCAGGCCCCCGAAGGCGCCGCTCCGGCCGCCGTGGAGCGCCACGCCCTGCGGGTGCTGATCGCCGAGGACGATGCGCTCAACGCCGCCATGCTCCGCGCGGTGATCGAGCAACTGGGCCACCAGGTGGTGCACGCCATCGACGGCCGCCGCGCGGTGGACCTGTCAAAGGTCTGCGAATTCGACCTGCTGATGATCGACGGGCGGATGCCCAACATGGACGGCCCGGCGGCCATCGCCGCGATCCGCACCCTGGACGGTCCCATGCGCCACGTTCCGATCGTCGCGGTGATCGGGGGCGACGCCGCCGAGGCCATGGAATGCACCCAGGCCGGCGCCGATGCGGTGCTGCGCAAGCCGGTCAGCGTCGGGGCGGTGGCCCGCGCGGTGGCCGACGCCATCGCCGTGGAACGCGACGAGCCGCAGATCCGCGTCGTCGCCTGAGTTCGGCTCGGCCGAGCGCCCTTGAGGCGCCCTCCCCCAGCGGTCACTATGGCCGAAAAGGTCGGGAGGGATATGCGTGGTTCTCAAGGGTCTGAAGGTCGTCGAGTTCGCCTCCTACATCGCCGCGCCCGGCGCCGCCGGGGTCATGGCCGACTGGGGCGCGGAGGTGATCAAGGTCGAGCGACCGCAGGGCGACCCGATGCGTCACGTCTTCGCCGACGCCAAGAGCGAGATCTCGATCAACCCGACCTTCGACCTGGACAACCGAGGCAAGCGTGCTGTGGTCCTGGACGTCTCCAAGCCGGAGGGCCGCGACGCCCTGGCCCGGCTGGCGGCCGAGGCCGACGTCTTCCTGACCAATGTGCGGCCGGCCTCGCTGAAGCGCGCCGGGTTGGACGATGTGACCCTGCGCGCGGCCAATCCGCGCCTGGTCTATGCCGTGGTCACCGGCTACGGCCTTGAGGGGCCGGACGCCCACCTACCCGGCTTTGACGTCACCGCCTTCTGGTCGCGGGCCGGGGTGGCGCGGATGCACGCGCCCAAGGGCCAGGACCCGCACATCCTGCGCACGGGTGTCGGCGATCACATGACCTCGCTGGCGACCGTCTCGGCCATCCTGGCCGCGCTCTACGAGCGTGAACGGTCGGGCGAGGGCCGGCTGGTGCAGACCTCGCTGCTGGCCACCGGGGTCTATGCGGTCAGTTCGGACCTGGCGGTGCAACTGGCCCTGGGCAAGCTCGCCTCCAACCGGCCGCGCAGCGACCCCTTCGATCCGGTGGCCAACTTCTACAAGAGCCGCGACGAGCGCTGGTTCGTGCTCAACCCGCGCGGCGCGTCCAAGGACTTCGCATTGATCACGGAGGCCTGCGGCCGACCGGAACTGGCCGCCGACGAACGCTTCGCGTCGGGCAAGCTGCGCCGGGTCAACAACCGCGCCCTGGTCGCCGAGTTCGACGCGGCCTTCGGCGCCCTGGACTTCGAGGAGATCGCCGGCCGGCTCAACGCCGCCGACCTGGTCTGGGCGCCCGTCCAGACCCCGGCCGAGGTCGCGGCGGACCCGCAGGTCCAGGCCGCCGGGGCTATCGTCGAGGTGGAGGACGGCCACGGCGGAACCTTCCGCTCGCCGGCCGCGCCTGCGCGCTTCCCGGGCGCCGACTTGGACCGCCGCCCCGCCTCGCCGGGCCTTGGCCAGCACACCCACGAGGTCCTGACCGAACTCGGCTACTCGGCCGTGCAGATCGAGGCGATGGTCGCGGCTGGCGCGGCGGTCTAGCTCGACTTGTCGCGGGCCTCGGTCAGGACGCGGAGCATCTCGCTGGAGAACATCGAACCGCTCAGCCGCGAGCTGACGCTGGCGCCGGCGTCGTCGCGGGACTGGGAACCGCGCAGGATGATCTCGACCAGGGCGTCCTGGTCGCGCTGGACCGCGCTCTGGCGCGCCGAGGCGTATTGGATGAAGCCGCCCTGGGGTTCGGGCGTCGCGGCCGGGCGATCCACTGCCCTGCCAGAGCCGCCGGTCTTGGTCAGGTTGGCGTAGACCTCGGCCACGGTGGCCGCGCGGCCGTCGCGGTAGAAGATCGAGCGGTTGGCGCCCGCCGCGTCGGGGAAGATGCTGGCGGCGCTGGCGCCTGGTCGGGTGCGCATGGCCTCGATCAACCGCGCCGAACCCTGCGGGCCCAGGAAGTGGGCGGCGTAGAGCTCGCCCGCCGTCGGCGTGCGGCCTGTGCGGCCCTTGAGATAGGAAGCGTGGTCGGAGGTGAGTTCCCCCGCCATCAGCGAGGCCGCGTGCGGGTCCATCCGCAGGTCCATCACCGCCTTGCGCGCCTCGGCGCCGCTGACGCGGTAGCGCCCGTCCGAGCCCTTCTGGATCAGTTCGGCGTAGCGAGCGTAGCCGTACTTGGCGCCGTGCTGTTTGAGGGTTGAGAGCCAGGTCTGCTCCACGAACTGGAAGAGGCCCGCGGCCGACGACGACGAGGCCTTGGCCTTGGGATTGTAGCCGCTCTCACGGGCGGCCGTGCCCATGAGGAAGCTGAAATCCACGCCCGTCGCATTGGACGCGCGTTGGATCGCGGCTTCGACGACGCCCCGGATTCCATGGATGGCCATGGTCCCTGGTTTGCGCCGACATGGTTAACGCCCCGCTAACCATACCGCGACCTGAGCGCGCACTATTGCGGCTTGAAAGCGTCACCGTTCGGCTTCCCCAAGGTCAAGGTCCGGCCACGATCCCGGCGCGACCTTTGTGTCGGTGACGAAACAAACAAAGGGAGGTTTCCATGGTCATCCGTCAGGCTCTTCCGGTCTTCGCGGGCCGCACAGGATCGGGGCGCAGGCGCTCACCCAAGGTGACGATGGCGATCGCCGCCTCGATCGCGGTCCATGCCGGGCTGGTGGTCTATCTCGCGGCCAAGACCTGGACCCCGCCGGACGTCGTCGAACTGCCGGAGGGACCGATCATCGAGGTCCAGACCGTGACCCTGCCCAAAACGCCGATCGAGGCGCCGAAGCTGTCTCCCCCCGCCATCCAGCCCCGCGTTTCCGTGCCGACACCCTTCCCGACCCCGACACCCATCCCGATCGAGCCGACCCCGCTACCGCAGCCGATCCAGCCCGATCCGCCGATCCTTGCAGCGCCCGCGCCGACGCCGGTCATTCGGACGGTGATCCAACCGTCCTGGCTCAGCAAACCCGGCGCTCGGGAGTTCGCCCGATTCTATCCGGACTCGGCCTTGCGCCGGGAAGTCGGCGGCCTGGCCATGTTGAGCTGCACCGTCAGCGCGGCGGGCACGCTGGGGGGATGCCAGGTGGTCAGCGAGACTCCGGTGGGCGAAGGCTTCGGCCGCGCCGCGCTCCGGCTCGCCCCCTACTTCAAGATGCGACCGCAAACCGCCGACGGACACCCCGTGGACGGCGGCCAGGTGCGCATCCCCGTGCGGTTCGGGGTGGGGTGATCGGCCTGGACACGCGGTCCCCGCTTCACGCTAGAGGCGGGGACCCGTCACCTTCAGGATCGCCATGAAGCTTCCCTTTCCATCCTACCTGGGCCGGGCGTTCTTCGGCGTCCGCGACGCCGAGACCTTTTTCAAGCACCGCGACGCGCTGATCGGGGAGTTCGTACATCCCTCGGGGGTGTTCGCGGCCGACAACCTGATCACCTGGAGCAAGACGCTCGGCTTCCTGCGCGATCCGGCCTTTGGCGAAGCGATCAACCGCAACACCCGGACGGGACCGGAGCGCGGCACCCTGTGGCGGATTTCGACCCTGGTCTGGGCGGCGAAGCAGACCTCGCACCTGGACGGCGATTTCGTCGAATGCGCCTGCTATCGCGGCAGTTCGGCGCGCACCGTCGCCGACCTCGTGGACATCTCGACCCGCCGCTATTTCCTCTACGACCTGTTCGAGCACGACGAGGCCATGCCGCACCACTCCATGGCGGAGCATTCAGCGACGCTCTACGACGAGGTGCGCGCCCGTTTCCCTGAACCCAATGTGATCATCACCAAGGGCCGGGTTCCTGACAGCCTGTCCGAGGCGGCGCCCGAGCGCATCGCTTTCATGCACCTGGACCTCAACAACGCCAAGGCTGAGATCAGCGCCCTTGAGGTCCTATGGGATCGCATTCTGCCCGGCGGCGTCCTGGTCCTCGATGACTTCGGCTGGGCGCCCTACATCGCCCAGCATGCCCTCGAGACCGAGTGGTTCGCCAAGCGCGGTCACGCGATCCTGGAGATGCCCACCGGCCAGGGCCTGGTCATCAAGCACGCCTAGTAGCTCTTGGGCAGGCCCAGCACCCGCTCGGCGATGTAGTTCAGCACCATCTCGCGGCTGATCGGCGCGATGCGGGCGATCATGGCCTCGCGGAAATAGCGCTCCACGTCGAACTCCTTGGCGTAGCCCATGCCGCCATGGGCCAGGACCGCGGCCTCGCAGGCGTTGAAGCCGGCCTCTCCGCCCAGGTACTTGGCCGCATTGGCCTCGGCCCCGCAGTCGCGGCCGGCGTCGTAGAGGGCCGCGGCCTTGAAGGCCATCAGGTTGGCGGCCTCCAACTCCACCCAGGCCTTGGCCAGGGGATGGGCGACGCCCTGGTTCTGGCCGATGGGCCGGCCGAACACGATCCGCTCCTTGGCGTAGGTCGCTGCTCGCGCCAGGGCCGCGCGGCCCAGGCCCACGGCCTCAGCGCCGAACAGCACCCGCTCGGGGTTCAGCCCCTCCAGTAGGTAATAGAATCCCCTGCCCTCCTCGCCGATCAGGCTGTCGGCGGGGATCTCCAGATTGTCGATGAAGACCTGGTTCGACTCCACCGCCTTGCGGCCCATCTTGGGGATCGGCTTGGCCTCGATCTTGGTCCGGTCGAAGTCGATGTAGAACAGGCTCAAGCCCTGGGTGGACTTGGTCACCTGGTCGCGCGGGGTGGTGCGCGCGATGATCAGCATCTTGTTGGCGCGCTGCGCCGAGGTCGTCCAGGTCTTGCGGCCCTGCAGGACGTAGCCGTCATTGGTCCGCGTGGCCTTGGTGGTCAGGCTGGTGGTGTCGAGGCCCGCGTCGGGTTCGGTGATGCCGATGCACATCTTGTCCTGCCCGGCGATCAGCCGGGGGATGTGGCGGCGCTTCTGCTCGTCGCTGCCGAACTTCACGATGGGCATTGGGCCGAAGATGTTCAGGTGCAGGGCGCTGGCGCCGGAGAACCCCGCCCCCGACTGGGCCACCGCCTGCATCATCACCGCCGCCTCAGTGAGGCCCAGGCCCGAGCCGCCCAGCTCGACGGGCATGGCGGCGCCCAGCCAGCCGGCCTCGACCATGGCGGCGACGAAGGCCTCGGGGAACTCGCCGGTCTCGTCGGTCCGGCGCCAGTAGTCGGCGTCGAACCGGGCGCAGAGGCGCGCGACGCTCTCGCCGATGGCCTCCTGCTCCTGCGTCAGCCAAAACCCCGTCACTTCGCCTCCCCAGGCACGCTGAACCGAGAAGGGTCCAGCCGCTGGGCATAGGGCGCGGCCTCCCCTTCCGTCACGCAAGCCGCGATGATCCGGGCCGCCAGAGGCGCCAGCAGCCAGCCGTTGCGCCGCGCCCCCACCGCCAACAGGACGCCGTGATGACGGCCGCGCCCGACCATGGGCAGGCCGTCGGCGGTGGCCGCACGCACGCCGGCGGCGGCGCTGAACTCCGCCCCGGCGATCTGTGGGAACAGCCGCGCGCCAGCCACCAGCAAGGGCGAAACCTCCGCGGGCTCGATCTCGCGGTCGTCGCGGCCGGGTTGCATGGTGGCCCCGATGGTCATTGCGCCCGGGGCGGCGGTGACATAGGCGCCCTCGCCGCGCACAACGATCCCGTCATAGGCGTAGGCCCGACTGCGCAGGATATGGCCCTTGATCGGACTGAGCGCCGAAAGCTCGGGCGCGACCACGGCCAGGTCGCGCGCGGCGCCGGTGGCGACCACCAGCCAGGTTCCGCCCTCGAAGCCGCGGGCCGCCTCCTGACGGAACACCACCCCCGCCGCCGCGCAGGCCGCGCGCAGGGCGACCAGGGCGGCGCCGGCCTCGATCCGCCAATCCTCGCGGACCAGCACGCCGCGACCCCAGGCCGGGGCGAGGCCGGGCGCGAGACCTTCCAGCGCCTGGCGGGGAAGTTCGGTGGGATGCAGGCCCAGCGACCGCAGGCCCGCGTCGGCGCGCGCCAGGAAGTCGGGCTCGCCCACCGCCACGGCGCCGGCGCGGTCGACCACGATACCGATCCGCGCCTCCAGGGCCGGCCACAGGTCGCGCGCGGCCAGCATCAGGTCCAGTTGCGGCGCGGCGGTGGGGTCGAGCACGCACTCGAAGGCTGGCGCCAGCATGCCGGCGGCCACGCCCGAGGCGTTGTCCAGCGGGCCCGCGGGATCGAACACCGTCACCTCGGCCCCGGCGTCGGCCAGGGCGAGCGCGCTGGTCAGCCCCAGGGCGCCGGCGCCCGCCACCGTGATTTTCACCCGCTTGGCCATGCGCCTAACCAGCCGTCTTCGCGCACGAAATCAAGCTCGGAACGAAGGGCGCCCGCCGTTCACACGGCGGGCGCAAGGTCGTCGGAGCGCAGACCGCGCCTATTCGGCGGCGATGGAAATCGCTCGACCCCGGTCCTTGAAGTTGATCTCCTGGAGGTACTTGATCCCCTCCTCGGCGATGTCGTCCCCCACCATCTTGTCGCCCTCGGCCTTGAGCTCCTCCATGTCGACATAGGTCGCGTAGAAGGAACGGGTCCGATCGGTGATCAGGCCGGCGTTGAGCAGGGTCTTGATGAGCACCCGGAAGATGTTGGTCTGGCTCTTCAGGCGCTCGCGGCGGCGCTCGTCGTTCTGGATGAGCACCACCATCTCGGCGCGGACCCGGTCGGGGTCGAGGCCGAAGTCGGCATAGACGCCCGCCTGCTGGTTGGGCGAACCCATGTTGAACAGCAGCGACTGGAAGCAGTGGGCGGCCCAGTCCTCCACCATCTCCCTCTCATCCCGGGTCATCTTGGGGATGGTACGATCGGCCCAAATCTTCCCGAACTTGTGGTGGAAGGCCTCGTCGGTCATCACCAGTTGGAACAGCTTCTTGGCCAGCGGGTCGCGGTTGAACTGGAAACCAGCGGCGAAGGCGCCCATGGCCAGGCCTTCGACCAGCATCTGCATGCCGATGATCTTCTTATAGACCTCCGGCGCCTCGATGATGTCGACCAGGAGCTGCTTCAGCACCGCGCCGCAGGGGCGTGGGCGGCCCCAGCGGGCCTTGATGTACTTGGCGAAGGCCGTGACGTGGCGGGCCTCTTCGCGGGTCTGGTTGGCGGCGTATTCCTGGGCCCCCTGGTCCTTCAGCACGTGGCAGAGGCTGGCCGAGAGGTTCAGCGCGCCCTGTTCGCCGTGCAGGATGGAGGAGAAATTCCAAAGCGCCATCTCGTTGATGAACTTGGCCTTCTGGCCGGTCTTCTCGAGATGGTCGAGGACATAGGGCACGCCCAGCGACATGATCTGGTCGTCGGGCAGCAGGGCCTCGTTCTCCATGTCCCAGGGGGCGGAGAAATCGATGTACTTCGGGTCCAGCGGATCCCAGAAGTGATCGTGGGTCGCCGAGATGATCTTGTCGAACGCCGTCGAGCGGGCGTTGTAGCGATCGAGTTCCAGCATGGACTCGAAGTCGTTCGGAGCCACCGCGTCATACATGACGTCTTTGGTGATGTTGCCGTCGGCCATTCTTTTCCTCCCGGTACAGCAACCTGGAGGAGATTCCGGTGAACGGCGTTTGGATAGAGCGCCGTCAGTCCCGCCGGAACAGCACTTCCAGGCCCTGGATCACGTCTTCCATCAGCGGGGTCTGAGCCCCCTCCCCGCCCGCGAGCGTCATGGAGGCCGCACCGTGACCGCAGGCCCAGACGGCCAGGGCCACCTTGTACACCTGCTCCTCGGTGCGATCCTGCTGGCTGGCGGCATGGCCGATCACCTGCTTCAGCACCTCGAAGGCGCGGTCGCGCGCGGCGCCGACCTCGGGCTCCGCCAGGATCTGCGGATCGAACATCAGGCCATAGACCCCGGGCTGGCTGCGGGCGAACCCGAAATAGGCCAGGGCCGAGGCGCGGATCGGCGTGCCTTCCGGCGAGGTCGCCGCATGGCTGAGCGCCGCCTCCAGCTCGCCGAAACCCTCGGCCGCCAGGCCCGCCAGCAGGGCGTTCTTGCTGGCATAGTGGTGATAGACCGATCCCGCCGCGATGCCGGCCCGCGCCGCCAGGGCCCGCAGGTTCAGCTTGGCGATCCCGCCCTCACGCAGCAGGGTGCGGGCTTCGTCCAGCAGTTGGATGCGCAGGTTGCCCACATGGTAGCCGCGCCGGCGGCCGGAATCGGCGTCAGCCCAGGGCATCAGGCGGCCTCGCCATGGCTGGGGCCGGCCAGGTCGCAGACCAGACTGGGCAGGAAGACGAAGGGCCAGACCAACAGAGCCAGGTTGGGCAGGAACCAGCTCGGATCGAACTCCCGCAGGATCGCCCAATAGGCCACGGCCATCAGGCCGGCGACTACGGTCAGGGTCAGGGAGATCAGCGCCAGAGGCCGCCAGGTCGGGTCGCCCCGCCGCGAGGCGCGCACCGCCATCAGCCCGGTGATCGAAAAGGCCAGGTCCAGTGGGAAGAACGACCAGTTCCACGCCACCACCCTCGGGTTGTCGTACCCGGCGTACATCAGTTCGGGCGGGATCGCGATGACGCCGGCCTGGCTCAACAGGGCCAGCGACCAATAGGCCAGGAACAGGAGATCGGTAATCGCCAGGCTTAGGGCGAGGCTGCGGCTCATGGTCCAGGCTCCGGCCAATGACATGACGCATTGTCCACCGCGTTGCGGGCCAATGTCGAGACCCGCCCCGCGTCAAACTAACCGTTGATAACATAAAACCGCCTCGCTAGCCTTTGGGCAACCAGGAGACGCGAGGGGACATTCATGACCGCCGACTACAGGATCGCCATCCTGGGCGCGGGTTTCGCCGGTCTGTGCATGGGCCTCCGGCTCAAAGCCCAGGGCGAGACGTCGTTCGTGATCCTGGAGAAGGCCCACGAGGTCGGCGGCGCCTGGCGGGAGAACACCTATCCCGGCTGCGGCTGCGACATCCCCAGCCACCTCTACTCCTATTCCTTCGAGCCCAATCCCGACTGGCCGGAGGTCTATTCGGCCCAGCCCGACATCCTGGCCTACATCAAGTCCGTCGCCGAAAAGCACGGCCTTTACAGCCATCTGCGGTTCAATTCTGAAGTGACCGGCGCGTCCTGGGACGAGGCCGCTGGCTCCTGGCGCATCAGCACCGCCGACGGCGGATCGGTGACCGCCGAGGCTTTCGTCACCGCCTGGGGCCAGCTCAACCGTCCCAAGCTGCCGCCCATCGAGGGCCGCGACGACTTCGCAGGGCCTTCCTTCCATTCCGCCCGCTGGGACAGCTCGGTCGACTTGGCCGGCAAGCGGGTGGCGGTGGTCGGCAACGGGGCCAGCGCCATCCAGTTCGTGCCCGAGGTGGCCAAGCTCGCCGGCCAGCTCACCCTTTTTCAGCGCTCGCCCAACTGGATCGTGCCGCGCATGAGCCGGCCATATACGCCTGAGGAGAAGGCCCGTTTCCGCGCCGAGCCGGCGGCCATGCAGGCGGTTCGCGACGAGATCTTCGAGATGGCCGAGGCGCGGCTGGTGGCCAAGCGGGCCGGAACCCTGCCGGTCGAGGAGGTCCCCATCCCGCTGGCCCACCTGCACGCCCAGGTCGCCGATCCGGACCTACGCGCCAAGCTGACCCCGGACTACGAGGTCGGCTGCAAGCGGGTGCTGATCTCCAATGACTTCTACCCCGCCCTCACCCGCCCCAATGTGGAGCTGGTGGTCGAGGCCATTGCGTGCATGACGCCCGAGGGCGTGGTCGACGCCACGGGCCGGCTGCACGAGGCCGACGTGGTGATCTACGCGACCGGATTCGAGACCAAGTCCTTCGTCGGCGACACCGCCATCACCGGACTGAGCGGCGCAAGCCTGGGCGCGGCCTGGGCCCAGGGCCCGGAGGCCTATCTGGGGATCACCGTCGCCGGTTTCCCCAACCTTTTCTTGCTGTACGGACCCAACACCAATCTCGGCCACAACTCGATCATCTACATGATCGAAGCCCAGGTGGAATATGTGTTGCAGGCCCTCGCCCAGGGCGTGCCAGTCGCCGTGAAGGCTGAAGCCATGGTCGCCTACAACGCCCGCCTGCAGGACGATCTCGCGGTCACGCCCTGGGCCGGGAACTGCACCAGTTGGTACAAGACCCCCGAGGGCAAGATCCTCAACAACTGGCCGGGCACGGCCAGGGCCTATGCCGAGGCGGTCGCGCGCTTCGACGCGGGCGCCTATGAGGTGGTGAAGCTCCCCGAACCGGCGGAATAGGCGAGGTCCGCGCCCTCCATGGCGTAGCGCGCATATCGGAAGTCGCGGATGGCGGAGACCCGGTCGCCGGCCCAGCCCAGCAGGATGAAATAGGCGGGCTCGGACGCCTCGGGCTCCATGGCCAGGGCCGCGGGCCGCCCGTCGACGGCGCCGAGCGTCAGCCGGACCGGCGAGCCGCGCTCATAGTTGCCGAAATAGCTGCCAACATCCGAACGCCCCGCCATGCTGACGTGGTTGACCAGCTCCAGCCGGACCTCATCGGCCAGCATGTCGCGCAGGCCGTCGAAATCGCCGGCGTTGAAGCGGTCGACATAGCCGCGCAGCAGCCCAAGCTCCACCGTGGTCAGGGGACTGATCACAGCCCCTGGCTCGGCGAGCCGACGCAGGCGCGCACGCCCGCGATGCAGCGCCGCCTTCACCGAGGCCAGGCTCGCGCCCTCGATCTCGCAGATCTCGGCTAGGCTGTAGCCCAGCACATCCATCAGGACGACGGCGCTGCGCTGGGCCGGCGGCAGCGCCAGGAAGGCGCGGAGGCTGGTCGAGGCGGCGACCGCATGCGGAGCGATGGCGTCTTGCTCATCCAGGGCGACCTCGGCCCGCCGCGCGCGGCGGCGCATGATGTCGTGCGCCGCGTTCTGGGCGATCCGGAAAAGCCAACCCTCCGGATTGCCCAAGGCGGCGAGGTCCGGCGCGGCTTGCAAGGCCTTGGCCATGGCGTCTTGCACAGCGTCTTCGCCGTCGATGACCGAACCGGTCATGCGCGAGCAGTAGCGGTGCAGTTTCGGTCGAAGTTCGACCAACAACCGATCGAGGTCCGCGGTTGGCGGTCGGGCGTTCGAGAGGGGCGCGTTCAAGGGACCTCCAGGGACTCTCCACAGATGGAGACGCGCGGGCCAGGGCGAAGGATTCGCCCGCCGGAATTATTTCGCCCAGGGAATCCTGGGCCCTCGCGGCGACGTCTTGCCCATGAACCGGACGCCGAGGTGGCGGCCGGGCCAGAGGAACTCTCCGATGAGCAACACTCCCGTACTGAAACTCCATACCGTCGCGGGCTCGCCCAACGGCCGCAAGGTCGAGGCGGTGATCGCCCACCTGGGTCTGAAGGTGGAGATCCTGCACCACGATTTTCGCGAGCTGGCCTCTCCGGCCTTCAAGGCGATCAATCCCAACGGCATGGTCCCCGTGCTGGCCGTCGAGGGCTATCGCCTCACCGAATCCAACGCGATCATGCAGTACCTGGCCGAGAAGGCCGGCGACGAGCGGCTCTATCCGCGCGACGCCCGGGGCCGCGCCGAGGTGGCTCGCTGGCAGGCCTGGGAGCTGGTCCATTTCAACCGCGCCTTCGGAGCCCTGGCCTTCGAGGCCGTCGCCAAGCCGTCCCTGAAGCTCGGCCCGGCCGATCCGGTCGCGGTCGCTGAGGCCCAGGTCGGCCTCGCCCGTTTCGCCCCGGTCCTGGAGGCGCACATGAAGGATCGCGCCTTCCTGCTCGGCGACAACCTGACCATCGCCGACTATTCCGTGGCAACCTTCGAGTCCTACCGGACGATCACGCCCTTCGACTGGTCGCCGTTCGCGGCTGTGAACGCCTATCTCGACCGCGTGCATGCGACCGAGGTGTGGCAGCGGGTCTCGACCAAGGCGGAACCCGTGGCCGTCTAGGCGGCCTGCGCCGCGTCCCGGGCCTCCAGCACAGCCTGCAGGGCGTCGAACAGCCGGCCGACCTCGATGGGCTTGGCGACGAAGCCGTCCATGCCGGCCGCGGCGTACTCCGCCACCTGGTGGGCCATGGCGTTTGCCGTGAGCGCGATGATCGGCGTCCGTAGGCGGCCCTCGGCCGCCTCGCGTGTCCGGATGATGCCGCTGGCGGTAGGGCCGTCCATCTCGGGCATCTGGACGTCCATGAGGATGACGTCCCAGGTCTCGCGGTTCCAGGCCTCTACAGCCTGGGCGCCGTTGTCGACGATGACCGGATCGATGCCGATCTGCTGCAGCAAGGTCTTCAGGACGAGCTGATTGACCGCATTGTCCTCGGCGGCCAGCACCCTCAACGGCGGGGCCTGCGCCTCGCCGTTCGAAGGTGCGGTCTCGGCGGGCGACGGCGGCGGAGCGGGCAGCGGCGCACTGTCGCCGATCCGCGCCAGGGGCAGGCTGACGACGAAGGTCGTGCCCGCGCCGGGGGCGCTGGAGGCGTCGACCACGCCGCCCATCAGGCCGGCGAGCTCGCGGCAGATGGCGAGGCCGAGGCCGGTCCCGCCATAACGGCGCGTGGTCGAGGCGTCGGCCTGCTCGAACTTCTGGAACAGGCTGGCCAGCCGCTCGGCTGGTATGCCGATGCCGGTGTCGGCCACGGTCAACCGCAGGGCGTCGCCGGCGCGGTCCACGGTGACCCTCACCTCGCCGCTCTCGGTGAACTTCAAGGCGTTGGAGACCAGATTGTAGAGAATCTGCCGCACCCGGGTGGAATCTCCGCGATACACCCCCTGGGCGGCGGGAGCGATCACCAGATCGAAGGCCAGGCCCTTCTTGCCGGCGATGGCGCTGAAGGCTGCGTGCGCCCCACGGGCGAGCTGGGCGACGTCGAACGGCGCCTCCTCCAACTCGAACTTCCCCGCCTCGATCTTCGACAGGTCCAGCACGTCGTTGAGGATGGCCAGCAGGGTCTCGCCGGACTGGCGGATCACGTCCAGCCGGTCGCGCTGACGCTCGGTCAGGCCGTCCATGGCCATGGCCTGGGCCATGCCCAGCACCCCGTTCTGCGGCGTGCGGATCTCGTGGCTCATGGTGGCGAGGAAGGTGGACTTGGCCCGGTTGGCGGTCTCGGCGTCTTCCTTGGCCTGCAGCAGCGCGCGCTCGGCGGCCTTGCGCTCTGTGATGTTCTGGAGGGCGCCGATCAAGCGGTGCGGCTGGCCGTTCTCGTCAAGGATCAGCCGGCAGGCGCCCTGCACCCAGACCTCCTTGGCGTCGTTGCGCACCACCCGATATTCCGGGCGATACGGGACGCCCTCGTTCAGGTGTCGGTCCCACTCCTGCATGACCTTGGCGCGGTCGCGCGGGTCTATGGTGCCGAAGATGTCCGCATAGAGCTCCTCGAAGATCTTCGGCTCGGAGAAGAAGGTGTCCTCGCTGCCGGTCTTGATCAATTCGCGGCGCGCCCAGTCGACCTCGTAGACGTGGAGCTCGGCGATCTCCATGGCGAGCGTCAGCCGCTCCTCGGAGCGCCTGGTCTCATCCAGGGCCTCGACCATGCTGGTGATATCCAGGCTGACGGCGACCATGCCGCCGACCTCGCCCCGCGCGTTCCACCAGGGCGCCAGTTCGATCTGGCTCCAGACGGTGCGGCCGTCGGCGGCGGCGCCCGGGAAGCGCTCGTTGCGTATGGTCCGGCCGGTCAGGCAGCGCTCGTAGCTTGCGCGGTGGTCTTTGGCCCAGGGCGACACCTCATAGAGCGAGCGCCCGATCACCTGGCTGACCTCGTAGCCGATCCGCCGCGCCCAGGCGGGATTGCAGCAGATCACCCGCAGGTCGTGGTCGGTCAGCACCACCGTCCCCGGCAGGGCGCCGAAGATCGCCCCCATGGTCGCCGACAACTCGGCGTTCTCGCGCTGGATCGTCTCGCGCGCCCGGGTCGCCTGAGCGCGGTCCCACTCGTCGGCGACGAAGTCGGCCAGATCGGCCAACCGGTTGGCCAGGCTTTGGTTGAAGGCACGCGGCTCCAACCCTGTGACGCCCAGGACGCCGGCGCAGGCTCCGTCCGCCAGCCGGATCGGCGCTCCGGCGCAGAACCGCACATGGGGCGGCCCCACCACGGAGGGCGAGTTGCAGAAGCGGGGATCGAGCCGCGTGTCGGGGATCCACAGCAGCTCCCCGCTGTCCAGGATGATGTCGAGGGCCGGGGGCCGTCCCTGAACGACCTTTCCCTCCGGGTCGCGATTGCTCCAGAAGGCGTCGCCATTGACCAGGACGATACGGGAGTCGACGGCGCCGAACAGGGTCTTGGCCAGCCGCGAGGCGCGATCGCAGACCGCCTGGGAGATATCCAGGCCGAACGGACGCACGTCTGGAGTCGCCGCCGCCTCGCCCGACATCCGCACTCCCCGTGTTTTTCTTCTCGCTGACGGAGACTTGAGCGTGGTCGAACAAGGTTAAGGTGGGATTTAGCCCGCCCCCGGGCGATCCGCGGCCTAGCGGCGCACGCCGGCTGTGGCGGCCGGCCAGGACCATCCGGCGAATTCGGAGGGATGGACGAACTCCGGCCGGAACCAGGGCCGCTCGCGCGCGTCGAAGATCGAGACCAGCCATTCCGCCACCCGCGCCACCCGCGCCGACTTCATCGCCTCGCGGTGATGGCACAGCCACAAGGTGGCCGAGGCCAACGGCGGGATGTCCAGCATGACCAGGTCGGGCTCCAGGCTGCTGATCGCCGTCGGGATGGCGCCGATCCCGGCTCCCCGCTGGATGGCGTGCAGCATGGCGGTCGAGGAATTGAGGATCAGGGCCGGCCCGGCGAGCTCGATGAAGGCCGAGGTCTTGGCGCCCCAATCGCCCCGTTCGCGAACCTGGGCGGAGTGGTAGACGAACCTGTGGCCCGCAGCCGCCTCCAAACGCGTGGGGGCCCCATACGTGTCCAGGTAGTCCTGGCTGGCGAACAGGGCGTAGTGCAGCGTCGCCAGCGGTGTGGCGGCCATCTCCGGCGCCGATGAGGCGTCGGTAAGTTGAATCGATAGGTCGACATGGGCGTCCACCGGATTCTCCGGATAGAATCCGCAGTCGATGCCCAGCCGGATGCCGGGATTTTCCTTCATGAATTCCGCGATTTCCGGCCCGACAACAAAGCCGCCGATCCCCTCCGGCGCAGCGATAGTCACCTCGCCGGCCTCGGGCCGCTCGCCGTCCAGCGCCAAGCGCTCGATCTCGACGGATGCCCGCTGCATGGTCAGGGCACGGTCGTAGACCTGCTCTCCGGCGCGGGTAAGCGTCACGCCCCGTAGGCCGCGATCGAACAGGCGGGTCCCCAGCCGAGTCTCGAGATCGTCGATGCGGCGGGTGACGGTAGGCTGGGTCGTGCGCAGGCGTCGCGCCGCCGCGCCAAAGCTGCCCGCTTGGGCCGCGGCGACGAAGGTCTTGATGTCGTCCCAGTCGGCGCGCGCGCCGTCTCGCGTATCCATCCAGATCCCCATCAGGACCGTGGCGCCCCCATTCGAAGTTCGAGGGCGCCCAGTCCGTTGCTGACGCTCTACCAAATAGGCGCTTCGCACAAGAAGGCGACCGCGATGACTGTTATCCGCGATTTCGCTGAACGAACGGTTCTAGGCCTCGCCGAACTGGGCATGGCCCTCGCCGACAAGACTCAGATCATCGCGGGCCGCGACCTGGCCGCACGGACCGTCAGCCCCCACATTGCCAGCGTCGAGACCCTTTGCCGGCTGCAGGCCTGGACCGGGTGCTCGTCCTTCGCGCTCACCGGACCTGACGGCGAACTGGCCGGCGTGATCGCCGTCTTCCCGTTGAAGCCGGCGGCGCGGGCGACCCTGGCGGCCGGCGTGCTGAACGGGATTCACCCGCAGCTCGACCTGGTGGCCCGTCCCGGCGATCCGGTCGTAGCGTGGTACGGCTGGGGCTTGGCCGGCGCCACCTGGCGCGGCCGGGCGACCGTCATGGCCGGCGCGATCAAACTGCATCGCGAGATCCATCCCGACCTCCCGCTCTACGGACGCGCCGCGACCCCCGGCGGCGAGCGCACCCTGCTCAAGCGCATCGGCGCCCATCTGGTCCCCGGGCCCGGCGGACTCGTCATGGCTCCGGCCTGGCGCAGACAGAGAAAGGCCGCTTGATGAACGCCAATGTCCGCCTGCCGCTGGAAGCGCGCGCCGCCACCGAGATCGACGAGGCCGAACTGGTGGTCGCCGTCTGCCGGACCCTGGACGACCTGATGCAGGCCCTGGCGGTGCGGACGCTGGTCTATATGGGCGAGCAGGCCTGCCCGTATCACGAGGAGTATGACGGCAACGACTTCGCCGGCGCGACCCACCTTGTCCTGCGCCGGAACGGAGAGCCGATCGGGACCCTGCGCATCCGTTGGTTCGCCGATTTCGCCAAGGTGGAGCGGGTGGCGGTACGGCGCGAATACCGGCGCGGCCGAGCGACACTGATGCTGATCCTGGCCGCCAAGCGGCTCGCCGAGAAGAAGAACTACCGCAAGATCCTCGGCTACGGCCAGGTGCGCCTGATCCCGTTCTGGGAACAGTATTTCAACGCCAAGATCCGCGAGGATCGCCGCAGCTTCGTGGTGTCCGACCACGACTATGTCGAGATGATCGTCGAAGGCGTGCCGCCGCCCGACGCCCTGACCCTCGACAGCCCCGCCCTGGAGCTCCTGCGTCCGGAGGGCGCCTGGGACCAATCCGGCGTGCTGGACCGCTCGACCGCGCGTCCCGCGGCCAATTTCGGGGCGCTCGCCTAATGAGGTGCGGTCCCTCCGTCCTCGTCTGCCTGGACCTGCAGCGCGGCCGAGTAACCGCCGGAGCCGGTTGCGAAGGCGCCGAGCGCGCCATCGAGGCCTGCCGCCGGGTGCTGGACCAGGCCCGTCGCCGGCGCTGGCCGGTGCTGCACGTCCATCGCCGCGAGGCGACGCTGGAGGCCGGTCGGCCCATCGCGGGCCTGGAACCCCTGCCCAGCGAGCCAGTCTATCTGCGCAACGGCCCGTCGGCCTTTTCGCACCGCGGCTTCAGCCAGGCGGTGGGCGCCTATGGCGGACCGCTGGCGCTGATCGGGTTTTCCCTGTGCGACAGCGTGCTGGCCACCGCCTTCGCCGCCGTCGACCGGGACCTGTCGGTCGAGGTGGTGCGCGACGCCGTGGCGCTGGGCGCCCGCGACGAACTCGCCCTGCGCCAGGCCATGGCCGCGCCGCTCGCATCCCTGTCGCCGATGGCGCGCATCGTTGATTCCCACGAACTTTTTGCAGAGGACGCCGGGGCGCTCGCCGCGGCCAACGCCCCATGACCCTCAAGACTCCCTTCGAGACTCGCGGCCGCCCCATCGGTCCGCAACCGCTTCGCGGCGACGCCAGGCCGCGGTCCGACGAGACCGAGCAGTTGTTGCAGATGGCCAGCCTGCTGGGCCCGCGCGACCTGGCCGCCCTGTCGTGCATCATCCATCGGGCCGGCGAGATATGCGAGAGTCACGGCGAGGAAACGGCCCTCGCGGTCCTCGATCAGATCGGCGCCATCCTTCAGGATCGCGCCCCGAACGCTTGAATTCCCTCAATAAGCGAATATTAACCCTGCACTGCGGCGCAACGTCCACTTCACCATAAAGATGTGGCGGCCTAGCTTGCCGCCGTGTCAAATAACAGTGTGCGCAAAGTGCAGCGCCGCGATGAGGACGTTTCGGTGAACGAGAACGGCGAAGACCAAGGCCCAGACCCGATCGATGTGGCGGTGGGTCACCGTATTCGGGTTCGACGCAAATGGCTGGGCATCTCGCAGTCGACCCTGGCCGACCATCTGGGGGTCAGCTTCCAGCAGGTCCAGAAGTACGAGCGCGGCGCGAACCGCGTCTCGGCTTCGATGCTGGTGAAGATCGCCCAGAAGCTGGACACGTCGGTCGGCGAACTGGTCGGCGAGACCGCCAGCTCACAGGGGGACGAGAGCCTGTTCGAGAAGCTGGCCGTGCCTGGTGCGGTGCAACTGCTCGAAGCCTTCGCCAGCGTCCAGCAACCGGCCCTGCGCACCGCCATCCTCAACCTGACCCGCTCGCTGATCGAAGAAACCGACGACGGCGCGGCCACGGTGCGCCGCGCCCGCTAGCCCGGGGCCGAAGCGGGGGCCGCGAAGGCCAGGTGGTGTAGGACCACGCCCGCCGTCACCGCGACGTTCAGGCTATCGAAGCCGTCCGCCATGGGGATCCGCACGGTCCTGGCGCGCGCCAGCAGCGCTTCCGAAAGGCCAGCCCCCTCCGCGCCCAACACCACCGCGGCCCGGAGCGGCCGCGAGAGCTGCGCCAAGGTCGTCGCTCCGCGCGGGCTGAGCGCCACGGCCTCGAACCCCTGCCCTTCCAGCAACCCCAGCAGGTCCACACCCGGAGCCAGCCTCGCAAAGGGCGTGGTCAGGGCCGCGCCCACCGAAACCCGGATGGCTTTGCGGTAGAGCGGATCGCAGCAGTCGGCGTCCAGCAGCACGGCGTCCGCGCCGAAGGCCGCGGCGTTGCGGAACAGCCCGCCCATATTGTCGTGGTTGGCGATGGCGCTCAGCACCAGGACCAGGGCGCGCTCCGGCAAGCCGGCCAGCAGTTCGGCCGGGTCGGGCTCGGCCCCCCGGGTCCCGAGCGCCAGGATGCCGCGATGGATCGGGAAACCGACCACCGCGTCCATCACCGCCTGGCCGGCGGCGTAGATCGGGACGTCGCCGGGGATAGTGGCCAGGATCTCCGACAGGCCCGCCAATCGCTTCTCCGCGATCAGTAGCGACGCGGGCCGGTGCAGGCGCGAGCGCGCCAGCATCCGCAGCACAACCTCGCCCTCGGCGACGAACAGCCCCTGGCGGCCGACCAGATCGCGCTCGCGCACGTCGCGATAGGCGGCGACCCGCGGGTCGTCCGGATCATCGATGGGGACGACTTGGGCTACCAGATCTTCACCCGATCGGCCGGCGCCAGATAGAGGCCCTGCCCCGGCTTGACGTCGAATGCGCCGTACCAGGGGTCCTGGTTGCGCACGGTCTGGGCGCGGTACATGCCCGGCGAATGGACACCCGTGAGCACCGCCCGCCGCAGGGCGGCTTCCCGGTACTTGGAGCGGTAGTTCTGCGCCCAGCCGAAATAGAACCGCTGGTCAGCCGTGAATCCGTCGATCACCGGGGCCGGCGCGCCCTTCAGCGACAGGTGATAGGCGTCATAGGCCGTGGCCAGGCCGGCGAGGTCGGCGATGTTCTCGCCCAGGACCTGCTCGCCGTTGAGATGCAGGCCGGGCAGCGGCTCATAGGTGCTGTACTGCCGGGCCAGCGCCGCGCCCCGCGCCTTGAACTGGGCCATGTCGGCCGGCGTCCACCAGTTCTTCAGATTGCCCCTGGGGTCGAACAGGGCGCCGATATCGTCGAAACCATGCACGATCTCGTGGCCGATCACCCCGCCGATCGCGCCGTAGTTCACCGCGGCGTCCGCGTTCGGATCGAAGAAGGTCGGCTCCAGGATCGCGGCCGGGAAGATGATCATGTTCTGCATGGGCATGTTCAGCGCGTTGACGTCCTGAGGCAGCAGGAACCATTCGTCGCGGTCGACAGGCTTCCCGAGCTTGGCGACATTGCGCCGGTACTCGAAGAGGCTGCCTCGCTCCCAGTTGCCATAGGCGTCGCCGCGCACGATCCGTAGGCCCGAATAGTCCCGCCACTTGTCGGGATAGCCGACGCCCACCTTGAAATTGGCCAGTTTCTCCTTGGCCCTAGCCTTGGTCTGCGGGCTCATCCAGTCCAGCCGATCGACGCGCGCGTCGAAGGCGACGAGCAGGTTCTTCACCATGTCCTGCACCTGCGCCTTGGCGTCCGGCGAGAAGTGCCGCTCGGCGTAGAGCTTCCCCACCGCCTCGCCCAGGGCAAGGCTGGTGTTGTCCACCCCGCGCTTCCAGCGCTCGCGCTGTTGAGGCGTGCCCGAGAGCGCCGTGCCGTTGAAAGCGAAATGCTCGTCGACGAGGGCTTGGCCCGTCAACGGAGCGCCCCGCTCCACCGCGTGGAAGGCCAAGTAGTCCTTCCAAGCCGCGATCGGCTGATCGCCGACGAGCTTGGCGAGGCCGGCGATGGCGCTCGCCTGCCAGGCGCCGAAGCGCGGCTGGTCGGCCAGGCCCGCGGCGGTGAGATAGGCGGTCCAGTCGAGGCCCGGCGCCCTCGTGGCGAGCTCGGCCCGCGTCCAAACGGTGTTTGCCTTGGCCACGTCCGAGGTGGCGTCCACGGTCCAGTGCGCCTTGGCGATGGCGGTCTCCAGGGCCAGGACCCGCGCCGCGCGGCGGGGCGCGTCGTCATAGCCCGCCAGGGTCAGCATCTTGGCGATGTGGTCCTGGTACCCGGCCCGCAGGTCCTTGAAGCGCGGCGTGTCGCCCAGATAGTACTCGCGGTCCGGCATCCACAGGCCACCCTGCATCAGATAGGGCCGGTACATAGAGGTGTCGTTCATGTCCTCGGCGACCCACAGACCGAACAGCCGGTCGGTCTGGAGGTCGGTGGCGTTCAGCGCGTCAACGTCGGCGCGCAGGCCCGCGCCCAGCTCGCGCGAGAGGTCGGCGCGGGTCTTGATGGCCGCGATCCGGTCGAGCTCCGGTTTCAGCGGCTCGAGGCCCGCGGCCTCGATGGCCGCCTGGTCCATGAAGCTCGCATAGTAGTCGCCGATCATGCGGGCCTCGGAGCCTTCGGCCCCCGGCGCCTTAGCGGCGTCCTCGATGATCGCCCGGGTCCGCACCCCGGCGATCTCGGTGAGGATGCCGAAGGTGTTGTAGCTGCCGCGGTCGGCGGGGATTTCGGTGGTCTTGGCCCAGGTCCCGTTGGCGTGCTCGAAGAAGTCGTCGCCGGGGGCGACGGCCTTGTCCATGCCGGCCACGTCGAAGCCGAAGGTCCCGAATTTCGGCTGCGGCCTGGGCGCCTCGGCGACCGGGGCCGGAGCGGACTGGGCGGGAGGGGCCGGCGCGGGGGCGGTGGCGCAGGCGGCGAGCAGGACGGGGGCGCAGGCCCCCAGCAGGACGGACTTCCAAGTGTTCATTGCGGGCTCCCAGGCGCGGCGCTCTCGGGCGCCGGCGGCGTTTGGGGCCTTTCATACACCGCGCGCGGGCGGTGGCGCGGGGCAGCGGATTAAACTTCCGTCATGTCAGGCGCCCGTCAGCGCCGTACGTCCAGGCTGTCGCTGGCGACCAGGGCCTCGACCTCGGCGCGGGTGGCCAGGTTGAAGTCGCCGGGCGTGGCGTGCTTTAGGGCCGCGGCGGCGATGGCGAACTCCACCCCCGCCCCGTCGTCCAGCCCGGCCAGCAGACCGTGCAGGATGCCCGCGGCGAAGGCGTCGCCCCCGCCGATCCGGTCGATGATGGGGTTGAGCGGCCGGCTCTCGGTGCGCCAGGTCCGCTCACGGGTGAAGACAAGTCCCGAGATGTCGTGGTGGTTGACGGTGTGCTGCACCCGGTCGGTGCAGGCCATCCGCTGCAGTTTGGGAAAGGCTTCGAAGGCCGCGCTGGCCGCCCGGCGGCGCAGGTCGCCCGTGCTCTCCCCCGGTTGGGCGGCGGCGAACCGGGAGCCCAACACCAGGGCGATGTCGCGGTGGTCTCCGAACACCAGGTCGGCGTGGCTCAGCATCTCGCCCAGGATGGCCGGCGCGTCGCCGTTCCAGGCCTGCCACAGGCTTGCCCGGTAGTTACAGTCCATGGAGACCTTGACCCCCAACCGGTGGGCGACCCGCACCGCGGCGATGGCGGCGTCCGCCGTGTGCTGGCCGATGGCCGCCGTGACGCCCGAGACGTGCAGCCACTCGGCCCCGGCGAGGGCCACATCCCAGTCGAGGCTTCCCGCGCCCAGGGCGAAGGCCGAACCGGCGCGGTCGTAGAGCACGTGCGAAGCGCGCTGGGCGGCGCCCGGGGTCAGGAAATAGAGCCCCTGGCGACCCGGTGTCACCGCCACCCGCGAGACGTCGACCCCGTAGCGGCGCAACTCATCGATCCCGGCCCGGCCCAGGGCATTGTCCGGGGCGACCGAGAGCATGGCCGCCTCATGGCCCAGCCTGGCTAGCGACACCGCCACATTGGTCTCGGCCCCGCCGAAGCAGACCTTCAGGGCGGGCGACTGGAGCAGAAGCTCGGTGTCCGGCGCCGACAGCCGGATGAGGATTTCCCCGAAACAGACGACGCGACCCACGCAGCGATCTCCTTGAACAAGGCGGCGCGCCGGTGGCCCCGGCGCGCCGATACAGTGGTCTTCTTGGGGAGAAGGCGCCTAGTAGGTGTAACGGACCCCGACCAGGAACTCACGGCCGGTGTGGTGATAGAATGAGAGCCGATCGGTCTGGTCGTTGAACTGATCCTGGAACTCGTCGGTGAGGTTCACGCCCTCGACGGTGAATTTCAGGTTGTCGTTCCAAGTGTAGGTGAACGAGGCGTCGACATTGAAGGTCTCGTTGGTTCCGTCGAAGGTGGTGCCGGCCTCGGCGCCGGGCACGCGGGTCAGGTAGCGGCTGCGATAGCTGGCCGAGACCCGCGCGCTGACCTTCTCGTCCTCATAGTAGAGCGTGGCGTTGTAGGCCTTGCGCGACAGGCCGGTGATGTCGTTGGTCGCCACCACCGCGCCGGCGGCGTTCAGGTAGTCGATGGACGATTTCACATAGGTGTAGTTGGCCAGGACCCCGAGATTGGCCAGCAGTCCCGGCAGGAAGCTCAGCGGCTGCTGGAAGCTGATCTCGTAGCCCTCGAGGTCGCCGCCGGGAGTGTTGCGCGGGGTCGAGAACTGCCAGAGCGCGGCGGGACTGCAGCCGGGCGTGGAGCCGCAGGCGGCGGTCGCCACACTGTCGGGGATGCCGAACGGATTGCCGGTGAAGGGAATTCCGGTCGACAGCGTCTGGACGAAGCTGTCGACCTTCTTCTTGAACAGCGCGACGCTGATCAGCGCCTCGGGCTGATAGTACCATTCGAACGACAGGTCATAGGCGTCGGCCCGGAACGGATCAAGATTGGGGTTGCCGGCGGTGACCGAGCGGGTGGTGCCCGAGACGCTGACCGTGGCGCCCGGCGTCAGGTTGCCCAGGTCGGGCCGCGACATGGTCTGGGCCGCGCCGAACCGGATCAGCAGGTTCTCGATCGGCTCCAGCACCGCGTTCAGCGACGGCAGGGTGTCCTCATAGGTGCGGTCTACGGTGATCGGCACCGCCGCGCCCGACAGGAAGGTGTATCCCGAGGCGCTCTGCTGCGTCTGGACATGGCGGACCCCGATATTGCCGCGGAACGGCATGCCGGCGATCTCGGTCGACCAGTCGACCTGGACAAAGCCACCCTTGTCCTCCTCCGACACCCCGCGATTGTTGCCGAGCGCTGGTTCGCGGCCCAGCCGCCAGGCGCCGCCGAAGGCCGTGGGGTCGTTAAGGTTGAAAGCGGTCGCCGCGGCGAAATAGCTGGGCGACACCCATGAGGTCACCGTGCCGGCCGGCGCGCCCAGCCCGCTGGTCGGCAGGTTGACGGTCTTGGCGTAGCTGGAGAGCGCGATCGCCGCCACGCCCGCCGGGATCACCGGCTCCTGGTTGGCGCTGGTGCCGTTGGAACGGCGTAGTTCGGTGCTTTCGAACTCGTAGCTCTTCCAGTTCAGGCCGGCCGAGAACTTGAAGATCTCGATGGGCTCGAACTCCACCTCGGCCTGGACGGTGTCGTAGACATTGCTGGCGGTCTGGGGACGCATGCGCACCTGGGTCAGGGTCCAGGCGCTGGCGTCGGTCAGGTTGGCGTTGCCATAGGTCAGCAGCGGCGCCCGCCCCTGGCTGTAGTCGTAGCGGTAACCGTCGACGTTGAACTGGTCCCAGATGATCGTGGTCTGGACCGGGTTGTCGTGGTCGGACTTCGAATGGCCGGCCAGGGCGTGGATGCGCAGGTTGTCCGAGAACTCGTGGGTGAAGTCGAGCGAGTACTGGGTGAAGGTGGTGGTCAGCTCGTCGTAGCGGTCCTCGACCCGCAGATCGACATCGTTGAACGTGCCCGCCACCAGGGTGTTGTTGGCGTCGATGGTCGAGGCCGTGACATTGGTGTCGGCGATGCCGCAGCTGGTCGCCACATTGGCTGCGGTGCAGGCGCCGTTGACGCTGAACGAGGGTACTTCCAGGAACTGCTCCTCGCGGTTCCCGTCCAGCTTGGCGTAGAGCAGATCGAAGGTGAGTTCGGTCCGATCGCTCGGCTTCCATTGCAGGGCCAGGGTGGCGCCCAGCCGGTCCTGTTCCTGGTCGTAGCGATCGTAGCGCGGGATTCGGGGGTGATAGGCGGCATTCACCGCCGCGGCCGCCGGGTTGGCGGTGGCCGGCAGGCCCGCGGCGTTCGGCAGGGCGTCGAAGCCCGGCGCGACGTTGGTTCCCCGCGCCCAGCGCACTGTGGATGTGCCGACGTCCAGCAGGGTGCGCTTGTTGTAGGCCACCGACAGCAGGGCGCCGAGGGTGTTGTCGGCCCACGCGTTGGAGATCATCGCAGCCATGCGCGGCGAGGTTTTCTCTGACAGGCCGTTGTAAGAGGCCTGGGCGGAGGCGGCGAACTTGAAACCATCATAGTCCAGCGGCCGTGCCGTGCGCAGGTCGACCGTGGCGCCCAGCGAGCCCTCTTCGGTCTGGGCCGAGGCGGTCTTCTGCACGGTGATCGAACTGAACAGGTCGGAGGCGAAAATGTTGAAGTCGAAGCTGCGGCCACGATTGGTCCCGCCCGAGGCGTCGGTGCCGCCGGCTGTGGTCAGGGCCTCCATGCCGTTGATGCGCACGCGGGTGAATTGAGGGCTCAGGCCCCGCACGGTGATCTGTCGGCCCTCCCCGGCGTCGCGGGCCAGCGCCACCCCGGAAATCCGCTGGATGGACTCCGACAGGTTCAGGTCGGGGAACTTGCCGATGTCCTCGGCCAGAATGGTGTCGGCGGCGACGGAAGAGTCGCGCTTGAGATTCAGCGCCTGCTGCAGGCTGCCGCGGAAGCCGGTGACCACCACCTCCTCGACTTCGGAGGTCGCGTCCTGCGCGGCGGCGGGCGTGGCCAGACTAAGCGCCGTCAGAGAAGCGCCGGCCAGCAGCCAGCGCGACATCGTCCAAGTCCGACCCATGGCATCCTCCCTCGAAGGCCCGCCGATCTCGCCGACTTACGGCATATCGGATCGACGTATCCCTGATCGTTACATATATGACACCGGTGTCATTGCGAAACAGAGCATCTGACACCGGTATCATCGCGAGCTAGCCACGAATCCGTCACACCTGCAATACCACTCGCCCGCTTGTTGGGCACGAGACGCCCAAACTGTGACCAGGACGCCGCGGTGGGCCGTTGAACCCAGGTCGTCCGCTGCTAAGCTTGTCCGGTGAAACGCCCGGCGATCATCCTGCTGAACGGATCTTCCAGCGCCGGGAGGAGCGCCCTCGCCCGCTCCCTGCAGAAGCGCCTGAAGCCGCAGCCGGTGATCGTGAGCCTCGACGCCTTCGTCTTCGGCCTGATGCCGCCCAGTTGGCACAACACGCCCCACGGGACCTATTTCACACACGAGGCCGACGGCACGACACCCCTCCACCTGGGCCCCGGCGCCCAGGCCATGGTCCGGGCCTTCCACAAGTCGGTCGCGGCCCTGGCCGACTGCGGCCTCTCGGTGATCGTTGACGACGTGCTGTTTGAGCCATGGCTGCTGGCGGATTGGCTGGAGGCCGCCCGTGACCGCGAGGTATTCTTCGTCGGGGTCCGCTGCGACCTTGCCGAGGCCGAGCGACGGGAAATCGCCCGCGGCGACCGCCAGCCCGGCCAGGTGCGCAGCCAGTTCGGCCTGGTCCACGCGCACGGCGACTATGACTTCAGCGTCGACACCACGAACACCACACCCCGCGCCTGCGCGGAGCAGGTCGTGGCGGCCCTCGCGGCCCGAAGCGGCCCCTCGGCCTTCGAGCGGCTACGGGGCCCCTAGATCCTCCCCTTCTGGGGGAGCAACCATGTTCAAGTTGCGGGTTGTTTGACCCATGGCTGGCCGCGTCCGAGGACGAGGTTGGCGGCCTCGATGAGTTTTCGCATGACCGCGACGATGGCGAGCTTGGCGGGTTTGCCA
>NZ_JAUYOJ010000206.1 GCF_030697925.1 Phenylobacterium sp. | reverse complement strand
GATATTGTTGATTTAGTCCGCTGAGGGGTGGGCGAGAGGTCCCTCGCTGGGCTTGGGACGAGGTGGCCTATGTTTTTGGGGGCGACCGGTAGGTGGTGGTCTGGTGTTCGGGGCGCCGGCTCGTCAGGCCCGGGCGAGCGCCCTGTGTGGCGGAGCTCTGAGCATGGCCAGTTTCCGCAGGTTCTGGGCGGTGGCGGCGAGCAGGAACTCGTCTCGGGCGCCGTTTGGTCCGCGGAGCCGTAGGCGGCTGAGCTTCAGGATCCGCTTGAGGTGAGCAAACAGCATCTCGACCTTCTTGCGGCGGTGACGCGAGGTCTCGTAGGCCGGTGTGTTGGCGAGCCCGCGGGCGAGGTCTCGGACATCTTCGTCCACGTCTCGCGGGATTTTGCGGACCGGGGTGTTGGGGCAGCAGCTCGCCTTGAGGCGGCAGGGGCCGCAGTCGGAGCGCGAGCCGCGATAGAGCCGCGTGCCGTCCTTGGTGACACCGGAGCGGGGTGTGGCGAAGGATCGGCGGAGGACCAACAAGGTCTTGCCCTCGGGGCAGGTGTAGAGATCGCGCTCGGGATCGAAAGTGAAGTCGGATCTGGAAAAGGTCCCGTCAGTGCGCTGGGACTTGTCGAAGACCGGGATGTGCGGGGCGATCTGGCGCTCGCGGACCAGCCAGGTGAGGTTTGCGGCCGAGCCGTAGGCGCTGTCGGCGGCCAGGTGATCGGGCTTGAGCCCGAAGCGCTCGGCGGTCCTGTCCAGCATCGTGCGTGAGGCGCCGACCTCGGCCTGACGGATGGCGCGGGTGGCTTCGACGTCGACGATGACGGCGTGCTCGGTGTCGATCAGATAGTTTGCGGCATAGGCGAAGAAGGCGTGGCCCTTGTGGGCGCCGGTCCACTGGGCGGCCGGATCGGACCGTGAAATGAACTTGGGCATCGTCTCGCTGGCCGCGCCGAAGGCGGCGTCATCGAGCCGCTCAAGGTACTCCCGGACCGCCGCGCCGGGGTCCTGCGGCGGCCGCCAATCAACGCCTGGAACAGAGCGCTGCTTGTTAGCGTCGGCGGCGATCAGGCTGGCGTCGACGGCGAAGCCCTCGCCGCCGACCAGACCCTCGGCCAGGCAACGCTCGACCACCGTCTCGAACAGCCGCCGCAGGATGTCGCTCTGGCGAAAGCGGCCGTGGCGGTTGCGCGAGAACGTCGAATGGTCCGGGACCTTGCCGTCCAGCCCGAGCCTGCAGAACCAGCGATAGGCGAGGTTTAGATGCACCTCCTCGCACAGCCGCCGCTCCGAACGGATGCCCATGGCGTAGCCGACGATCAGCATCCGCATCATCAGCTCCGGATCGATCGAGGGACGACCAATCGAGCAGTAGAACGGGCGGAGCTGCTCACGCACCGGCTCCAGATCCAGGAACCGATCGATCCGGCGCAGCAGGTGGTCTGCCGGCACATGATCGTCGAGGCGGAAATCGTAGAACAACTGCGGCGGAGCGTCTTGCGTCCCCATCATCGCCATGGCCTCCAAAGCCAACAACGACAAGGGAATCACGCTTCCAGGCACCGATCAACCGCCGACTAAATCAACAGTATCG
>NZ_JAUYOJ010000198.1 GCF_030697925.1 Phenylobacterium sp. | reverse complement strand
AATCACCTTCTCGTTGGTGACGTTCTTGATGAAGCCGACGATCTCTAGCCCCATCCCGTCGTTCACCAGCGTGAGGGTCAGGTTGACGTTGTCCCACCCTTTGATCTGATCTGACGGCGCATTATAGATGCGCGCGAACGTTTTCGTCTGGTGGTAGTAGTCGCCGCGAAGTGTCGTGTCCCAGTCCCCGATCACCCAGGTGTATTGGGCTCCGAGCGAGACAGTCCAGTGGGGCGCGTTGGGCAGTTCCTTTCCGCTCAACGGAACGAGCACCCCATCGGAGATCAGGGACCCGAACGGGTTAGTGCCGGCCGCGATGGCGCCGGAGCCGTTGATATTGGTTCCCGCGCCCGCCGCGCTCGTAACGTCGCAGACGCCCTTCAGAACCCCTGGGATGCCGGAGATCAGGAAAGGGTTGCCCGCCGCATTCGAGGCGGCCAGGGCGGTCTGCGCGCCGGTCGTGGTGACCACGCAGTTTGAACCGAAGCTGTTCTTGACAAGCGTGAGGTCGCTGCGCCCGCCCGTTCGGTTCGCCACATCGACGGACCCGGCGTTGCCGAGCTTCGTATCGAGGTAGCCGATCGCCGCGTTCAAGCGCAGGCCCTGGAGCGGTTGCCAGATGGTCTCCAGTTCCGCGCCGTCGACCTTGGCGTCGATGTTTTCGTTGATCGTCGTGCGGCTTTGGATCTTCGCGACCTGGTAGGCCCCGTAGTCGTAGTGGAACGCCGTGAGGTTCAGTTGCAGCGTCCCGTCCAGCAGCGTGTTCTTCGTTCCGACCTCATAGGCGTCGATCAGCTCCGGCTTGAAGGTCGCTGGGTGAGGCTGCACGCCCAGACCTGGGCTAAACGGCGGGTTCACGCCGCCAGCCTTGTAGCCTCGCGAATAGAAGGCGTAGATCAGGGTGTCGTTCGTGAAGCTCAACTCGGGCTTCCAGTCGAAGCCGAAGCGCCCGGTCGGCTTCTTGAACTTGGCCCTGAGGACCGCCGGCTGCCCCGGCAACGGACCGAGGAGTCCGATCCCCGGCTGCTGGATCGCCCCCGGAATGTTGTCGACGCTCTTGTCGTCGACCGTGTAGCGCAGGCCGAGGGTGACCTTCAGGGTATCGGTCGCCTGCCAGTAGAGCTCGCCGAAGGCGGCATAGGACTTTAACGAGTAGCGCTGCGGCAGATAGAGGTAGTTGTGGCCGCGCCCCGTCATCTCGGGATTTGGGTCTACGGCAACACACGGAGCTGCCGAGAAGCAATTAGGGTTCCCCGTCCTGAGCAAATTCTGAATCTGCGCGAACGCGGTGGATGCATTGAAGGCGACGCCGTAGATTTGGCTGTTGCTGTATTTAAGGTATAGGCCGCCGATGTTGAAGTTTATCGGGCCATCGAAGTCCGATTGCAGTCGGACCTCGTGACTCCACTGGTCGCTGTGTGTGTCCGACACATCGTAGAGAGCTTGGTAATTGAACGCGCCGATCTGTGGGTCGCTGACGACGCCGCCTGGGAACGCGAGAGAATAGAGCCCCGCGTAGCCTGGAACCCCGGCGAACACGTTGACCGGGTTGGGGGTCGCGTTGAACGGAACAGTGGGCGTGTAGCGGGTGAAGTCCTGCCGATTGGTCTGGTCGAACAGGCTATAGGAAGCGAGCCAGGACAGCTTCAGCGCGGGTGTGACATCGAACTCGGCATTGAATTCGTAGGTGTCCGTCTTGGACTTGTACTCCGGATCGAACGGTGACTCGATGTTGCGGATATTGGGCGACTGCGTCTTGCCGGCGTAGGAGTCGCCTGTTTGAAGGCCCACGTAGGACGCGAACACCCCATTGACCGTACCTTGCGAATTCAGCGTGCCGAGCCCGTTCGGCGCGTAGGGCGAGGTCGGCAGACAGCCTTGGTTGAAGTAGCCGCGCTGAACCTGGGCGACGGGCGGGACCGCGGAATAGGCCGTGCCGCCGATGTTCGGCGGGCCGGGATCCTTGACGCAGTACTGCTTGCCGGTCCGAGAGCGGGCATCGTGCTCCTCAAAATGGTCCAGCAGCGCCCAGGCGCGAAACCGCTCGGTTGGCAAGAAGCTGACGGTCAGCCGGCCGTTCCAGAGGTCGCGATCGTCAACGCCCTCGTTGGTGACGACGTTCTTGCCGAAGCCGTCACGCTTCAAATAGAAGCCGGCCGCGCGGACGGCGATGAGCTCGCCCAGCGGCAGATTGATCATGCCGCTGAGCTTCTTGGAGTCGTAGTTGCCGTACTCGCCGCGGACGTTGGCTTCGAACACGTCCTTCGGCTTGGTGGTGATGAGGTTCACCACGCCGCCGGTCGCGTTGCGTCCGTAAAGGGTGCCTTGCGGACCGCGGAGCACTTCGACGCGCTCCATGTCAAAGAACTCGGCCTCGAACAGGTTGTTGGCGATCAGCGGAACGTTGTTCAGGTGGATGCCGGTGCCGGCGTCGCCGGAAGCGGCGGAAAGCTTGGATCCGATGCCGCGGATCTGGAAGTTGTAGCCCGTGAAATTGCTCTTCGCGAAGTTCACGTTCGGCACGGCCAGCACCAGGTTCGGGCCGCCGTCGATCTTCGACTTCTCGAGGGCGTTCTGGTCGAAGGCGGAGACGGCGATCGGCACGTCCTGGAGCGCCTCGGCCTTCTTCTGCGCCGTGACGACCAGTTCCTCGATGACGTTCGAGGGGGCGGACTCCGTCTGGGCGATGGCCGGGAGGGCAACGCCGGCGAGCGCCGCCGCCGCCACGCCAGCGGCCAGCAGCTTTCGGCGGCTCACCGCGACTTGCGCCCTGAAACTCGCGCCAAGGCTGAGACCCGCGCACGGGTCAAGATTTGTTGGCATCCTGGTTTCCCTTCCCTTTTTTCACCGGTCCGGCCCGATAGGCCGGATCTCGCCCCTGGTCGCGCCGCATCGATGCACCGCAATTATGAGTTCAAAAAACGTACTTATCAGCAGGGTGAGCGCATATGGGCATATGAGGTAGTTTTTGTGAAGCCGCGCAGGGCCGGAAACTCCATGCCAGTTCGAAAATGACACGCTTTGAAGCCGATTGTGGCCTAGCCGTCACGCTGGGCGAGGTCGAAGCACGGTTTGAATTTCAGGAGGCCGTGCAGTCAGGGCTTGCGTTGGCGGCCTCGAGGGGCCTTGACCTGCACGAGAGGCGAGCCTGTGGCTAGGGCTTCGGGCGTGACGTTCCGCTGTCGTGGGTTTCGGCCCAGAGCCGGATCGCTTCAAGGAGGGGGGACAGCGCCTCCCCCTTCGCCGTGAGGCGGTATTCGTGGCGGACACCGTTATAGGGATGACGTTCCAGGATTCCTTCGTCAATCAGCAACTTCAGCCGGTCGGAAACGATGGAGCGGGAAAGACCATGGGTGCGCTGCAGATCATCGAAACGTGTCAGCCCGGCGAGACACTGCGATAGAAGGATCAGGGTCCAGCGATCACTGAGCACAACGAGCGCTCGCGTCGTCGCGTCCGGGGCGTTGCGGAGTTCAGACCACTTCAAGCCGCCTCCGTCCGGCGCGTCAGCCGATGCTGGTGGATGGCCCCAGGATAGTCGCGCCTTGGCCACCGGTCCACTTGGCGCGTTGGAAAAACACACTCACGTCCGAAGGGGCGGACGGTGATCGCTCGCTATGGCGCCGGCATGTTAAACGGCGCGCAATCGGGGCTCTGACTCACTTTTGATGAAATCGTGGCGCCGGCTCTCGTTGGTTCGCAAGCGGAATCAACGCCATGGGTCAGACCGTCCGCTCGTCGTCGCTCGTGCCAGGCGGCTTGGTTGTCGAGCACGTCGAGACAAGCCCGGAACGCACGCTGATCAAGGTCCGCCCGGCGAGCGAGACGAGCGCCTGTCCGACGTGCGGAGCGCGCTCGAAGCCGATTCATAGCCGATATCTGCGCCGGCTGGCGGACCTCCCGTTGGCGGGCAAGCCGGTGCAACTCGAGGTCCTGGCGCGCCGATTTCACTGCGACGCCGTGCTTTGCGGCCGGCGGATTTTCGCCGAGCGCTTCGATAGGGAAGTGCTGGCGCCCTGGGGCCGCCGAACCGGTCGGCTCGAGCATATCGTCCACCATTTTGGACTGGCCCTGGGCGGGCGCCCGGCGGCGAGCTTCGCCCGCCGGCTGATGGTCCCCGCCAGCAACGACACGCTGCTACGGGTCGTGCGTCGCCGAGGAAGCCCGCGCTTCGTTCCGCCGACGGTGATCGGCATCGACGACTGGGCTTGGCGGCGCAATCAGCGCTACGCCACCCTCATCTGCGATCTCGAGCGTCGCAAGACCATCGCATTGCTGCCTGACCGCGAACCGGCGACGGCGCAGGCGTGGCTCTCCGATCAGCCGCAGATCAGCATTGTCGCTCGCGACCGCGGGGGAGGCTATGCCTTGGCGGCGGCCAAGGCGCTGCCGCGGGCCGAGCAGGTGGCGGATCGTTGGCGCTTAATGGAGAACGCAAGCCGCGCCTTCCTGGACGCCGTGCGCAAATCCATGCGCCAGATCCGTGTTGTGATCGGCGCCGCGACCATCAATCCCGACCTGCTCACCGCCGCGGAGCGGATCCAATACGAGGGATATCTTCGACGGGAGGACACCAACGCCGTCGTTCTGGGCTTGGCCAAAAATGGGGTCTCTATCAAGGAGATCGTCCGCCGCACCGGGCACGGCCGCGGCCTTGTCCGCAAGGTGCTCTGCGGCCAGCACACCGACGTGTTCCGCGTCCGCGAAAGCTCGCTGGAGCTTCACCTGCCGTGGCTCGACGCCCAGTGGGCGGCGGGTGAGCGCAACGCGACGGAGCTGTGGCGGCGCCTGAAAGCGCAGGGCTTCCGTGGTTGTCGTCGGGTCGTCACCGAATGGGCGACCCGGCGGCGGCGAGCGGACAAAGTCGACGGCGACGCCCTGAGCCGAGCGCCTTCAGCTCGAACGATCGCACGCCTCACGACCGTCGGTCGCGACACTCTCTCCAAGTCCGAGACCGTCACGGTCGCCGCCATCGAGAGCGGCGTGCCCGAGCTGGTCGAGGCGCGAGAGATCATCGCCGCCTTCCAGGCCATGATCCGGAAGAAGTCCCTGGCTGAGCTAGACCCTTGGCTGGAACGCGCGCGATCGAGCCTGGTCGCCTGGTTCGCCAATGGCGTCGTCAAAGACAAAGCCGCCGTCAGCGCAGCGATCTCCTCCTCCTGGTCCAGCGGCGAGCGCCTTCAACGCATCCTTGTTCTGGTGCGGATTGAGCGTGGCCACGACGATGGCGCCGGACTTCAGCGCGGCGACCTCCTCGTCGACCGGGGCGCGGACCTTGAACAGGATGTCGGCCTTGCCGATCGCCTCCTTGGCGGTCTTGGCCAGGGTCGCCCCGGCCGCCGCATAGTCGGCGTCCTGATAGGAGGCGGCCGTCCCGGAGCCGGCCTCGACCACCACCGAGAACCCGCTGGCGATCAGCTTCTTCACCGTCTCCGGGGTGGCGGCCACGCGCGTCTCCGCCGCGCGGCGTTCCTTGGTGACGGCGATGACGGCCATGGTGTGGGTTTCCATCTGCATCCGCGCGCCGATCCGCTACCGGGCTGGCGGCGCAAGGCTGCGCCCGCGCGCCTGCACCGCCGCGCGGCGCGCCGCGACCATGTCGGGGGTGACCTCGGCGTTGTGGGCGACGGAACGCTCGTGCTCCAGTCCGAGGCCTGCCCCGAGAGCCAACTCATAGCCGTCGTCGATCAGGGCCTTGTAGACGACCAGCATGTCGAGATCGGTGTCCGCCATCTGCTGCGCCAACTGCAGGGCGACCGGAATCAGCTCGTCCGGCGCGACCACGCGATTCACGAGGCCCCAATCGTAGGCGGTCCTCGCGTCGAGGAAGTTCCCCGTCAGCGACAGCTCTTTGGCCCGATAGGGGCCGATGCAGCGCGAGAGCTTCTGCGACAGGCCCCAGCCGGGCGTAATGCCGACCCGGGCGTGGGTGTCGGCGAAGCGGGCGTTGGTGGAGCAGATGATCACGTCACAGGCGAGCGCCAGTTCGAAACCGCCGGTGATCGCAACGCCGTTGATCGCGCCAATGACGGGTTTGGAGCAGGCGAGCACCGCGCGAACCGGGTTCTCGGCCGGATCGACAGCATTGGCCGCCCCCATGCCGAGCGGATCGGTGGAGAGTTCCTTCAGGTCCAGCCCCGCCGTGAAGGCCCGCTCGCCCGCGCCGGTCAACACGATCGCCTTGACCTCGGGATCGCCGTCCAAGACCGCCATGGCCTCGTGCAACGCGCCGCGCAGCGCCTTGGAGAGCGCGTTCATGGCGTCGGGCCGGTTCAGGGTGACCACGGCGACGCCGGCAAGCGGCCTTTCGACCAGCAGCATGGCGAGGCCCGGCTTGCTCACGCCGCTTCCAGGATGGTGGCGATGCCCTGGCCGCCGCCGATGCACTGGGTGGAAAGGGCGAAGCGCTTGCCTTCGCGCTTGAGGATCTGGGCCGCCTTGCCGGTGATCCGGGCGCCGGTGGCGCCCAGCGGGTGGCCGATGGCGATGCCGCCGCCATCTAGGTTGACCTTCTCCAGCGGGATGCCGAGCTCACGGAGGCAGGCCACGGCCTGGCTACCGAACGCCTCATTGATCTCCACGATGTCGATGTCGTCGATGGTCAGGCCGGCCCGGGCCAGCGCCTTGCGCGTCGCCGGGACAGGGCCCATCCCCATGATCTCTGGGGGGCAACCCGCCGTGGCCACCGCCCGGATGAGGGCCAAGGGCTCGAGGCCATGCGCCGCGGCATAGGCGGCCGAGGTGATCAGAGTCGCCGATGCGCCGTCGGTGAGCGGTGACGATGTGCCGGCGGTCACCGTGCCTTCGGGCCGGAAGGCCGGCTTCAGCCCGGCCAACCCTTCAAGCGTGGTCTCAGGGCGGAGGCACCCGTCCGTGTCGATCAGACCATCGTCCGTCAACACGCCGGCGATCTCGGCGCGCAGGCGGCCGGCGGCCTGCGCGCTGGCGGCCTTCTGTTGCGACGCGTACGACAGCGCCTCCTGATCCGCGCGCGACACGCCGAACTGTGCGGCCACGTTTTCCGCCGTCTCGCCCATCGAGATGTAGGCGGCCATCAGCTTCGGATTGGGGGTCGAGTTGAACCCGCCCTGAGGCACCTGGGTCATGGATTCAACGCCACCGGCGATGAACGCCTCCCCGGCGCCGATGGCGATCTGACCCGCAGCGATGTGGATCGCCGACATGGACGAACCGCAGAACCGGTTCACCGTCATGCCGCTCACCTCGATCGGCAAGCCGGCCAGCAGGCTGGCGATGCGGGCGACATTGTCCCCTTGGGCGGCTTCTGGATACGAGCAGCCCAGGATCACGTCCTCCAGCGTGGCCGGATCCACGCCCGTTCGCTGGATCAGCGCCCTGATCGCCGTCGCCGCCAGGTCATCGGGCCGCACCTGGGCCAAGGCGCCCTTACGGGCGAAGTGAAAGGGGGTGCGGACATAGCCCGCGATCACCGCCTGCTGCATGTTCAGGACCTCTAGGAAATTCGTTGTGAAGCGTCGTTTAGCGTCGCGCGGAGCGCCTAGGCTTGGCGGGCGTCCGCCGCTTGCTCACCAAGGTTCGCCGGCGGGCCGGATCTCTTGCTCGAAGGTCCAAGCATCCTTGGCCTGCTGGTGAAGGGCCCAATAGGCCTCGGCCACGGCCGCCGGACGCATCAGGACCCGATCGGGCATGGCACCGTCGCCCGCGGCCTGGCGCATGCGTTCGCGCACCCAGGCGGTGTCCACCCCTGAATCGATGACCAGGTGCGCAACATGGATGCCCTGCGGCCCCAGTTCTCGCGCGGCCGACTGAGCCACGGCCCGGAGCCCGAACTTGGCGCTCGCGAAGGCCGCATATCCGACGCCACCGCGCAGACCGGCCGTCGCCCCTGTGAAGAAGATCGAGCCTGCGCCGCGGGGCAGCATGTGCCTGGCCGCTTCCCGGCCGCTGAGGAATCCGGCGAAGCAGGCCATCTCCCACACCTTCCGAAAGACGCGCGAGGTGGTCTCCACGAGCGGGAAGTTGACGTTCGCTCCGATGTTGAAGATCGACGCCTCGATCGGCGCCGTCGCCTCGGCCTCCTCATAGAAGGCGATCATCTGGTCCTCGTCACGCGCGTCGAGCCCCCTGGCCACGATGCGACCCCCGGCCGCCTCGATCTCAGCCTTCAGCGGATCGAGTTTCTCCGCCTGCCGGCGGCCGACGAAGACCGTGTAGCCCTCCGCCGCGAACCTTTTCGCGATCTCGCCGCCGATGAAGTCTCCCGCTCCGACAACCACCGCCGTGGCGTTGCGGGAAGGTCTCTCTGAACTGGATGAGCTGGACATTTGAGATCCTGTTGTTGGCGCTGGGCGGACGATCGCGAGGCGCGCGCTCTGAGGTGGGACGGGGACGCTCACCTTAAGTGCGTTCTTTTTTCACACTCGTCAAGCAACCTCGCCGCGATGGCCATCGGATGTTGATGCGAGACGCGATCAACGCGCCGCGGAGCCGCGATGCGGCGTGGCGGCGCCGGCGCGATCGAGTTCAGCAGCGATCATTTCTGCTAGAATCGGCTCCACCGCGGCTGACAGCAGGGGGCCGACAGACGTTGGACAGCCCAGGCGAAGGCACAGACAGATGACGCCATTGGCCGCTGCCCAAAGCGCCTGCGCGCCCGCCTCGATGCGCGAGCGATCATCGGGGGACCACCCGCTCACGCCGCTGAGGGCAGCTTCGAGCTCACGCAGGCAGGCCGCCTCCAGTTCGCGGCCCAGCGCCCATATCTTGCCCGACCGCGGCGCCGCGGTTCCGGCAAGAAGGAGTTCATAGACGTCGAGGTTCTGCAGCGCCCACGCCATGGCGGTCTCGAGGATCGCGAGCGTGTGGCTCGTCGGACCGGACGGCGCCCGTCCAAGCGATTCCAACCGCGCCTTCAAGGCGCTCGCCTCGGGCTCGCAGGCGGCCAGGACGAGGCCCTGCTTTCCGTCAAAGTAATGGTAGACGGCGGCTGCGGACACACCCGCCTCCGAGGCGATGCCGCGCACCGTCGCGGCCTCGAAACCGACCTGCCCGAACACATGCAATGCGGCGCGAATGATCCCCTCCCTCCCGCCCCGACGCGCGCCAGACCGGCCGGACCCGCTACGACGGCCCGGGCGTCGCATGGCAGGGTTCAAGCGGCTCGACCGAGCGCGATGTAGCGCTCCAGGTGATGGTCCACGTCGCCGAGGAGATGGTCCAGCATCAGGAGACGTTTCACGTAGTGCGAAAGCGGCAGCTCCCAGGTCATGCCGATGCCGCCGTGCAGTTGGACCGCTTCCTCCGCTACGAGAGCGGCCGTGCAGCCAAGGGTGTATTTCGCCGCCGAGAGGGCGCGTTCGCGGGAGACCCGGGGTCCGTTGAAGGCCGCCATGGCATTGGTCAGGGCGGACCGCGCCTGTTCGATCTCGATCAACACCGTGGCCATACGATGCTGCAGCGCTTGGAAACTGCCGATCGGCTGTCCGAATTGCTTGCGGGTGCGTAGGTATTCGGCGGTCATCTCCCTGACGACATCCAAGGCGCCGACGCCATCGGCGCACAGTGCGATGACGCCCGCCCCTACGGCCTTCTCGATCGTCTCGAAGGCTTCGCCCACCGGACCCAGCAGCCGATCCGCCCCAACCTCGACCTGGTCCAGCACGACTTCGGCGCTCCGCGCGCCGTCGATGCCCACATAGCCGCGGATCGAGAGCCCCGGAGCCCCGGCGCGGACGAGAAAGAGCGACACGCCCTGCTCGTCGTCGGCCACGCCGGACGTGCGGGCGGAAACGATGAACTGGTCGGCGGCGTCGCCGTGGGACACCACTGCCTTGGCGCCTGAGAGACGCCAGCCCCCCTCGCCCGCCACGGCCGCGGTTTCGACCCGGCCGAGCTCATAGCGGCTTCCGGGCTCCTGGTGGGCGAAGGCGATGACGGCGTCACCCGCGATGATGGCGTTCAGCAGCGTCTCCGCCTGCCCGCCCCCGACGCTCGCCAGGCAGCTCCCCGACAGCAGGCTCGCCAGAAACGGCCCCGCGACCGCGCCGCTTCCCAGCGCCTCGAAGACCGCGGCGATGTCGCCGGGGGCGCCGCCGTAGCCGCCCAGTTCCGGATCGAACAGCGCGCCCAGCGCGCCGAGCTCGGCGAACTGTTTCCAGGCCTCGATGCTGTAGCCGGGCGCCGTGCCGGCGAGTCTTGCGCGCGCCTCGAGCGGATGGCGCTCGGCGACGAAGCGGCGGAGGGAGTCGCTCAGCATCTGCTGGTCGGATGTGGGCTTGAAGTCCATGGCTGGTGTTCCGCTCAGAGCTTGAGGATGGCCTTGGTGATGATGTTGCGCTGCACCTCGTTGGAGCCGCCGTAGATCGTGAGCTTGCGGCTGTTGAGGTAGGCCGGCGTAACGCCGGGCGCGTAGTCCGGGCCCACGGGCTCGGCGTTGGAGCCGGGCGCGAGAACCTCGGGCTGGAACGGAAGAGCATAGGGTCCCAGGGCGCGGCGCATGAGGCTGCGGATCTCTTGATGGACCTCGGTGCCCTTCACCTTGAGCATCGAGCTTTCGGCCCCCGGCGCGCCGCCGGCCGCGGCGGCGGCGACAACACGCAGGGTCGTGGTCTTGAGATTCTCGAGTTCGATCTCGACCTTGGCGATGCGCGCGGCGAAGAACGCATCGTCGGCCAGCGGCCGGCCGCCCTTGGTTTCAGTCCGCGCGATGTCCTTGAGCAGCCCAAGCGCGGCCACCGAGGCGCCCACCATGGCCATGCTCGTCCGCTCGTAGGTCAGCAGATACTTGGCGTAGGTCCAGCCCTGGTTCTCCTCGCCGACCAGGTTGGCGACAGGGGCGCGAGCGTCGGTGAAGAAGACCTCATTGACCTCGTGGTCGCCGTCCAGGGTGATGATCGGCCGG